>JBLFZD010000056.1:0-14721 GCA_047610085.1 Ilumatobacter sp. | reverse complement strand
ATTGATTCAGCTCTTTGACCAGCACGATGTGCGAGCTGGTGATGCCCGCACGCCGACCGCCATCGACGCCGAGACCGCTGATGTCGTGATCGCCGAGTACAACCGGGTCTCGTCGGAGATCGACATTCTTGGCGCCTACGTCTATGCGTCGGTTGCAACCGACTCGCGCAACGCCGCCGCTCAGGCGATGATGAGTGAACTCGAACCAGTGGAGTCGAAGCTCAGCCCACTCCTCGCCCGTCTGGCTGACTGGGTTGCTTCTTTTGACCTCGAAGCGCTCGCCGCAGCGAGCACCCAAGCCGCCGAGCATGTCGGCCCACTGACCCGCCTCGCCGAACGCGCCGGACATCAGATGTCTGAGTCCGAAGAACATCTCTACGCGGAATTGTCCGCAACCGGGGCAAGCGCTTGGGGTCGCCTCCAACGCGAGATCACCTCGCAACTGTCCGCTGAAGTGAACCTGCCCGACGGCATGACGACGCTGCCGATCAATGCGATTCGCGGTCTCGCCACCGATCCTGATCCGGCCGTTCGTCGGGCCGGATACGAAGCTGAACTTGCTGCGTGGCCGTCGATCGACGTTCCGGTCGCTGCTGCGATGAATGCGATCAAGGGCGAGGCCAATGCAATCAACCGTCGCCGTAAGTGGGAATCACCGCTTGATGCCTCGCTGTTCGCCAACAGCGTGAGTCACGCGACCTTCGACGCCATGCAGTCAGCGGTCACCGCCTCGCTCCCCGACTTCCGTCGCTGGATGCAGGCCAAAGCGAAACTTCACGGCCACGAAGCAGGCAAGGGTTTGCCGTGGTGGGACCTCGTTGCACCTGCGCCCGTCAGCGCTGGTCCTGTCGCGTGGGAAGACGGTCTCGATGTCGTACGCACCGCATTCGGCGAGTTCAGCCCGACGCTCGGCGGCTTGGTCGACCGAGCCATCAACGAGGAATGGATCGACGCAGCTCCGCGTGATGGCAAGTCCGGCGGGGCGTTTTGTATGTCGTTCGTCGAGGACCGTTCGCTCGTTCTGCTCAACTGGTCGGGCTCGGCTGAGTCGACCCAGACCACTGCACACGAGCTGGGCCACGCGTATCACAACACCACGCTCGCTCATCGCACAGCGCTCCAGCGTCGGCTCCCCATGGCGCTTGCCGAGACGGCATCCATCTTCTGCGAAACCCTCGTGGTCGAGGCGGGCCTCGCCCGTCTGGCTGGCCCCGAGCACGACGCCGACCGTCTTGCGCTCCTTGACGTCGACCTCCAGGGTTCCAATCAGGTCGTGGTTGATATCCGCTCTCGCTTCACCTTCGAAACCGAATTATTTGCCCGCCGTCAGCGCCGCACCGTCAGCGCCAACGAGTTGTGCGAGATGATGACCGATGCCCAAGCTGCCGCCTACGGTGACGGCCTGGATCAATCAACCGCACATCCGTACATGTGGCTGTTGAAGCCTCACTACTACGGCTCGCACTTCTACAACTGGCCCTATACCTACGGTTTACTGTTTGGCCTCGGCCTGTTCGCCGAGTACCAGGCCGACCCCGAGAAGTTCCGTGGTGGCTACGACACGCTGCTTTCTCGTGCCGGCATGGACACCGCCGAAGAGTTGGGTGCAGCCTTCGGGTTCGACGTCACCGACGAAGCGTTCTGGACGGCCAGCCTCGACGTAATCCGTGACCGCATCGGTCAGTACACCGAGCTTGCAGAGAGGTTCACTAAATGAGCACTGCGACGACCACTCGCTACGACCTGACCCGCGAGGAGTTCGGTGAACTCCTCGATGGCGAGCCGCGCTACCGGCTCGATCAGGTGTGGGCTGGTCTCTACGAACAACTCGCCGACCCGGCTGACATCACGAACCTGCCCAAGAAGCTGCGTGGCCGCATCGACAACGAGCTGCCGCTCGCCCTCGAACTGGTGACCGAGTCCGTGTCCGACGCTGGCGACACCGTGAAGTTCCTTTGGGAGCTCAATGGAGGCAGCCGCGTCGAAACGGTGCTGATGCTGTACCCCGACCGTGCCACGGTGTGCGTGAGCAGCCAGGCCGGCTGTGCAATGGGATGCGGTTTCTGCGCCACAGGCCAGGCTGGCTTCACCCGCCACCTGACCACTGGCGAGATCGTCGAGCAGGTCATTCGCGCCTCACAGACAGCCAAGGTGTCAGGCCGCCGCGTGAGCAACATTGTGTTCATGGGCATGGGCGAGCCGATGGCGAACCTGGACCGGGTGTGGGGTGCTACCGAACGAATTCATGGTGACATCGGCTTGTCGGCACGGCACATCACGATCTCGACGGTCGGCATCATTCCGGGTATTAAGGCTATGAAGGACCTGCCGCTCCCGGTGAACCTCGCCGTGTCGTTGCATGCGGCGAACGACGAGTTGCGTAACGAGTTGGTGCCGATCAACAAGCGGTATCCGATCAACGATTTGCTCGATGCCTGCGCTGAGTACCTCGAGGTCAAGAACCGTCGCGTGAGTTTCGAGTGGGCGATGATTGAGGGCGTGAACGATCGGGAGTCCGATGCGAAGGAACTCGCCGAGCTCTGCTGGAAGCTCCAGCCAAGTGCGCACGTCAACCTGATACCGCTGAACCCGACGCCGGGCTACCCGACCAAGGGCACGCCTCTGAAGAAGGTGTACGCCTTCCGTGACCGGCTCGAGGAGCTCGGTGCGAACGCCACCGTGCGCCGCAACCGAGGCACCGACATCGATGCCGCCTGCGGTCAACTCGCTGCGGGCCAGGCCGTCACGCTGACGAAGAAGGCCCGCAAGTAGTCAGGCCGTCGCTCGGCGCTCAAGCAACGTGTCGGAAGCAGGACTTGAACTCCGGTATCTGGAGTTCTCGTTGAGCGACGTTTAGGCACGCTTTTCGACGGTCGCTCGCATCGGTTGGTGTCGTCTGATTCCCGCTGGTTTCGTCCCGTTCGCGGACAAATTGCTGACAAGCGAGACCTCGCCGAATGACAGTCATCCGGCGGGTGGCGTCGACTCGTCAACTCACGGCCCGGACATAATACGTTGCATATCTCACGTATTAGCTCTCCGCTGCCTATGGCCCAACTCAGTGTCGACCAGGCTGCCGGCGCGCTCGGCGTCTCCCATGTGCAGGTGGGCCGACTCATCGACGCCAGCGAATTGGATGCAAAGCGCTTCGGTCGTAGCTGGGCCATCGACCCCGATTCCCTTCACCGACACCGCATCCTGAGGCCGCAGCGAGGTCGGCCACTCACGGAACGAGCCGCGTGGCAGCGGGTGCTCAACGCTGGACCCCCGCCGGCATCGATGAGGCCATCGACCTCGCTCGCCTCGTGCGGCGACGAAGCCGAAACGAACGGGTCCGGATTCTCCCGGCCTTCGACGGCTGCATCGGCGACGACCCGCGTGTCCGCCACGGTGGCGCCCGTGCTGCGATCCATCACGGTGCCGGCACCGGACGACCCGAGCAAAGAGACATGTACATCAGCGCTCAGGACGCAGACGCGTTCCGCGCCGACTATCGCGCCAACCCGGATGCCAACGATCTGAACGTCGTGCTTCGCATCGTCGACGACCCGATCGAGTTCGGAGACGAGTTCATGCCCCCGATCGTTGCCGTGCTCGATCTGCTCGATGCCGCCGACGCAAGCGCCGCCGCCGAGGCGCTCCGAGTCGTCTCATGACGATCGCCGTCGACTTCACCCGGCTGCAGCCGGCCGCGTAGGAGGCGTGGACAGCGATTGCGCGGCTGGTCGCATCCACCAACACCCAGACATGGGCGGTCGTCGGCGGGCAGATGGTCGCAATCCGCGCCACCGTCTAAGGCGTCGAACTGCCGCGGGCAACCGATGACGGAGACATCGTCGTCGATGTCGGCACGTTCACCCACAACGCCCTACGAGACGTCGCCAATGCGCTGGTCGCCGACGGCTTCGACTCAGCACATTCGCCAGAGGGAATCGTCAGATTCATGAAGCGCGACGCCAAGATCGACCTCCTCGCGCCCGACGGCCTCGGAGCCGACCCGGTCGAGACCGCAAGGGACGCGTCGTTCAAGCGCCGTGCGCCACGCACGCGGTCAAGCGTGCGGAGCCCGTGATCGTAGAGCTCGCAAGCGAGCGGTTCGAGGTCCGCACCCCGAACCTGCTCGGAGCAATCGTCGCGAAGTCGGCTGCAGCGACGGAGGTCGTATCCGCCTCACGTTTCGACAAGGAGAAGCACGAGCGAGACCTCGAGACGGTACTCGCAGTACTTCTCGTATAGGCCGGTCGAGTCGTCCGGCCCGGATGTCGCTCTGCGCCAATGCCCGGCTCGGAAGGCCGAATTACGGCACTCCCATTATGTGCGGCTCCTACCGCACGGCGAGTGCTCAGGTTTGCATGATCATGGGCGGGTCTCGGAGCTGTCTTTGCGGACAATCTCGTCGGCCTTTCAACGGACGGGATGGTGTACTTCGTGGCTGTGATGTAGCCCGTCAAATTCATGTAGTCGCTCTCCCGCTCGCCCGACCAAGACGAGGCTGTTCTTTCCTTCGCCCTTCTGGTCATCTGATTGAAGCGAGATGTTGGAGACCGGTTGGCCCTTCAGCTTCGAGCGGGTCTGCCGACGGGCGACCCTTCTCCCTGCAACTCGTTGAGTCAGGGAATGTTGTGCTTGCTGTTGTTGCTTAGTTAAGCAACCTTTACACTCACCATCCATGCGAATCCGAACTCCTCTTTCAGTCCTGGTCGTCACGGCCGGGTTCCTTACTTCGTGCGGCAGCAGCGACGACGGTGTCAACAGCGACACGTTGTCCGCCGCTGTCACCACGTACGCCGATGGTGTGCACGCCTCCTACGTCGCCAGCCTCGCCTCGGCGACCACAATGGACGACGCTGTCGATGCCTTCGTTGCAGAGCCGACCGACGCGACGCTTGACGCGGCGAAGGATGCTTGGCTTGGGGCCCGTGATGACTATGGCCCCACCGAGGCGTTTCGCTTTTACAACGGCCCGATCGACAACGAAGACGATGGTCCCGAGGGGCTGATCAACGCGTGGCCAATGGATGAGGCCTACGTTGATTACGTGGAGGGCGATGCCGAAGCGGGCATTGTGAACAATCCCACCGACTTCCCGGTGATCGACGCTGCGCTGCTCACCGAGGCAAACGAGGCCGGCGGTGAGACCAACATTTCGACGGGTTGGCATGCCGTCGAGTTCCTCCTGTGGGGCCAGGATCTCAGCGAAGATGGTCCTGGTGAACGTCCGGTGAGTGACTACGTCGATGCTGCGAACGCCGACCGCAGGGGGGTCTACCTGGCGGAGGTGTCGGGCCTGTTGCTTGTTCATCTCGGCGACCTGGTCACGGCTTGGGACCCTGCTGGTGACGGCAACTATTACGACACGTTCACGACGGCCGATCCTGAGGCGTCGATGACCGACATCATCACGGGCATTGGCGAACTGAGCCGTGGTGAGCTGGCTGGCGAACGGATGAATGTGGCGTATGCGGCACGGTCCCAGGAGGACGAGCATTCGTGCTTCTCGGACAACACGCACAACGACATCATCGCCAATGCCGTTGGCGTCCAGCGCGTGCTGATGGCTGAATATCCCGGCGATGTCGAGGGTCCAAGTGTGCTCGACGCGATCCGTGAAGCAGACAGCGACCTCGCCGACCAGCTCGAAGCCGAAGTTGCTGCCAGCGTCGCTGCGGTCGAGATGATTCCGGCGCCGTTCGATCAGCACCTGCGCGATGGTGTGGCTGACAGTGATCCTGGCCGAGCGAGCATCCTCACGGGCATCACAGCGCTCGAGGATCAGACGCCGACGATCGTCGCAGCTGCTCAAGCCCTCGGCTTGACGATCAACGTCACCTGAGTGCGATTCACAACGTTGTGTCTGTGAGATCACCGATCGTCGCAGCTTGCCTGTTCGCCGTTGCTGCCGCATCATGCGGTGGCGATGGCGAGGCACGGGTTCCCGTCGCGCTCGGCGGTGAGACGACTCGCGAAGTCGCTGGGAGCAACGCGTTCGGGTTTCCGGCGCCGACGCTGACGAACGAAGAACGACGAGTCTTCGAGATCGGCGACTCGTTCTTCACGCAGAACTGGGTCACCGCGCCAGCGTCGACTGATGCCCGCGATGGCTTGGGCCCGATGTTTAACGCACAGGCGTGCTCGTCGTGCCATCTCCGCGACGGCCGAGGTATCCCGGCGTCCACCGGCTCGGGCGAACTCGGACTCTTGCTCCGGATTTCCCTGCCCGGCGAGAGCGATGTCGGGGGACCGAATCCACACCCGGTGTATGGCGACCAACTGCAGGACCGCGCCGTTGTCGGTGTTCCACCCGAAGGCGAACTCGTCATTTCGTACACCGAGCGGGCCGGGGAGTACGACGACGGTGCGTCCTACTCATTGCGCGAGCCGACATACCGGATCGAGTCGGCGGCATTCGGACCGCTCGACACCAACGACGGATCGGGGTTGATGATCTCACCGCGTCTCGCCCCTCAGGTGATTGGTATGGGTTTACTCGAAGCGATCCCGGAGGCCGACATCGTGGCCAACGCTGACGCCGATGACGTAGATGGTGACGGTATTTCGGGCCGCCCGAACCGTGTGTGGAACCCGGCGTCGGAGTCGATCGAACTCGGACGGTTCGGGTGGAAGGCGAACGCTCCAACGGTGCAAGCGCAGTCTGCCGGTGCGTTCCTCGGCGACATGGGCATTACGTCGTCGCTCAACCCCGACGAGTCATGCACCCCCACGCAACCGGAGTGTCAGGCGGCACCAAATGGCAACGACGGCGACGAACCCGAAGTTCCCGACGATCGCCTCGGTGATGTCACGTTCTACACACGCACGCTTGCCGTGCCATCCGCGCGTAACGTCGAGACGGACGACGTGCAGCGCGGCGCTGCAGCCTTTGCCCACATGGGGTGCGCGTCGTGCCATGTTGGCACGTTCACGACCGGGCCGATCAACGTTGTTGGTATCGAAGCGTTGAGCGACCAGACCATCCACCCGTACACCGACCTGCTACTGCATGACATGGGTGCCGGGCTTGCTGACAACCGCCCCGACTTTGAAGCGAGTGGAACCGAATGGCGCACCCCGCCGCTGTGGGGACTCGGTTTGATCGACGACGTGAATGGTGCACGGTTCTTGATACACGACGGACGGGCCCGAACCATCGAAGAAGCCATCCTGTGGCACGGCGGCGAAGGGGCAGCTGCAATGGAAGCGTTCCGGACGACAGACGCTGCGACTCGCGCCGACCTCGTTTCGTTCCTGGAGGCATTGTGAAGCGCCCCGGACTTCTCCTTGCGCTCGGCGTGGGGAGCGCCCTGATACTCGCCGCATGTGGCGACAGCGGAGGATCCAGGTCGGACGCGGTTGCGGCGATCACGACGACGGCGGTGCCCGACCGCTTTGCCTCGTTCGCCGACGCAGCATCGTCACTGACGGGCTCGGTCGAAGGTTGGTGTGCTGATGCTGATGGCGGCGGACTGGCCGAGCAGGTGAACGTCACTCGGATTGCGTGGGTGTCGGTGCTGCCATTCTGGTTCGGCCCGGTGATGGAACGACGATCACGATTCATCATCGACCCGACCGTGACGACAAGCGACGTGCTTGACATTCTTGATGCTGGAGATCCGGTCGACGCAGCAGCGCTACGTGAGCTGTACGGCGCCGATCAGCGCGGCCTCGCGGTCATCGAAGAACTCATTGGTCTTGCTGGCGGTGCGGTACCGGAGCGGCAACTGTGCGAGTACGCAACTGCTTCTGCGGGGCTGGTTGCTGAAGAAGCAGCGGCGCTCGCTGCGACCTGGCGCGATGTCGGCCCCGACCTCGCCGTTGATGACGAGGCGGCGAACGCGACCATCGAGGGTGCTGTGAACGAGGTGCTGTTCGGTCTCGTCGGCTTAGCGAACGACCCGGCGGTTCATGTCGCCGAGGCAAAGCTCGCAGGGATGCGGTGGACGATTCTCGGTGACCCGACGGCTTCAACCGGCAACACTGTTGGCATGAGTGGTCTGCTCGACGACGAGGTCGTCGAGCAACTCACAGCCGAGTTCGACGCCGCAGCCGGCCTCGATGCAGAAGCGATCATGGATCTTGAGCGCACGATCACGACCAACGTTGTCAGCTCACTCGGTCTCTCGGTGCAGTTCTCCGATGCTGACGGCGACGGCTGAACCCACAGCACCGTTCGGACCGAACCCGACGTCGCTTCGGGGTCGGTTCTTCGAGCGGACGCTTCCGGCGTCGTCGTTCGTTGCGTTTCGGGTCGCGTTCGGTCTGCTCATCGTCGCTGGCCAGGTCCGGTTCATTGCTCGCGGCTGGGTCGACGAGTTCTACCTTGCGCCCGCCCATCACCTGACGTACCCAGGCTTCGAGTGGGTGCGACCGCTTCGGCAGGTGTGGATGTATGCGCTTGTCGGCGGTCTTGCCCTTCTGGGAGTCGCGATTGCTGCCGGTAAACGCACTCGCACCGCTGCAGCCCTGTTTGCGGTGGGCTTCGGATACTGCGAGCTGATCGACGCTGGCCTCTACCTCAACCACTACTGGCTCCTCACACTTGCCGCACTGGTACTCGCCGTGTTGCCGGGCCCGATCGATGGGCGAGTTGCGGCCGTCAGTGTGTGGGCGCTGCGAGCACAACTCGGCGCCGTGTACGTGTTCGCCGGGGTCGCGAAGCTCAACAGTGACTGGCTGCTGCGGGCCGAGCCGCTGCAGACCTGGTTGGCAGCACGGACAGACCGGCCGATCGTAGGGCCGTGGCTCGACGATCCATTCGCCGCGTTCGCATTCAGTTGGGCTGGTGCAGCGTTCGACTTGACCATCGTCGGGTGGTTGCTGTGGCGTCGATCCCGCCCGATCGCCTACGCGGTGCTCGTCGCGTTTCATGTGGCGACTGCGCTGCTGTTCCAAATCGGGATGTTCCCATGGGTGATGATTGCCCTCACACCGATCTTCTTCGCACCGGATTGGCCGGCCCGATTCCGGACTCGGCAAGCCGCGCACAGCTACCACAGCCAGGACGCGCCGGGTTCGCGTCAGACAAGCGTCGGTCGCCCGACGATCGCTGTGCTTGCCACGATGGTTGCATTCAACGTGGTGCTGCCGCTCCGCCACGTTGCTACTGACGGCAATGTCCGCTGGAACGACGACGGGTACGTTCTGTCATGGAGAGTGATGTTGACCGAACGTGCGAGCCACGTGGTATTCCGAGTCACCGACCCCTCTGAGGGCACCACCTTCGAGGTGGGCGCCGATTATGTGCTCGAGGACTGGCAGGCCGCCGCTGCCACCGTGCGCGCCGACTTGATCCTGACAACAGCACATCTCATTGCCAATGATCTTCGCCCGCTTCTTGGTGACGACGTCGAAGTCCGCGCCGACGTCTTCGTTGCCTGGAACGGCCGCTTGCACGAGCGGTGGATCGATCCGAACGTGGAACTCGCCGCACTTGACCGGCGCAGCCCCGCCAGCACCTACGTCCTCCCAACACCATGACCAAAGCCTCACCAACACAAACAGCCCCATCGTCGTGGTCGCGTCACCTGTCGACGGTGCTCCCCGTCCTCCTCCTGTTCGCAGTCGGCGCCTTCGCTGTCTGGAGGGTGAGCAATGGACCGTCGTTGCCCGATCCAGTCAAGATCGAGGCCTCAGGTCCTGTGTTCACGACGATCGACGAGCTGGTCGCGGCATCCGATGTCATCGTCGAAGGTCGCATCGTCAGCGTAGACAGCGGTCGGACGATCACCGACCCGGCCGACCCCACCACGGGGTTCACGACAGCGTTGTTTCAACTCAACGTCACCGCCAGCTACCACGGCGCCAACACCGGATCCCTGATAGTCGAACAGGAAGCAGCGCTACTTGACGGCACACCGATCGTGGTCAACGACCTGAGACCTCACCGTGTCGGCGACACCGGCTTCTGGTTCCTCGTGCGCGGCAACGACGACGAGTTCCCCTACGTCGCACTCGTCAATGAACAAGCTCGTCTACTCGTCGACGGCGCCGACCGTCCAGTGGAACCGTTTGAAGGGTTCGACACGGCCAGTGCGGTGCGCGCCCGCATCGCCAAACTGACCAACGACCCGATCGCAGGACATCTCGACAGTGCCGAAGCTGCTCGATAATCACAACCACATCTTGTTCAACGACCCGCCGTCTATCGAAGCCTCTTTGTGTCAGGGGGCAGTTTTGAGGGGCGTTTCGGGCGCGGCGATGACGACCCTCTTGCCTGGCCGGGCAGAGCGTCGTTGTTGGGTCCGGGAAGTGACTTCTCCGAGGAGCCGGATGTTCAGGATGCAGAGCCGGTCACGCTGGAGTAAGAGTCGTTCCTGGGTGTCCTTCTCGGGCCCATCTGAACATCAACTCTGTTGGCGAGCGTCAGCAACGAGATGTCGATAAACGACATCGGAGAGCCGGCGCTTGGGCGCGCGGATTGCTTCATTGGAGGTTTTGCCCTCGGCGACTTTACGGTCGAAGCAAGCGCGGCCGACGATGTCGTGTCGGAGTTGCGAGATCGCGACGCGCCGAGTTCAGCTGCCGGTTGCCTCGCTGATTGAGGCGGTGCCGGACTTTGTCGACAGCGAGTTCGCGAGCAACCTCTTGGCGTTGTCGGCCCATCGCGTCGACGGGTTCGAAGTCGTTGATGACCGTGTTGACCCTGCTCACCGCGGTGATCTGGAAGCTGGCACCGCCAGGCACCATCTCGACCAAGAGGGCGTGGAGACGATTGCGATCGAACGGGCGTCGTTGGGGTCGTTCTTTTGCGACCGTCGTGAGCCGGGCCCGCGCACACGAGATGCGCGAACTGGTGGCACGTCGATCACGGTTTGGCCGGCTGCGACGAGTTGTTGGGCGAGGAGATAGCCGAGGCCGTGGGCGGACTCGGCTGCCCACGTTCGTTCCTCGAACCGTTGAGCCCACTCACGTAGACAGACGGTTTGGGTCGAGCACGATCGCACTCGGATCTCGTTGAGGACGTGTTCGTTGCTGTCGATCGCAACAGCAGTGTGGGAGCCCTCGTGAGGGTCGATCCCAATCATGGTGGTGGTCATGGCAGATGCCTTTCTCGGTGATGAAAACCGAGGTGGGCACTCCTGATACGGGTTGATAGTGCTCTTGCCTCTTTCGAACCACACCTCAGTGAAGCAACCGGCCGGCAAGCACTTCGATACAAAGCCAAACTCGCGCGCCAGCAGGCACAGAGAGAACCCACCGACCGGCAACCTCGAACGCTACGACAACCGCCGCAACGACACCACCAATCATCAATCAGGCACTTCCGATCGCCGAAGAAATGGCCGGCAGCCACGCTTAATCGCATCGCTTGCCGCTCAATAACGACGAGGCCGCTGACCGGATCAACGGGACTACGTTCGCCGTCGTCCGGCTGTCACAGCGCGATCGAGGGAAACTCGCTACCACGTCCTCGCGGCTGCGGCTTCTCGATTCCAAGCTCCTGGCGGGTCTCGGTGACGCTGTTGTGGATCATCTCCCAGTCCATCTGGTCGACGGGGATGTCCTCGAGGTACGCGCCGAGAAGGGTGCGCTTGTCGTTGATGTTGTGTTCGACTCGGTAGCGCTCCGCTGTGGCGACGGTTCGCACCCACTCGCGATCAGGCTCGCCTCGGCCGGGGCGACGGCCGAGTGACTTCGCGATGCACGACTGCGGGTCGGTGACGCTGCAGGCAATCGCCTTGTCGGACCGTCCGTTGAGGATCGCTTCGATCGCCTTGAGTTGATGCGCGTCGGCTTCGTGCGCAGCGAGGTGACTGCGGCGGCCGTGCTGGCTGGTTTCCAGGCTTGCGAGTCGAAATCGCGCTGTCGGTTCGCGTCTGCCGCTCCGAGCATCTGTTCGACTCGTCGCTTCTCGGAATGCAGGTCAGGCGTCGGCCACGCCTCGATCGGCACGGTTGCTCTCTCATCGGGGGCGAGGTGCTTGTTGCGGCGACGGCGAATCCCCCGTTCGAGTGACTCGCTCGCGTCGGCAAGGCTGACAGTCCGGGCGTGCGGGCCGTCCTCTTCGATGTCGAGCGTGCACGACCTCGGCATGTACACATGGTTCAAGAGTCGGCCACGGCTCAGCGCACTGCCGATGTTGAGCTGGTCGCCCGCGAGTTGTCGTGCCATCTCAACCCATAGTCGACCGTGGACGTTCAACTCGGCAACCTCTGAGCGTCGGCCGGCGAACGTCGCTGCAGTCCCAGGCTCGGCGGGTGTGTCGAAGTGGGCGCTCACGCCGACGCGCGAGACGTGATCGTCGGCGACGTCGAACAATCTCAGCGATCCAGAAACCGCTCGATACCACGCGAACCCAACCAAGCTGCAGACCGCTGCATATCGGCGGCACGTTCGATCATCGGAGAACTTGTCGCCCGCCACGCATCATCACGCCGCGAGATGTGGCGACCCGCATTCACTGCCGAAAATTGTCGAGCACGCCTCAACGTTCTTGCTCGGTCAGCAAGCCTGCGGCGACACCCGTTCCGACGTCACACCGGCCGATGTCTGCGCTCCATCAACCGGGCATAAAGTCTCACAGCAACCCTCCTCCACGCAGGTGGGAAGCTCAATCCAATACGACCAACAGAAAGCCCAGCACGACCACTCGCTCGGCGAGAACGATGACTGACAACAGGGATCACGACGATGACAACTCAACTCCTCGCAGGCAAGAACATCCTCATCACCGGGGTCGTCAACACCGACTCGATCGCCTACGCAACTGCGGTGGCCGCGTCGAGTGCCGGCGCACACATTGTCTTGTCAGGGCTACAACGTGACATTGAACACACGCACCATGCAGCAGCAACATTGGACGACGACGTCGAAGTCATCGAAGCTGACCTCACCGACCCATCAGACGTCGAATCGCTCATCCTGAAGTTGAAGGAACGGTGGGGCCACCTCGACGGCGCTCTCCACGCAGTCGCCTTCGCCCCTCGCGAGGCCCTGTCGGAGAGCTTCATCGACGCTCAATTCGACCCGATCGCTCGAGCCTTCCACGCCAGCGTCCACACGTACGCCTCGCTCGCGAAACTGCTTCGTGATCTCGCTCCACCAACCGGTGGTTCCCTCGTCGGTCTCGACTTCGACGCCTCTCGTGCGTGGCCCGTGTACAACTGGATGGGCGTGTGCAAGTCAGCACTTGAATCGACCAACCGCTATCTTGCACGCGACCTTGGCAACCGAGCAATCCGCACAAACCTCATCGCCGCCGGCCCACTCCATACCCGTGCCGCCGGAGCGATCGGTTCGTTCGAACGCCTGCTGGACGCATGGGAACAGCAGTCACCGATGGCTTGGGACCCGCACGACGCGACGCCGGTCGCCGACGCCGCAGTTTTCCTGCTCTCCGACTTCGGGCGCATGATCACCGGCGAAATTCTTCACGTCGACGGCGGCTTCCACGCAATGGCCGCCCATCTCAATTGAGCGTCATGAAGGCGACAACGTCCGCCCAACGCAGACAGGTTCAATCGACCGTGTCGCCTCGCGCCGAGGACTCGCAGGCACGAGGATCGAGGCGATTGCCAGCAATCGGGCAATCCCGTCGCCACCGGACCCATCCGCTCTGGCCTTTCGCAGCGGCGACGAAATAGCGACTCTCGAACTGATGGGTCACACCGAGACACCACCGATCCCTGTCACTCACTACCGCGACCTGGTCGCAGCGATGGCGACCAAACACCAGAAGGCCGCGCTCGTCCGCCCCGTTCTTGCCGAGATCCTTCAACTCGACGTCGTCGAGTTCGAGGTCGACACCGACGTGCTCGGAACGTTCAGCGGTGAGATCGAACGCACCGCTTCGCCACGAGACACCGCCATCGCGAAGGCACGAATGGGCATGGAAGCATCAGGGCATCGCATCGGCCTTGCCTCGGAGGGCACCATCGGACCGTCTCATTCTGTCCCGTTCCTGGTGACATGCACCGAACTCATCGTGCTCGTCGATGACATCCGAGGCATTGTCATCACCGGCACCGCGCAGGCATTCGACCTCGTCGCCGTCAGTGAAGACGTCGACGCGACGAGCGATCTCACCAAGCTTCTCCACCGAGCTCAGTTCCCCGGTCACGCCATGATCGTGAGTGCCCTCGGCGCGTCGACGCCGACCGTGATCAAAGGAATCCAGGATCTGGCGACACTCGACGCCGCAGTACACACCTGTACCCAACACTCCCCCCACGGTCGAGCACGAGTTGAAACCGACCTCCGCGCTCACAAATGCCCGAGTCGACAACCCATCATTGTTCGCGCCGCCCGACACCTCGCCAACCGCGCTGCGACCGCATGCCCGGCCTGTTCGACCCCGGGCTACGGGCCGATCCGCAACGAAATCGGTGTGCCCTGTGCGTGGTGTGGTCAAGAAACCGAGACCGTCCGGGCTCGTATTCACGGGTGCGTCTCCTGTCCCGCCGAACACTCCGAAACGATCCAAGAAGGCCCGGCTGACCCCGGTCGCTGCACATGGTGCAACCCATAACTCTTCAACCAGCGTCGAGCAAAAACCGAGCCCAACGTCACCCACCGTGCCCATTGGCGCTCTTGGCCCTCATGCGCTCAATCGCCTGCCGGCCTGAGGGCGCACGTACCACCCTGAGGCCTCCTCCGTATCAGGAAAAACGAGGCTGCGTCATCATGATCTCGCTCTCTTGACGATGCAGGGCTTCGTCGTAACCGATCTGGCGGAACATGTCAGCGAGGCTGTCGTAGGCACCGAACTCGCCTTGAAACTGACTC
>JBLFZD010000055.1:0-14904 GCA_047610085.1 Ilumatobacter sp. | reverse complement strand
GCCGTGAGGATGAGCACTGGGGTGCGGTCACCCTTATCGCGGAGCCGGCGCACGACGCTCAGCCCATCGACGAACGGCATATTCACGTCGACGATCGCAGCGTCGGGGTCCTTCTCGACAAATGCCTCGAGTGCTGCTGCACCGTCGTTCACCAAGATGGTCGCGTAACCCTCAAAACGAAGGATCCGGTCCAGGGCCTCACGAATCTGCTTGTCGTCTTCGGCGATCAGGATGGTCGACATGAGAGTTTCAATCTAGATGAGGTGGGTGAGCCGGCGGGAAGGCTGGCCCAACGGTCCGAGAAAACGTCGAGACGCCCGGCCAGGGCGGGAGGGGCCTGGCCGGGCGTTCGATCACGAAGGGCTGAAGGATTCAGCCTTCGGTCGGGGCCTCAGCGGTGCGGTCTCCACCGCCGCGGGGTCCCCGATCTCCACGAGGACCGCCCTCTCCACGCTCGCCACGCTCGCCCTCTCCACGAGGACCACGCTCGCCACGCTCACCCTCGCCACGCTCCGGACGACCCTCTTCAACTCGGGTCTGGACACGCTCTTCGAACTCAGCAGACTTGGCGGCTGCTTCCTCTTCAGTGATTCGGCCGGCTTCGACTGCTGCGGCGATGCGCTCGGTCTTCTGACCGACGAGAAGGTCAACGATCTCGGAGGTCTCGACACCCTGGGCCTGAGCGACGTCAGCGAGGGTGCTGCCACCCTGAAGCTGCTCCCGCAGTGCTTCGGAATCAAGGCCGAGCAACGAGGCAATCTCGTCACGGTTCGCCTGGCGAGCTTCCTGGTGAGCTGCCCGGCGTGCTGCTTTGTCGGTCGTGTCGTCGTCGGCGGTGGTCTCGGCCGGGGCCGGTGCGTCATCGACTTGGGCATTTGCGACACCACCGACCTGGGTGACGCCGAGGATGGTTCCTCCGGCGATAGCTGCGGTCAAAAGGCTGGTGCGGATGCGCTTGTTCATTGTGTTGATCTCCTTGTTGGGGGACCCGGAATCGGACGCTCCGGTCCGGGCGAGCCATCTGGCTCTTGTTTGATGAATGTCATGAAACGCTGCGATGGTCAGCACAAGGGATGGGAATCCACAAGATTGGTTAAAGATCCACAACGCCCAGAATCGGGTCGTGAGGGGTGCGGATCGTTGCGACGCCGCTTTCGGTCAGCGCGGACATCGAATTCGCCCGTTTGCCCTGCCCGAAACCCAACGAGTGGAGACGCGATAATCCAGCCGCTTTCTGGCATCGGTGTGTCAATGATTCGGATGGTGACGGGTGGCGCTTCGCAGGAGTGTGCAAACCGGCGCGTTTCGAGGCACCGTGGGAGAGTGCAAAAGGTCGACATCGCCATCATTGGAGGCGGCCCAGCCGGCGCAGCCGCTGCGATTCGTGCAGCGCGGCGCGGCGCCAAGGTCGTGTTGTTCGAGAAGGGACCCCATGGCCGCGACAAAGTCTGCGGCGACGGACTCACACCGCGCGCTGTCGGCGCGCTCAACGAACTCGAGATCGATATGGCCGATGCACACCGCATTCGCGGCCTACGAATGATCGCCGGCAAGACCATGCGTGAGCTCGATTGGCCCACTACCGACCGGTTCCCGAACCACGGCGCCGTCTGGCCGCGCCGCCGCCTCGATGCAGCGCTCATCGATGCTGCTGCCGAGGCAGGTGCTGACATTCGTTTTGAGACCGAGGCCTTCCCAATCTTGGATGGTCAGCGCGTCATCGGCGTCGAAGCCCGGGCCACCAGCGACGACCGCACGCCAACCGGCCCGAGCGAGAAATTCGCCGCCGACCTCACGATCGTTGCTGCAGGCCCTCCCGGCCAAGTCGCACGCATGCTTGGCGCCAACCGCGTCGAAGGTGAAACCTTCGGCCTGGCGATCCGCACGTACGCCGAGAGCCCCCGCCATGGCAGCGAGCACCTCGAAGCGATGTTGTCGCTCAAGGATGAGAACGGCACTGCGGTGCCGGGTTACGGCTGGATGTTCCCAGCGGGCGACGGCACGGTCAACATCGGCGTCGGCGCCCTCTCGACCATGAAGGGGTTCAAGAAATTGAATCTCAACAAGATGATCGCGTCATACCGCAACGTGGTCGGGCCCGACTGGGAGCTTGGCCCAAACCTGGAGCGGCCTCGCGCGTGGCGCCTTCCGATGTCAACACAAAAGCGCTTCGGACCCGGTTGGGTTGCGATCGGTGACGCAGCAGGGCTCGTGAATCCAATGAACGGTGAAGGCATCGACTACGGCCTGGAGTCGGGAATGCTCGCCGCCGACTTGTTCATCGATCATCCGGCCACAGCCAACTCGCGCTACGACCAGGAGGTCGGCGAGCGCTTCGATGCGTTCCTGCGCACCGGACGCCGCTTCTCGTTCCTCATTGGTCACCCATGGATCCTGAAGCCGGGCCTGAAATTCTCGGTCAGCACGAAGTCAATTGCGAACATCACGCTCGCCGTGATGGGCAACCTCGTCGACAACAGCACCCCCGGCGTTGCCGGCAAGGTGATGTGGGCCGCCGACAAAGGACTCGGCCTGGCCGACCCGATCCTTCGCAAAACCCGCGCCTCCGCTTCCGCCTGAGGCTGCGTCCGACTCAACCGACCAACACGGGTTCCCGTTCCTCGACCACATCGGTCGAGGTGAACGGCGATGATTTGTGGTCGATATCGACATTCGAGAGCAGGCGCCCGCCGTCGGGTCCAGATCGCCATGTGGGCGTAAGAAACCGGCCGTACTACCCGCTGACCACCTGCGTGCTGGTCATTCGACGTCGTGATGGGACAGTCGCCAGCTGGCGATTGCGATAGCCACGACGCTGGCGACCAGCGGAACGAGTACTCCAGCAAAGGTCGAAAAGTCCGCCGCGCCGAGATCGGCCCCTGTGCGATCGACGATGATCGACCGTGTGTACTTGCGGATCGCGAGCTGAGCAACGCCGGGTCCCGCTGAAGCAACGAAACCCTCCCAGATGAGGATGTATGCGAGGCCCCACACGATGTGGCGTTGCAGCCACACCCCGAGCATCGTGAAAATTGAGGTGTACGCAATCAGCGCCGCCAGTGCCGCGATGACCGTCGCTCCGACCAGCCCATTGCCCACACCGGTCAGAGCGGCACCGGCAACGATCGGCACCAGCGTGACCGGCACCGCCATCGTGAACGCAGCCAGTGCCGCTCCCACAGCGAGTGGCCAGCGATCCATCGGACGAAGCCAGAGGTACACCAGGGTTTTGTCGTCACGCAGGTCTCCGAGCGCACCACCCGCAAAGACCAGACAGACGACGGGGATCACGACCGCAAATCCAAGGCTGGCGATGACCGCAGCGCCATCGTCGATGTCGGCCGAATCCGACCGACCCACGGCGAAGCCCGCGACAGTTGCAGTGAGCGACAGCAGCGTCAACGCAATGATTCGACCGACGCTGACGAGTTGACCAAGGATGACGCGGTACGCGATCGACAGCGCCCGAACAGGGCTGACCGCTGAGCGACGGACCCCGGCGGGGTACGAGGTCATCGCTGGTCCGGGAGTCGAGGTGTCAGGCGGAGTATTCATGTCATCGGCCTTCCACGAGGTAACGGAACACAGACTCAAGGTCGTCGTCGAGCGGGTTGACGCCGCGTAGCCGAACGCCGGCTTCCACCGCGATCGGAGCGAGGTGTCGGCCCAGCGAATCTACGTCAAGCGTGTCGACAACCACTGCCCCACCGTCGGGCCCTGGTTCGAGGCTGAGCGCCGAAATGAGCCCCCGGCTCACGAGTTCGGTGGCCAAGCGTCGAGGGTCGGATGCGTTGAGACGGATCCGGTGCGGTCGATCATCCATCAGGTCTCGGAGGTCGCGATAGTCGCCGCTGGCGACCAGTCGGCCCTGCGCCACCACGAGCACGTTTGACCCGAGCCGTGCAACCTCTTCGAGTACGTGGCTCGACACGAGCACGCAGCGACCTTCGTCGCCGAGCCGGTGGAAGAGGGCGATCATGCGGCGGCGTTGCACGGGGTCGAGGCCGGTGAGCGGCTCGTCGAGCACAAGCACCTTTGGGTCGTTGACCAGAGCAGCGGCCACCTTGGCGCGTTGCCGCATACCCTTCGAGAATTGGCCAACAGGCTTGTCACCAACATCAGCGAGATCGACCTGTTCGAGTGCCCACTGAGCCACGCCGTCGACATCACCCGGGTCAATGCCGTGAGTTTGGGCAGCGATGCGTACAAACTCGGTGACCGTCAAATGATCAAAGAGCGCATCCTGTTGCGGAACGAGGCCGATGTAGCCACGCACGTCACGGTCGGAACGCGGGTTAGCGCCGAGCACCGTGAGTTGACCGCGTGACGGTGGGGTGAGCCCACACAGCATGCGGAACAGCGTTGATTTGCCTGCACCATTCGGTCCGAGCAACGCGGTAACGCCTTCGTTGATCGCAAAGCTCACATCGCTCACCGCAACAACCGAACCGAAAAACTTTGAGACGTTGTTCACCGCGATCATTCCGGTCAGCAGCGTCGCCGTGCCCGGAACCGGTGGAGGCGGTTGGGATCCGACCGGCGGGGGTGGTTGCTTCGTTGGCGGCGGCGCCTGCGGCGAAGCTGGCAGCGGCGGCGGCGGTTGGAATGCAGCCAACGGGGCGATCGGTGGGCCGGTCGGCGCCACAGGCCGCTGCGGCCGTAGGGGTGTGTCGTCGTTCATCGGGCCACCACCATTCGTGAATACCGCAACGCAACCACGGCCAGACCGCCGATCACCCAGCCAGCGTTGACCAGCACAATGTTCACCGTTGACAGCTCTGGGAACGTTCCCGACTCCCCAAAGATTCGAAAAACCAGCTCGAAGGGCGTCGAGAACACATCGATCAGCCGCCAGTTCGGAGACAGCTCAGCGCCATCGACGAGCGCCGATGCCACCGCTGGGGTGGCCAATGCAAGGAGAATCACACCGATCGAGGCAAAGGCCCGACGATCGGTGATGCTCGACGCGGCCATCGAGATCGCGGTAAGCGCACCCGAGACCGCAAACGCCGACACGAAGATCCGCAACAGCACGACAAGCCAGTCGCCCAGACCGTCCGGACCAACGTTGGCAAAGGTGTATCCGATCAGCAACAGCAGTGGCGGCCCGAGGGTGACCATCGCCAGCGTGGTCAGCACAGCGATGCCTTTCGCGACGAGATACGTGCCACGGTGGAGCGGCGTCGAGAGGTACAGAGCGAGCATCCCGTTTCGACGATCACCGACGAGCACTTCGGGGGCAACCAAACCAGCAAATAGCAAAATCGCTGCAGTGATAAAGCCGTAGTAATTGGCGTAATCGGCAATCTCATTCGGGTCGAGCAAATCACTGATGAGCGCGGAGAGCCCAACGAAGACAATCGCCGGCACGTAGGCGATCGCGATTGCGATCACCGGGAAGATCTTGTGACGCGCTGGACGCCCCAACCCGAGAGTTGCTCGCATGCTTTGCCAGGCAACAC
The DNA here is from genome assembly GCA_047610085.1 of Ilumatobacter sp. Lineage (GTDB taxonomy): Bacteria > Actinomycetota > Acidimicrobiia > Acidimicrobiales > Ilumatobacteraceae > Ilumatobacter_A. Next base: position 9,442 of record JBLFZD010000055.1, on the reverse strand, counting down.
TTCCAATGGCTTGGGGAACACCCGCTCGTACACCCTCATAGCGCTGGAACCCGCGGTCAACGATGTGTGCGCCATTCCCGGCACCGGTCTGGGCGTCAGCAGCGGGCGGTCCGGTAGGCGACATGGTCATGAGACGCCTCCAGCATGCCGGGTCGTGGCGGCATGAATGTCGGCGGTGAACACGTCATCGAGCGACCGGCGCCTCGGCCCGAGACGGCGAACGCGAGCACCCGACGCCGCTACCGATTGGGCGATCGCGTCGAACAACTCCTCGTCGGGACGGCCCGACACGGCAAGCGTGAACACCGTCCGCCGCACGTTCAGCCCGGCTCCTGCCAACCGACGCTCGACATCGTCGATCGAGCCAGGCCGGTCGGCGATGTCGACCAACTCCACTTCTACCCCGCCTGACGCTCCAGCCAGTTCGGCCATCGTTCCCTGCGCGACCAGCCGGCCGGCATCGAGCGCGACGACATGGTCACAAATCCGTTCGACCTCTTCGAGCACGTGGGACGAGAGCATCACATCGATCCCGAACTTGCGGTTGACGTCGACGATGATGCTGAGCATCTCATCGCGCTGCACCGGATCAAGGCCGTCGGTTGGCTCGTCGAGCACAATGAAGCTCGGGTCAGCAGCGATCGCCTGGGCAAGCTTGACGCGCTGGCGCTGGCCCGTCGACATGGTGCCGAGAGCGCGAAATCGTTCTTCGCCAAGCCCGACGAGGTAGAGCGAATCACTGGCACGAGAGCGAGCTTCGTCACGCGGTAAACCCTTGATCTGAGCGAAGTGGCGAACAAAGTCGTACGCACGCATGTCGTCGGGCAACACGTTGCGCTCGGGCCCATAACCGATTCGGGCACGCAGTTCAGAGCCGTTGCTCGACGGATCGAAGCCCAGCACCTTGATCGAACCCGAGGTGGGCTTCAAAAGCCCCAACGTGATGGAAATCAGGGTGGTCTTGCCCGCACCGTTGGCACCAACCAGGCCGGTCACCCCCGAGGGCACACGCAGGTCCAGGCTGTCGAGCGCACGCGTCGATGCGAACTGCATGACAAGGCCGGTGGTCTCGATGATCGCTGACACATGGACATTGTGTCACCGACTTGGCCGAGGAGCATCGGCCGCGCGGCTCATCAACCTCATCCTTTTGGCTATTTGCTGCTCCCTGCCGCTTTGCGACAGCTGGCCCCATCGAGCTGAGTAGATGTTCACTACGGCTTGGTCATGGAGCTGCCGCATGTGCCCGCCACCGCGACCGCCGACGACATCCATGAGGTCTTGGCTCGTGATGGCGCGCTGGTGATCGACGGTCTCGCATCGCATGATGTGATCGATCAGATCGACGCTGAAATGTCTCCACACATCGAGGCCACCCCAACGGTTCCGAAAACTTTTCTGGCTTCGCAACATAACGAACCGGTGGGCTGGTCGCCCGCTCGATGACCAGCCGCGGCCTCCTCACCCACCCCCTTGTGCTCGAGGTGGCAGGCAAGCTGTTGCATCAGGCCACCTCATTCCAGGTCCGCCTGACACAGATCATCTCGATTGGGCCCAACTCCCCGAGCCAGCCAATCCATCGTGACGAGGGGGCCTTCGACTTCTTCGACTTCCCCAGCGATGTCCATCCCCCAGTGCAACACGATCTGGGCAATGACCGACTTCACCGAAGCGAACGGCGCCACACGAGTCATCCCCGGTAGCCAGGAACGGCCAGTCGACCTCGCCCACTCGGCCGACGCGACGCGGACCGGGCTGAACCTCACCTACTACGCATCATGGTTACGCCAAGAAGAGAACCAGTACTTGTCGTGCCCACTCGAGGTTGCTCAGAAACTCGACGACGACCTCCTCAAGCTGATGGGGTACCAGCTCGGGGCATACGCACTCGGCTACGTCGACGATGTCCGCAGCCCACTCGACGCCATCCGCGGCACCGTGGGCGCCACCGGGTTTCGCGCGTAGCCCCGCGGCTCGTTGGGGTCAGGCGCCGACGATGTCGGCCGAAGTAAAGGCCACGCCGAACCGGACACATCAGATGACCACGGTGTCGAACTCTTCAAGGTCGACATCAGCGGGAATCTCGTAGTTCTGTTCGCCGACATTGCCCTTCAAGTCACCCAAGTTGACGAACTGTCCGTCAACACCGAAGTCACCGGCATCGGCGTTGGTATCGGCATTGATGGAGTTCACGTTTAGGTCAGAACCGTGGTCGGTCGCGAACTCTTCGTAGCGCAGAAAGCGCTGATCGGTGCCATCGTTGAGAACCTTGGCAATGTCTTCACCCGGGTGGCTCCGAGGGCCGAACATCCCTACGAACTGGGTGACGATCACACCAGCCTCTTGGGCCTCATCGACGCTCGCCGGCATTGCTTCGTCAGCTTCGAGGACGAGTGGCGTGCCATGTTGCTCCATGAAATCGTTCATGTCATCGGTCATCGCCTGGTCGACAGCATCGGATGGATTGTCCGCCACGGCCCCCGAGTCAAAGACCGGTCCGTCTTCGGCGACCGCATCATCGAAGAACTCCGTGTGGATCCCGAACACACCGAACGCAAGCACCGCAACGCCGATCGCTCCCGCGATGGCCGGGAACCCTGCACCGACCGTTGGAACTCACCGTCGCTCGACGGGATCACACCGTGATCACTGGACCGACGCCGGAGCCGCAGCGATATTCAGGCTGCGGTGGAACGAGCAAACTGACGAATCGAGAGGGTGGCGAAAACCACAATGAACCCGCACGACCACCCAATCACCAACCACAAATCTGAGCCCACAGGCAGGCCGTTGTACAGCGCACGACAGGCGTTGGTCGCGGTGGTGAACGGATTGTGGTTGGCAACCGGCTGCAGCCAACCCGGCATCTGCGATGGGTCAACAAATGCTGAAGAGATGAAGGTGAACGGGAACATCCACAGAAACCCCGCCGAGTTCGCCGCTTCCACCGACGAAACGTTCAACCCGACAAGCGCTTGAATCCACGACAGCGAGTAGCTGAAAAACAGCAGCAGCCCGGTACCCGTGAGTGCTTCGAGCAGGGATCCCTCAAATCGAAAACCGACCAAGAATGCGACCAACAGCATCGCGACGAACGTGAACATGTTGCGCAACAGGTCAGAAAGGGTTCGCCCGATCAGTACCGCGGAACGCGACATCGGTAAGGAACGCAGCCGGTCGATGTAGCCCTTGAGCATGTCTTCGGTCAACCCGACGGATGTGAACGCCGAGTTGAACACCATCGCCTGCGCAAAGATGCCCGGGATCAGAAACTGGTTGTATTCGGCGAAACCCGGCACCTCGATCGCACCGCCGAACACGTAGACGAACAGCAGTACGAACATCACCGGTTGCAGCGTGGCGAACACGAGCACCTCAGCGTTTCGAGGGATAATACGAAGGTGCCGGCTGGCCTCGACCCAGCTGTCACCGGCGACCGCTCGCAGACCTGACCGAGGGGCCGGTCGATCGATCGAGCCCGCCGCGGCACGAACCGAAGCCGCAGACAGATGCACGCCACCCGCATCGCCACCATCTGAACCGTCGCCCGTGTCGTCGAATGCGCGCGGCAACGGATCCTCAGGCGTGCGGCCCACGTCGATACTCATCGTTCCACCAGCGGATCCTCGGCCGCGTCGACGTCATCTTCAGGCGGACGACCGGTCAACTCGAGGAACACATCGTCGAGGGTCGGTCGCCGCACTTCGACGTCGAGCACATCGACCCCAGCGTCATCAAGCGCCCGGATCGCCCGTGGAATCACACGGTCACCCGTATGGATCGATGCCGACACCACGAGGCCATCGTCATCGGCCACCACCTCGGTACTGCACAGTGGTTGGAGTGCTTCGATCGCTCGCGCAACGTTCTCGGGGCGAGCAATCGACACGCTGAGGCGGTCGCCACCGATCTGGTTCTTGAGTTCGTCGGCAGTGCCGTTGGCAATGACTCGACCGGCGTCGATCACGATGATCTGCTCGGCAAGGCGATCGGCCTCGTCGAGGTACTGCGTGGTCAGCAACACCGTCGTACCGTCCTCACCCAGTTCTTCAATGAGTTCCCACATCGCCAACCGACTACGGGGGTCGAGTCCGGTTGTGGGTTCGTCGAGGAACAGCACGGAGGGGCGGGCAATCAGGCTCATTGCAATGTCGAGTCGGCGGCGCATTCCGCCGGAGAACTCGCGAACCGGGCGGCTTGCCGCTGCTTCGAGATCGAACCGCGACAACAACTCCGAGGACCGCTGCACGATCTGCCGCTTGGGCAAGTGATAGAGCCGACCAATGAGGTTCAAGTTTTCCTTTGGCGTGAGACGTTCCTCAACTGCGGCATATTGACCGGTGAGACCAATGCGGGTGCGCACCAACGCCGGATCGCGTGCGACATCGATGCCATCGATGCGAGCCGAACCGCTCGACGGTCGAAGCAGCGTGGTGAGGAGCCGAACCGCCGTGGTCTTGCCCGCCCCGTTCGGCCCCAACAATCCATACACCGCGCCGCGGGGCACCTCAAACGACACACCGTCGACGGCTCGGTGCTTGCCGAATACCTTCACGAGTTGGTCGGCCTCAACGGCGAGGTCTGGGGTCACAGGGCCAAGTCTCCCATGTCGTGATCACGCATCGCGAGTGGGCCCGCTTCGCGACATCAAGCGGCTCGTTGAGCTCTGGGTCAAGCCAGCCAGGCCGACGAGGGCTGCGTCGTAGTTCACCCGCCAACCAGCCCAGTCAATCCATGCCTGCTCGCGCTCGACCAAGGGCACCCCTCCCGCCGCCAACGCGTCGTAGGCGAGATCCCACGTGACTCGGTCAACCGAGATCGCAGCATCGGGTTGCGGGTCGTGGTCGACCGTGACGCCGAAGTACTCGGCGATGTCGCGAAGGGCCAGACTGCCGCTGCGCACGCACAGTGCGGCGTCGTCAGTTGCACCCTCGTCGTCAATATCGAGCGCCGCCAATGACATCGATGCGGCGTCGAGCAACGTGCCCACCGTGGACACCCAGCTGCGGTCCTCGCGTGACGAGCCGAGGAACGCCACAGCGGGCAGCGCTGTATGCGACTCACGCAATTCCGCAAACCACTCTCGCCACCCCTCCCACACCATCGACAAACGGCTCAGGTTGTGGATCTCATGACCACGAATGAACATCGCGACCACGTTGGGCGGGTCGCCAGCGATTGTTTCGAAGGCGGTCAGTCGCGCCTCGCGCTGGGTGTAGGCGCCGTAGATCGTTGGCAGGTACGTCACCAAAAGGAGCGCAAGAATCGACATTGCCAGAGCAGCGCCAGTGAACGTCAACGTCATCTTTGGAAGGTCGTCGGCGCGCGCCGAGCCAAGTGTGAACATTGATGAACCGGCAAATTCGTATGACGATCTCCATGATCCGGCTCCGAGGGCCTTGAACATCAACGTGTAGCCACCGACCGTCACGGTCAACCAAACGAGGGGCAACGTCAGGAGCCCGCTCGCTAGCGAGACCTGGAGGACTCGGTGTCGACGTTGCCGAGATCGGTCGACCAGGCCGTACCAGCCAGCAATGCGTCGAGCGGTGCGGAAGACCAGACGCGTCAGTCGTACCGAACCAGCATGGGGGATGACGACGGTTCGAACCGCAGACAGCAACGTCATCACGACAAGGCCGAGTCCGGCTACAAAAAGCGCAGTGTCGAAGATCACCTGGTGAGCTTCGCAGAGACCTCGCTATGCGCGGCGCACCACGATGCTGCCAACGGAGTAACCGGCCCCAAACGAACAGATCACGCCGAGGTCGCCGGCGCTCAGGTCGCCACGATGTTTGTGGAATGCGATAACCGAGCCTGCTGATGACGTGTTCGCGTACTGATCGAGGATCACGGGCGCTTCATCTGTGTCGGGGACTCGGCCGAGCACACCTTTGGCAATGAGCTGGTTCATCTTGAGGTTGGCCTGGTGGAGCCAGAATCTACGGACGCCCGCCGCTTCGACGTCGACCTCGCCAAGGTGACTCGTGATGTGTTTCACCACAAGCGGGCAGACTTCCTTGAACACCGACTGGCCGTTCTGGCGAAAGACCAGCTCGTGGGGATCGCGAGCGTCGTCTTCGGATTCGTTCAAGAAGCCGAAATCATTGCGGATGTTGTTCGAGAACTGTGTGGCGAGCTTGGTTCCCAGTACGTCCCACCGGCCGTGGTCACCACTGCCATCGTTGACAGCATCGTCGGTGCGTTCGAGCACCAACGCAGTACACGCGTCACCAAAGATGAAGTGGTGGTCACGTAACTCGAAGTTGTTGTGGCCCGACGTGATTTCTGGGTTCACGACGACCACGCACGAGGCCGTTCCGTTCCGCAACGAGTCGACAGCAGTCTGGATCGAGAACGTGGCCGATGAACACGCGACATTCATATCGAACGCCCAGCCGCCAGCACCGAGTTCGTGCTGGACTTCGATGGCAACAGCGGGGTAGGCGCGCTGCAAGTTCGAACAGCCAACGATCACTGCATCGACGTCACTCGGTTGGCGACCCGCCTGGGCCAGCGCCTCATGAATGGCTGGCATCGACATCTCGGCTTGAACTCCCAATTCGTCCTCGGACCGGGTGGGCAGATGCGGACGCATCCGTTCGGGGTCGATCACACCCGACTTCTCCATCACGAAGCGAGAACCGATGCCTGATGCCTTTTCGATAAACGCTTCGTCGGGGAGCGCCCGCGCCTCGAGGGTCCCCGCTGCGATCTCATCGGCGTGTTCTGCATTCCACTTCTTCACCGATATCGAGAGCGACGCAGCGAGTTCAGCGTTACTGATCGACTCACTCGGAGTGAACAACCCGGTCCCGGTGATTGAGACGCTGACAGAGGAAGCGGAGATCATTCGCACGACGTTACGCGACTACCCATCGATAACCAGAGGTGCGAAGGCGTGACGTGCGGAGGGTGCCTGACCCACTCCACGACCGAACAGCGCGGAGGGTGCCTGACCCACTCCACGACCAACGAATGGTTAAGACTTATTCGGAGAGGTGGGTGCGAACCAGTGAGCGGATGCGGTCGATGCCGTCGCCCTTGGTTGCGCTCGCCCACACGACATCACCTTGATCGAGCATGCACCCCGCCGCCACTTCTTTTTGGCGTGCGGGGCGCTTCGACGGCTTGACCTTGTCAAGCTTCGTGGCAACGACGGTGTGCGGCACCGTGTTGAAACGCAACCACTCGAGCATCTGTACATCGAGTTTGGTCGGGCCGATCGCTCCGTCGACCAACACAAACACCATCACCAGCTCCTCACGTTCAAGGAGGTATCCCTCGATCATTGCGGGCCACTCACCCTTGACGGCCTTGGAGGCCTTGGCGAAGCCATAGCCCGGCAGGTCGACGACAGTCCCCACCGGCTCCTCGGCCAGGTTCTGGTCGTCCTTGCCCTCAGCTCGGCGCATCTTGCCTTCATCAAGCCGGAATAAGTTGAGCAGCTGTGTGCGCCCGGGCGTGTTGGACACACGCGCCAGTTGCTTGCGATGCGCCAACGCATTGATGAGTGACGACTTGCCGACGTTGGACCGACCGACGAACGCAACCTCGACAGGTGAGGATGGAAGGGTTTTCGCACGCGCCGCCGACTCGACGAACGTCAGCTGCAACGGGCTGCTCATGTACCCATCTTCCAACCTTTCTGCCTGAAAAGTGCACGACCCGGCCCAGAACCTGCTGTTGCACCATCAAGACACCACACAGAAAAGGGCAACTCATGACCACGAACCTCACCACCAGGAACGCTCGTCGGACCAGCACGGTTGCCCTCGGAGCGCTTGCTGCGTTGCTGTTCGGCGCTGCTCCAAAATCGTCGAGAAGGTCTCGTGGAGGAAGGCGCCAAGCAGGTCATCAAGGCCGGCAGCGGCAGCGGCAGCGGCACCTTCCAGGCTCGACACCGACAAAGGACACCTTTCCTGCGACGAAGAGGGCAGCTTCAAACTCGGTGCCGAGAACGGGCTGGCCGGGGCAATCCTGTCGAACAGCGAGTTCAATGTGGTGGTAGTTGCCCCCGCCTGATACCTCAGTGTCAGCGTCGTCACCTCCGCAAAATCCCGACATCAGCACCCCGCTCAGATCGAGCGTTGTTCCATCGGCCGGGTTCGGCCTCTTCATGAAGGATTCCGCTCATGTTCTACACCAGCACACTCCGCTCCATCGCCACCGCAGGCGCGTTGACCGCTGTCGTCCTCACGGCCTCGGGTTGTGGGGCCATCATCGAGAGGGCCACCGAAGAAGCGGTTGAAAAGATCGTCGAAGAGGCAATCGAGGCCGACACCGGCGGCGATGTCGACATCGAGTTCAACGACGACGCCATCACCGTTGAGGCGAGCGGAGAGGACGGTGACATCAGGTTCTCCGTCGACCAAAACGGCGTCCAGATCGACGGGACCGATGCCGACGGCAACGATTTCTCAGTCGATGGTGACGAAGACGGCTTTGAAGTCGACGGCACAAACGGCGAGGTGTTCGATATCGATTCCGACGGCACCTTCACCGCAACTGACGAGGACGGAAGCGTCACGACGGGCGAGGCAACAGAAGACGGTGGATTCACCGTAGAAGGCGCAGATGGTGAATCCGTCTTCACCTCGGGCCCCGGGATTCCCGAAGAGTGGCCGAACGACGTTCCAAAGCCCAGCGGGCTCATCGACCCCCAGGGCATCCACATCGACACAGGCGAACAGGTCAACATCATGGTCACCGGCCAGATCGATGGGGACGTCGATGAAATCTTCAACAGCTACGTGAGCGAACTCGAAGGTGCTGGATTCACCGAAGAGTCAACGTTCACCCAGGCCGGTGAGTTGGCCAGCGGATCATTCGTCAACGGTGATCGCACGGTGAACGCCAGCGTCTCATCGAACGGCCGCACCAACGAAATGGTCGTTGCGACCAACTGATCAGCCAGCGACGAGCGACGCGATCGCCCAGAGCGCAGCCACCAAGCCGAGGCCGGCAAAGACGAGGCTCCGCCCGAGTGGCGCCCGTTCGAGGTGTCCTTCATCAAGCTGCTGTGCGGGGGGCTTGATCAATGCGAGCACGCTGCCAACAAAAAGCGCTCCGCCAAATGCGAGCACCATGAACGGCAGCAGATCTTCACCCAAGAACACGAGGTCATCCTATGTCCGTGCGCCGTCACGGACTCTCGGTCTCCCGTTGAGTCGCGGTTGCAAATATCTGCCGGAGTTTGATTGGAGCGACAACAACCCTTCGTCTCAATTCTTCAGCCCGCAGCACCAATTCGGTCAGCCTCCAACTTGTCGACCACCAGCCGATTGACCGTGTTGGCGACAGCCTCACGCTGGTCGGTCGCAACCTCAGCAATGGCGTACCGCTCCTTACCGAACCGACGAGGAGCGCAATGCTCACCCATGCCGATGTCGGCACCGACGAGCACATCGTTGCGTTCGCCGCCGACCAACTCAACGTGCGA
>JBLFZD010000054.1:0-14929 GCA_047610085.1 Ilumatobacter sp. | reverse complement strand
TCGAACACGTGGGCGTAGGTGGCCCCCGGAACGAACACGTCGCGCTCGACACCCCACGCGAGTGATTCATCGACGGGCAAGATGTTGTGATCGTTGCGCCCACCATTGATCCAGTTCACCTCGGTGCCGGCTTCAATCTCGACGGTGGCCAGGATGAAGCTGTTGTCAAGGGATCGAACATCAATCGATTGACCGTTCGGGGCAAACGTGGGAACGGGGTCGGCCGCCTCGCCGTCTGCGGGCAACGTGGTCGAGGGAAGCGGCGCTCGGGTATCGGGTGCAGCTTGAGGTGCTCCGTAAGTGTCGAGCGGGTCAGGCGCACAGGCGCTTGCAACCAAGGCGATCGAGCCAGCGATCAAAACGAGGCGCTTCATGAGTCCATGAAATCGTTGGCGTGGAGGTCACGCAACGTTTTCTTTGAAAACTTGCCAACGCTCGTCTTGGGAACCTCATCGACCCAAACGACACTCTTTGGCAGCTGCCACTTGGCGACCTTGCCGTCAAGAAACGCGATGATCGACTCCTCGGTCGGCTCCTCCCCCGGGAGCTTCACCACACACGCCAGCGCCGCTTCGCCCCACTTCGGATGAGCTACGCCGATCACCGCGGCTTCGGCAACCTGCGGATGCGCCATAATCTCGTTCTCCAACTCGACGGAGCTGATCCATTCACCGCCCGACTTGATGAGGTCTTTCGTCCGATCGACCAAACGAATTCGGCCTCGTGAATCGACCGCTGCAACATCGCCGGTCTTCAACCAGCCATCGGCTGTGAAACTCTCGCTGCTGCGATCGTCGTCGTAGTAGTCGGACGCGATCCAGTTGCCTCGGCACTGCAACTCACCGCTCGACTCGCCGTCCCACACGATCTCCTCAAGCGTTTCGGGGTCGACGACGCGGGCATCGACGCCAAACGAGATCCGGCCCACCTGCGTGCGCAGATTGGCCTGTTCCTCGACGGAGAGCAGTCGTTGATCCGCGTCGAGATGACATACCGATGCAATCGGACTCGTCTCGGTCATTCCCCACGCCTGGAGGATCGGCTTGCCCACCTGTCCGCGATAGCCCTCGGACAGCGACTTGGGCACTGCTGAGCCACCGCACGGGATGCTGCGCAACGACGACGTGTCTTTGCCCTCGAGTTCAGGGAGCACCGCCATCCAGATAGTCGGCACCCCGGCCGCCACGGTGACCTTCTCGTCGACGACGAGCTTGGCGACCGACGGGCCGCTGAGATCATTACCCGGCATTACCAGTGTGGCGCCACACGCGACGGCGGCATGTGCGAGACCCCAGGCGTTGGCGTGGAACATCGGCACGACGGGCAGGATCACATCGGATTCAGCCGCGCCCAGGCTGTCGACCATCATTGCCCCCATCGTGTGGAGGTAGGTGCTGCGATGGCTGTAGACGACACCCTTCGGGTTGCCCGTTGTGCCGCTCGTGTAACACATGCTTGCGGCCTGATGTTCGTCGGCGATCGCCGGCCACTCAACCGGCGCGGCAGCGGCAAGCAACTCTTCGTAGTCATGAACTTGCACGCCGTTGGCGCCGAGGCCATCGGGGATCTCGCCCTTGCCGTCATCCATGATCACCAGGTGTGCTACTCGTTCAAAGGTGGGCATCAACGGCGCCAACAATCCCAGCAATGACTTGTCGGCGAAGATCACCTCGTCGTCAGCATGGTTGACGATGTAGGTGAGTTGTTCTGGGAACAACCGGATGTTGAGCGTATGCAACACCCGCCCCGAGCACGGTGCAGCGAAGTACAACTCCAGATGCCGAGCGGTATTCCATGCGAACGTCGCCACTCGGCCGTCGGTGGAAATGCCCAACGTGTCCAGCACGCCCCCGAGCTGTCGGGTGCGTGCGGCCCACTCTCGGTAGGTCGTGCGTTCCACCCCTTCGCCTGTCGCCGTGATGATCGCCTTGTGGCCGAAGTACTGCTCGGCACGATCAAAGAGATGGGTAATGGTCAAAGGAACGTCTTGCATCAAGCCATGCATGAGCGCTGAAGGTAGCGCACGGGAGCTACCGTCAACGCTTCGTGGATGACACACCCTTGCCCCCTCCAACCGGCTCTCCGATTGCCTCCCCGGACGAACACATCAAGCCACGCTGGGCTCCGCTCACGCTTGTTGCCTTCGTCAGCTTGGTTATCGCCACCAACGTCGCCAATGCCACGTGGGCGCGACTGGTGGACACGAACAACCCAAACGCCGAACTCCTGCTGTTACTTTCCTCACGAAACCGCTACTTGGCGTTTGCACTTGGGGTTGATATCTCGATCATCTCGTATGCCCTGATCGGTTTCTGCCGCATCGCTCTGGCATTCGGCGTGTGCCACTTAATCGGTCGCGCTTATTCCGGCGAAGCGATCGGTTGGTTCAAGAAGTACCTGGGATTCAACGACGAAGCCGAGCGGACCTTCGACCGAGGCTTCGACAAAGCCGAGTGGATACTCATCCCAATCTTCTCGGGCTCAAACATCGTGGCGGTGCTCACCGGTGTTCGCCGGACTCCACTCCCGAAACTGATCGCACTGCTCAGCATCGGGATTGTCGGTCGACTCACGTTCATCTGGGCGCTCGCCGAGTCGTTCGAGTCGCAGCTTGACAGCTTCTTGAACTTCACCACTCGCTATCAGTGGTGGTTTGTGATTGGTTCAGTCGCCCTCGTGGTCGTCGTCAACCTCAAAAATTTCCGACGGCGTTGACCTGTCCGGTAGCGCCGGTCGTGTGCTTCCGCGTATGGTGCGCACATGGCTGAAGTAACCCTTGGGGGAAACCCCGTCCAGACGTCCGGTGACCTCCCCGCAGTCGGTGCCTCCGCACCCGACTTCACACTCGCCGGAAGCGACCTGAGCGATGTCACCGCATCGGGATTCGAGGGCAAGAACATCGTCCTGAATATCTTCCCGTCGGTCGACACGCCGACCTGTGCGACCAGCGTCCGAACTTTCAACGAGCGTGCCGCCGGACTCGACGACACCGCAGTCATCTGCGTATCAGCCGACCTCCCGTTCGCGCATGGTCGCTTCTGCGGCGCCGAAGACATCGAAAACGTGTCCACCGCATCGACCTTTCGTTCGACATTCGGCGACGACTTTGGCGTCACGATGGTCTCCGGTCCGCTTACAGGCGTCCTTGCACGTGCCGTGGTTGTCATCGGTGCTGACGGCATGGTGAAGTACACCGAACTCGTCTCCGAGATCGCCAAAGAGCCCGACTACGACGCAGCGCTCGGCGCAATCTGATCTGATGTTTGATGCGGGCAGACCGTCCGGTCTGGCCGCATCAAACATAACCAACCAGGACCCGTCACCGTGGGCGACCGACGGCATTCCGATGGTCTCAGGAGTCGACGAAATCGTCGGGGATCGAGGGTCGTTGTCCTTCGATGCTGCCCTTGCGCCACCACGTCGCTGCTCGGGCGAGTTCGGCCTCGACAACACACCGGGCATGTTGTTCTTCGACCGGAACTCTGCAGAAACCATCCAGTTCGGTCAAGAACTCGGTCACATCGACGTGCGGAGCGTTCGCCGCCCCGCCGTGACCGACAAAGAGCACACGAACTCAAACCCGCTCAGTCCAAGAATGGGTCGAGGTGACGTGTCAGCCCAGGGTGCTGACTGATCTTCTTACAGGCCAACATGACACCGGGCATGAAGCTGCTGCGGTCGTAGCTGTCCTGGCGAATCGTGATGGTTTGACCCATCGCACCGAGGATCACTTCCTGGTGTGCAACCATGCCCTCCATCCGAATCGCATGCGCTCGAATGCCTCTCGGCCCGAGCCCACCGCGAGCTCCTGGGTACACCTCGACCTCGGTCTGGTCAGGAGCGAAGTCGGTCTCACGCGCCGCTGCCATCCGTTCGATTGTCTTCACGGCGGTTCCTGACGGTGCATCGACCTTACGAGTGTGATGAAGTTCAACCACTTCGGCGGTATCGAACCAGGGTGCCGCCATCTCGGCAAAGCGCATCATCAACACCGCCGAGATCGCAAAGTTCGGTGCAATCAAGCAGTTCGGCCCGCTCGTGGGGTCGTCGCCTCCGAAGGCCAACTCGAACACCGCAAAGTCCTCATCGGTGAAGCCGGTAGTTCCGACAACAGCGTGAATGCCGTGCATCGCGAGCCACGGAAGCGTGTCGCGTGCGGCCCCGGCGACGGTGAAGTCGACCACCACATCACAGTGGGCATCGGCGAAGGCCTGGACCTCGGTCATGAGCGACACTCCATCGATCCCGGTGTCGACGTCGACGGCGTGACGGTCGACCGCGGCGACCAAGGTGAGCCCGGGGTCGGCCTCGACCGCCGCGCAGACGGTGCGCCCCATCTGCCCTGCTGCTCCATGAACGCCGACTCGCATAATCGCGAGCGTACTTGTCGCACCGGCTGCCCAACGCCGACGAAAACGACAAACGGGGCCGCCCGGCGCGCGTCATGCGCGGCGGGCGACCCCGTCAGATTCAATGCGGGCGTTTCGCCCACACGTTCATGTCATTAACTGATCAGCGATGACGACGACGGCTGGCGCCGCCGCCATTTCCGCCGCCGCTATTTCCGCCGCCACCGCCGCGACGGTTTCCGCCGTCACGGTCAGGCTTTGGACGGTCGCTCTTCGGACCGAGGTCACCGAGTTCACCTTCGAGTTCAGCGTCGAAGGAATCTTCGAAGCTGACCTCAACGACATCGGAGTCGCTCGACGGTGCTGGAGCATCGTTGCGCTCTTCGCGCTCACGACGGGGCGCACGCTCGCGGCGAGGCGCATCGTCAGAGGAGCTGGAGGAGCCAGAGTTCGACGAGCTTTCGCCACCGCTGTCACCGCCACCGAGCGGGCTGGTCGGCGTCAGGCTGACCTTGCCCTTGTCGTCGATCTCGTCGACCTTGACTTCGATCTCCTGGCCCAGTTCGAGCACGTCGTCGACCGAGTTGATGCGCTTGCCGCCACCCATCTTCGAAATGTGCACGAGGCCGTCACGGCCCGGAAGGATGTTCACGAACGCACCGAACTTGGTGATATTCACGACACGTCCCATGTAGACCTTCTCGAGCTCGGCCTTGGGCGGATCAACGATGTTGAGGATGGCCATCTTGGCCTCCTCCATACGCCATGCTTCGACAGCGCCGATGGTGACAATGCCGCGTGCACCATCGTCATCGACGGCGATGTCGGCGCCGGTCTCCTGCTGGATCGTGTTGATGATCTTGCCCTTTGGGCCGATGACTTCACCAATCTTGTCCATCGGGATGTAGATGGTGCTGATCTTCGGCGCCGTCTCGGCGATTTCATCACGGGTAGCCGGGAGGCACTCGTTCATGACTCGAAGGATCTCAAGGCGAGCAACGCGAGCCTGAGCCAGCGCAGCCGACAGCACGTCGGCGGGGATTCCGTCGATCTTGGTGTCGAGCTGCAGGGCCGTGATGGCGTCTTCGGTGCCAGCAACCTTGAAGTCCATGTCGCCCATGGCATCTTCCGCACCGAGGATGTCGGTCAGCGTGACGTACTTGCCGTCCTCGTAGATGAGGCCCATGGCGATACCGGAGACATGGCTCCGGACCGGCACGCCGGCGTCCATCAGCGAGAGGCTCGACGAGCAAACCGAGCCCATCGAGGTCGAGCCGTTGGAGGCCATGACCTCAGAGACGAGGCGCAGTGTGTACGCGAAGTCTTCTTGGTTCGGAATGACGGGCAGGACGGCTCGAGCAGCGAGTGCACCATGGCCGATTTCGCGGCGCTTCGGCGAGCCGACGCGGCCGGTTTCACCATTGGCCCATGGCGGCATGTTGTAGTGGTGCAGGTAACGCTTCTCGTTGTTCGGGTTCAGCGAGTCGATCATCTGGTTCATGCGGGGCATGGCCAGCGTGAGGACGTTCATGACCTGGGTCTCGCCACGCTGGAACAGGCCGGAGCCGTGAGCGGTGGGGAGCACGCCAACTTCGGCGGTGATCTCACGCAGATCGGCCGGGGCGCGACCGTCGATGCGGATGCCTTCGTCGAGGACACGGCGACGCATGACCTTTTTCATAAGGCTACGAACGGCCTCCTTGACCATCTTGTTCTGACCGGCAAAATCTCCACCGTCATCACAGAACTTTGCAACGGCATCGGCTGCGACTGCATCGACGGCTGCGTTGCGCTCGGCCTTGGCCGAGATCTTGACGGCCGGTTGCATCGCCTCGGTCGAGAATGCTTCGATCGCTTCGAAGATCTCGGGCGTGTAATCGAGGACTGGGGTCCACGACATGGGCACGATCGGGCCATGCGTGGCGATGACCGCAGCGAGCAGCTGGCGTTGAAGTGCGATCGACTCCTTGATCCAGACCTTGCAAGCCTGCAGGGCGTCGCCGAGGACTTCTTCGGTGACCTTCTTGGCCCCGTCGTCGTAGTAGTAGAACGCGTTCTCGGAGCCACCGGCTTCGACCATCATCACGGCGACATCGCCGTCTTCGAGTTCACGGCCGGCGATCACGATTTCAAAGGTGCCATTCTCGGCTTCTTCGAACGTGGGGTGCGGGATCCATTCGCCGTCTTGGCTGTAGGCCATGCGGACGGTGCCGAGCGGGCCATCGAACGGGATGCCCGAGATCATCAGGGCAGCCGATGCGGCGTTGATGGAGAGCACGTCGTGCGGGTTTTCCTGGTCGGCGCCGAGGACGGTCGTGACGACCTGCGTCTCGTGGCGGAAACCCTCGGGGAAACTCGGACGGAGCGGACGGTCGGTCAGACGGCAGGTGAGGATTGCATCCTCGGTCGGACGACCTTCACGACGGAAGAACGAGCCGGGGATCTTGCCAGCGGCGTAGGCACGCTCTTCGACATCGACGGTGAGGGGGAAGAAGTCCATGCCTTCGCGGACGTTCTTTGCCGCGTTGGCGGTGGTGAGAACCTTCGTGCCAGCAATGGTTGCCACAACGGCGCCCTGCGACTGGGGGGCAAACTTGCCCGTTTCAAAGGTGAGTGTCTTGTCGGTGCCCGATACGGGCCCGGACACGGAAATGGCTTCAGCCATATTGATTCCTTTCGAACACACAGCACCCTGCTGTGTGGCTTAAGGAGAATCAGTGGCCGGTTCCCAGTTGGCAATCCCCGAGATCTACAGCCACGCTCATCAAAAACTCCGCACGACACCTCGGGAGTCAGCAACCGGCAACCAGCGCCTGGAACTCCGTCGACCGGACGTTCCGGTCGGTGAGACTATACCTCAGCACAAGCCAGAGTCCATGAACACCCGAAAAGGACAAACGGCTGCTCCCCATCGGGAAGCAGCCGTTTGAACGAATCAGTTGTTCGAAGTGGTTATCGACGCAGACCCAAATCAGCGACAATTTTACGGTAGCGCTCGACGTCGATTCCCTTGACGTAGTCAAGCATGCGGCGACGACGGCCGACGATCATCAGAAGGCCACGACGGCTGTGGTGGTCCTTCTTGTGCATCTTCAGGTGCTCGGTCAGGTGGGTGATGCGCTCGGTCATCAGAGCGATCTGCACCTCGGGCGAACCCGTGTCCGACTCATGGATCTTGTTTGCTTCGATTGTTACAGCCTTTTTGGGCATGTCATTCGCCTTCCGGTGATGATTGGAGGTCGCAGCCGGAAACCTTCCGGTACTGCATCACGCCTGCGCAACGGTTCGACGGCGACCCGACAAACCAGCCCAAACGGACGTCAGGATGCTAACGGCCAAGAAACCAGATCGCGTCTACTCCAGAGTTACGACCGAATCGGTGTCAGCACGTGTGCAAGTAACGGGCGTCTCCAAGAACTTTGAAGCTGTCGCCGCCGTCGCACCAACCGACCTGACCATCGAACCTGGCGAGATCGTTACGCTGCTTGGTCCGTCAGGATGCGGCAAGACGACGCTCCTTCGGCTGGTTGCCGGGCTGATCGAGCCAACCGCGGGCGCCATTACCATCGACGATCAGGCACCGTTCGCAGTTCGTGCGGCGAAACGGATCGGGTTCGTGCCGCAAGCTCCCGCCCTGGCGGACGGTCCGAGGCAATGCCTCGCTCCTCCTCGACCTCAACCGAAAGAAGGGTCACGCTGTTCAATCGGCGTCAGTCGATAAACTTCTCGACGCAGTACGTCTGAGTGGGTTCGCCGATGCCCATCCCCACGAACTCTCGGGGGACATGCAGCAGCGGGTTGGACTCGTTCGCGCCTTTGCACTCGACGCTCCCCTGCTGCTGATGGACGAACCATTCGCTGCGCTCGATGAGATCACACGAACCGAGATGCGTCACCTGCTGACCCGTTTGCGGGCCCAACGCGAGGCGACCATCCTGTTTGTCACGCACTCGCTGTCCGAGGCCGCGTTCTTGTCTGATCGTGTGGCGGTGATGTCGCCACGCCCCGGGCACATCACCACACTCGAGCCCGTCGAACTCGAACGACCGCGTCAACCAGAGTTGGAAGACACGCCCGAGTTCTTTGCGACTACGACCCGGCTCCGACACGCACCCGTCACGGCGACTGACTCCGCATGAGGATCAGCCGAGCAATCGCCGCCCCGATGGTCGGCATCGTCACATTTCTCTTGGTGTGGGAGGGGCTCGTACGAGCGCTTGATATTCGGCGATTTGTGCTGCTTGCACCATCAGCGATCCTGAGCGAACTCGCTGACGACCCGGGCGGCTACTGGAGCAACACGCTCGTCACCGCCCGCCACATGTTTATCGGCCTCGCGATTGGCCTTGCCATCTCCCTGGTCGTTGGATCGGCAATGGCGGCATGGCGTTTCGTCGAAGAAGCGGCGCAACCAATTCTCATCGCAATTCTGGTGACGCCGTGGGTCGCCTACATCACGTCGATCGTCATCTGGCTCAACTTTGGCGAACGACCGATCCTTTTCCTGGTGGCCTTCACCTCGTTCCCTGTCCTCACGTTCGGCGTGGTGGGCGGGATGCGCAGCGCTGATCCAGCAGCTCGCGAACTCTTGGCGAGCGTCGACGCTTCGAAGTGGGAGGTGTTGTGGCGGCTTCGGCTGCCGTCAGCGCTCCCATCGCTCTTCACCACCAGACGTTTCTCGATCGGGCTCGCCCTCGCCGCTGCCTATTTCGCCGAAACCAAGGCGCTCGACCCGAAGGGTCTGGGAGTGATCGGCCGGCGCGCTTCGCTCGAACAGACCAGTGGCGCCGAGGTACTTTGGACCACCATTCTCTGCACCGCTGCGCTCGGTATCACTGGGCTCATGGTGCTGACTGTTGCGGAGCGGACTCTGCTGCGGTGGCACTCATCGCAGCGCTGACGCTTTGGATGTCAGTGGTTTTGCCAGATCACAACTCGGTGACGGTTCGATGAAGCTCCCTGGTCTGCGAGCGCACAGTCAATACCCTCCAACCAAATCTTGACGGAAAGAATTGTCGACCACCACACACGGGATTTCACCACCTATGGGTTCACGCACTCTCACTGCCACGCTGGCAATCGCACTCACCATGGCCGCATGCGGGAACGATACAAACGAGGCCTCCAACGACTCCGAGGCGTCGAAATCAACGATTGGCGCCAACTCGTCCCCCGTGACCGACGCCAGCGATGCGGGCATTGTCGAAGACGGTGAAGCCTTTCCTGCAGACCGATGCACTGCCAACGAAGCGGCAGGCACCATCACGTTCCTGACCGGGTTCGACTTTGCTGCATCCTCCTCAATCGTCGACGTGATCGCAGCAGAAGAAGCTGGCTACTACGAAGACCTCTGCCTCGACATCGAGATTCGGGCTAGCTTCTCGTCCTCCAACTACCCCTTGGTCGCTGAAGGTAACGCACAGTTTGCATCTGGCGGATCGTTCAGCGAACTCGTTGCGTTTAGCGCCGCCAATGACGCGTCGTTCATCGCCGCAACGGTCGAAGGTCGCAGTGCGATCGACACACTCATCGTGAAAGCTGGGCTGGCAACCGAACTCGTGGAACTCGATGGCTCCACCCTCGGCGTCAAGGGCAAGCTTCCGCCGGCGATCGACGTGATGTTGCGAGGCGTCGGTCTCGTTGAAGGCGAGAACTTCGACACGGTGCTCCTCGATGGCTTCAATCCCCTGGCACACATCGCGATCGATGTGATCGACGGCCTCCCGGGCTGGAAGAGCAACGAAGTGGGGGCACTCGATCGCGCCGGCATCGGCGTGCATCTCTTCGATCCGCTCGACTTCGGCGTCCCCGGATCGTTCGGCGTGATTTTTGCCAGCGCAAAGTTCGCTGACGAGTATCCCACCGCTGCGCAAGACTTCATTCGAGCAACGATGCGGGGTCTCGCTGACGCGGTAGCCGACCCCGAAACTGCGGCGAATAATGCCGTCAACCTCATCGCTGCCAACGGCAACCCAAACTTCTTGGAGCCCGAGGGCGAAGTGTTCAGGTGGGAGACCGAGGCACAGCTCATCCTCGAAGGAACGCCTGAAGGAATGGGTCTCGGCGTCCCCGACCCCGTCACGCTGCAGTCCGAGCTTGATGCATACTCCGAGGTCGGACTCTTTGGCGAGGGCGAGGCACCCACAGCGACCGACTTCATCAGCGGTCTGGCCGCAGGGGTCTACGACGCAGACGCCGCCATCATCTGGCCAGGCTGAACGCAGTCACGCTGATCAGCTCTGGCGGGCGTCGATAAGCATGGTGCGTGTGCTTTCAACATCTGAACGCAATTGCTCGATGAGCGCATCGATGCCATCGAACTTGCGCTCCGACCGCAGGAAGTGCACAAATCGGACTTTCGCCGGCTCTCCATAGAGGTCACCGTCGAAGTCGAGCAGGTGCGCTTCGAGGAGCGATGTTTCTGCGTGTTCGTAGAACGTCGGCCGCCGGCCGAGGTTGATCGCGCAGTCATGCACCTCACCGTTGGGGCGCTCGTACACGCCTGCGTAAACGCCGTCCGCAGGCAGACAAATCTGGTTCGATACCTCAACGTTGGCCGTTGGGAAGCCGAGCAGACGACCACGCTGGTCGCCCTGAACAACTGCACCGCGGGCTTCGAATGGACGTCCGAGCATTTCGTTGGCGCGAGTGATATCGCCACCCGCGAGCGCTCGCCGTATCGCTGTGGAGCTCACCGGTTCGTCGACACCGTCCTCGCGGCCCAGCAACTCAAGTGGCTCCACATCGAAATCGTGGTCCACTCCGAACTTGGCCAACAGATCGACGTTGCCGCCGCGCCCGCGGCCGAAGTGGAAGTCTTCACCGATCACCACAGCGGACACCGACAGACAGTCGATCAAGACCCGTTGGATGAACGATTCGGGGGACTCCGCTGCCTGCGCCTCGTTGAACTCGATCATGACCACCGCGTCGAGGCCAGTGTTTGAGAGCAACTCGACCCGCTGTTCCCGGTCGGTCAGCAGCTTCGGTGCGGACTCTGGACGAACCACGGTGGCCGGATGTTTGTCGAACGTAATCAGCACGCTTCGGCAGTTGCGCTCTGTTGCGAGCCGACGCACATGGTCGATCACCGCTTGGTGCCCAAGGTGCATACCGTCGTACGCGCCGATAGTAACAACGGCTCGCTCGTCCGGGAACGCTGGCGTCGATTGGTCGGTGATGATCCGCACGAACGAAACGTTACCGCCAGGCGGGCGTTCAGATGATCTCGAGCGACTTCATCCGGGCGGAACAACCACCATTGGCTTGGCTTCGATCGAGCCGTGGCGCTCATATACCGCTGACAAGGTGCCGTCAGGCCTGAACAACGCCCACGGTCCTTCACCGTCCCAGGCCGGCAACACACGGCCATTCGCCACGAAGTCGTCGAGTTTCTCGGTGATGTCAATGCGATCGAGCGTGCGTACCGCGTCTTCCACCGGGAGGAGCACACATTCATCAGGGCTGCCGGACTCGGCGAGCGTGAATCGCCCAACCGCCGTGCGTCGCAAGTTCCGAAGGTGCGCTCCCCCACCGAGCAGATGACCGAGATCGGCAGCAAGCGTCCGGATATAGGTTCCTGGAGTGCACTCAACAGCAGCGAGCATCACGTTGGGTTCATCGGTCGCCATCAACATGAACGAGTAGATCGTGACGGGGCGGGGCGGACGCTCGATCTCGATTCCCTCGCGGGCCAACTCGTGGAGCCGTTTGCCATCGATCTTGATCGCTGACACCATGGGTGGAATCTGTTCGATAGCGCCAAGGAGGTGCTCGTTGACGAGCGCCTGAGCGTCGGGGAGCGATACCTCCCCCATCTCGTAGGTCGCGATGACCTCACCGTCGGCGTCAAGCGTGTTGGTTTCGCTACCAAACACGATCTCGCCGACGTATGCCTTTCGCGTCTTCTCGACGAAACGGAGCAGCTTGGTTGCCTTGCCAACAGCAACGACCAGTACGCCTGTTGCGCTCGGGTCGAGCGTGCCGCCGTGGCCGACTTGGCGCTCATCAAACCGTTTGCGCAGCATCGCCACGACGTCGTGGCTCGTCACCCCACTCGGCTTATCGACCACCGCAATTCCGTGCGTGGTCGCGGGCTTCTTACGTCGTCCCATTTCGAAGCCTCGGCGATCAGGCGCGGCGTTCGCGGTCAGCGCGGAGGATCTCATCGATCCGTTCCGACGACCGAATGGCGATGTCTGGACGGAACTCGAGGATCGGTGTTTTCTTCGCCTTGATCTGACGGGCAACAGACGCTTGCAGTCTCACTCGGTACTCGCCCAGCGCCTCGATAATTTCCTCGTCGCCCTCCTCACCGGACAACGAATCGAAGAACACGATGGCGCGGTTGAGCTCGGGGTCGACATCGATCCCGGTCACAGTCACGAACTCGAGGCGCTCATCATCGAAACGAATCAGGTCTTCCGCGATGATTTCGCGCAACGTCTCGCCGACGCGCGCCGAGCGGGGGTACTTGGGTCCGCCGCTATTGCGACCGCCACGTGATTGATTGCGAGCCATGTAGTGACGCTATCGGCTCCTCCAGATCTGTGCATCTGGGGTTCGAACGGTCGCGGACGGGGTCAGGCACCCTCCGCTACTCAGATCTGAGCATCTGGGGTTCGAACGGTCGCGGACGGGGTCAGGCACCCTCCGCTACGTGCGGGACCGTTGGCGACCGATCCGCATCGGAAGGTGGCCTGTGGTTTGTCGATACCGCATCCCAGGACATGCACGATTCTCGATCGTGATTTTGCGACGGCGGCAAAGCCTACGTTGCAGTCGAACTCGATGCCGGGCAGATCACCACACGCGACCTCGATACCGCGGAGCGCATGGAGTCATCCACCAAAGCGGTTTCGCGGCCAGGTCGTGCCCCCATAAGTCGTGCCGAGACAGCCCATCTGTGAGAAGATTAGAAAGTGCCCGCTCGAATACTGGTTGTCGAAGACTCCCAGGAGTACGCGCAACTTGTCACCGCTGTTTTGCGTGCCGAGCAACACGAGGTGATGACGGCCACGACAATGAGCGGAGCTCGGGACCGAATGCGCTCGACGCCTCCCGACGTCGTTATTCTCGATCTGACACTTCCCGACGGGGACGGTCTCGATCTGTGTCAGGAAATCCGCCAGAATTCTGATGCGTTCGTGATCATGCTGACAGGGCGTGACGATGAAGTCGACAAGTTGGTTGGGTTCCGGCTTGGAGCTGACGATTACATGACCAAGCCGTTCTCACCCCGAGAGCTCGCTGCTCGAGTCGGAGCGATCCTGGCCCGCACTCGTGGATCATCGATTACTGACCGGTCTGCGAGCCAACACGTTGGCGATCTCGTGATCGACAGGGCAACGCGGTCCGTCACGATCGAGGGGAATGCCGTCGAACTGACCAAGATCGAATTCGACCTCCTCGATGCGATAACGGCACGGCCAGGCAGCGTATTGACTCGATCGCAGCTCCTCATAGCGGTCTGGGGCGACCACTACGTCGGCCGCGACCACGTCGTTGACGTCCACATCGCCAATCTGCGCAAGAAGATCGATGTGGGCGAGCCCAGTCGCGTCAGAACCGTGCGCGGTGTCGGTTATGCGATCCACATCTGAGCCTTCGTTCGTCTTGACCGAAACCTGAACTCATGAAGACTCGTTCTCGACCTGGTACGTCGAAGATGAGATGGTGAATGCGGCGCTGACCACCTGGCGTGATCCCCGACTGCGCTGGGCGCTTGGGCTGGCACTCCTCCTCCACGGGGCGCTACTCGTTGCCGGCAGCTACCGGGGGACCTATGACGCGTGGGTCCACATTTTCTTCAGCGACCACTACGCCCGGGACTGGTTCAGCACGTGGGAGACGCGCTGGTACACGGGGTTCACCGTCACGAGTTACCCGCCAGCGTCACACCAAGCAATCGGGCTGTTCTCGCGCCTGATTGGGCTCGAAGCAGGGTTCGTCATCGTGCAGATCGCTGCGGTGTTGAACATCGTGGTCGGTGTGTACCGGTTCTCGATGCTCTGGGTTTCGAGGGAGGCAGCAGGATGGGCGGCGCTCCTTGCCGTCGTGTCGTCGTCGTTGGCCGAAGTAGTGCACACCTTCGGCCAGTTGCCGACCACGTTCGCCCTTGGCTTTCTGCTGAACGCACAACCGTCGATCCGGCGATGGATTCACCAGGGCGTTCGCGTCGATCTGGTTGCGGCGATCGCCTTGCTGGCGGCAACAACGGCAGGCCACCACGTCACTACCCTTTTCGGGACCGTGTTTTTCGCCGGCCCCGTAGCTGTTCGAGCGGTACTCGACCGATGGGCAACCCCGATCGACAGCGAACCGATCGGTCACCTCGTGCGATTTCGTTTCGCGATGCTGCGCCCGCAGGTCGCTCGCCGTCTTCGTCGTGTTCTCCCGGCCGCCATGCGCGCTGGTGTCTTCGGCGTGCTCACTATCGCGACCTTGATCACGGTGGTACTTCCATACTGGCTCTGGTCGAGTTCGGACCCAATTACTCAAGTGCCCATCCCGCATGCAAGCCGGAAGAGCTTCATCGAAGACACTGCAGCGGGGCTCGTCTTCTGGTTGGTGCCGTGGGC
>JBLFZD010000053.1:0-14984 GCA_047610085.1 Ilumatobacter sp. | reverse complement strand
CTGGCGGCTGGGTCGGAACCGTTCCGGTCACCTGCAACGTTTGGGAAGCACCCGACACGAACGGGCCAGCCAAACCAACATCAGTGCGTGTTTCAAGAATGCGGGTCGGGGTGATCGCCACAAACGCCGACGGATTAGACGACACAGCATTGACCTCCACCAGGCCCTCGGCACCGAACGTCACCGCAACCCCAGCACTCAATGCGACCGCCACGCCCCGGAACGAACTCGTTTCGTGGTTGTCATTGTCATGTGCCCCATCTCGTGGAGTGCCCAGACCCGAAGCCGGTCACAAAACCCCGACCCTCCCACTCTCTCGTCGCCCCATCACGAATTCGACACCAACCGACACGACCGACCGGTCGACCCGTCCGAAAGCCGGAATGACGCGAACATGCAGGCGATACTCACAGTCCCTTAACGCGCTGGCGATCACCCGTGTAACGCGTCCTTATGTAAATGCCGGTCAGGGGCAACACAAACGTTGCGTGACACGGCACTAGTTGGCGTCGAGGAACGGGCGAATGATGTCGGTGAACGCGGCGGGAGCCAGGGCTTGGCCGACGTGGCCTTGACCAGCCAGCGTCGCAACCTGAGAGTCCGTCGCAAGTTCGTCGACTTGCTCCGTGGATGGGTAGACCGCAGCGTCGGTGAGTTCGCCGCGAATGACAAGTGTGGGGACGCCTTCGACCGGTAGCCCCGACCAATCAGCTGAACGGATTGCTTGCAATTCTCGAGGTGCCGTTCGCGCCCCATCTCGTAAACGCTTGCGAAGCAACGGGATCGCCATCGCGTCGGCGACCTCTTTGGCCGTGAATTGAGCGAAGTCGCGGGCCATCGTTGCGATTGCTTCGTCGAGTCGGCCTTCGTGGACGTAGCCGTTGATTTCGGTGATAAGGCCAACGGCGATCTCGTTGCCATTGACTGGCGGTTCGTAGGCGGCAAGCGACCGCATCTCTGCGCCGGCCAGTGCGGCCTGCAGCGCGATGACGGCGCCGAACGAGTGAGCAATCACGTGCGCCGTTTCACCGGTTGCCTCGAGGATCGCTTGCAGGTCTTCGACCTCGCGGTCGAGCGAATAGTCCGAGGCGTTGGTGCTCTCGCCGCGTCCGCGCCGGTCGTATGTCCACACGGTGTAGCCGTTGGCGAGTGGCGGCTCGACGAATGCAAAGGCGTTCATTCCATCGAGCGCTCCGTGGACCAACACGACGGGCGGGCCGCTGCCGCTGACGCGGACCGAGAGCGAGGTGCCGTCCGATGATGTGACGGCACGGTTGCCTCCCTTGGTGTCCAATGCGATCGAGCGGAGAAGGTCGCGCTTGCTCGGAGCTTGGCTCCAAAGCTGCACAAAAAGACGAGTGAGGCTCATGGGTCCGATTCTTTCAGGTCCCGCTTCGGTGTGTTGACGGCGGGTGGCAATGGCGTGGGCTCGGGCTCAGGGTTCGAGGACGACCCAGCCGCGACTTTGAAGTTCGGCAGCGAGTTCCTCGGTGGGAACGTTGGCCAGCGCTTCCGACTTCGCTCGGGGAGCAGCTGTCCGCTTTTTGGCTGCAGCCGCCGGCGCTTTTTTGGCTGCCGCAGGCTTGGGGGCTCTGATTGGGGGCGGTGCGTGTGATCCGGGAGGAGGTCCATCGCCGTGAAGTTCGGTTTCGAGTTGTTCGATGAACTCGTCGGCCTCGGGACTGGTGAACTTGCCGCCGGCCTGCCGCTGGTTGAAACCCATTGGTCCGCGGGCATCACGAAAGTCTGAATGACCCGCCTCCTCAAGCAGTTCAAGGAGCTCACGTATTTGCTTGCCGGTTGCCGGTGGACCGGACGATTGACCAAACGCCATCATCCACTCTCTCACATGGGGTCCGTTCGGCAGCTGTGTGGCCGCTCGCCAACGGTTACCTCATGATGGCGATGAGGTCGGCGATCACCGATGGGTGATCGACGATGGTCTGGGCGCCGGCTGCGGTGAGTCGTCGATGGAGCGACGCCCGTGCGTGTTGCCCACCGGTGAAGCCGATCACTTCCATGCCGGCGGCGAGTGCGGCGGCAACTCCGGCGGGGCTGTCTTCGATCACCAGGCAGCGCTCCGGTGCGACGTTGCCGCACTGAGCGGCGGCATGAAGAAACAGATCCGGTGCTGGCTTGCTCCGCTCCACCATCTGAGCGGAGAAGAGGGTTTCGGGAGCGAAGAACGTGGAGAGGCCTGTGAGCTCAAGCGAAAAGTGCACGCGTGCCAGGTCGCTGCTGGACGCGACGCATCGTAGAAGCTCCAGTGCGGCGAGGAGGTCGGCCATTCCTGCGACCGGCTGCAGCCGGCCGGGGAACGCGGCGAGCGATCGTTTTTGGATCTCGTCATTGAGGCCCGGCGGCACCGAACGTCCGAATCGTGTCTCGAGCATCGCCGTTACGTCGGGCCAGCTCAGCCCGATGCAATGATCGGCGCAGTCGTCGGCGGTCATCTCGAAGCCCGCCTCGGTGAGCACAGCCGCCTCAATCTCGATGCCGATCACCTCGCTATCAACGAGGACGCCATCACAGTCGAAGATCACTAGTTCCGGTCGCATGAGAGATCACCCTATTTCTCGGCGGTGCCCTCGGACCCCCAAACGCCTCGAACCCGGCCTCGCGGTCATGTGTTGACCGATGGTCGAGAACAGCATGATAAACCCACCAGTCAGCGACGTGCCATCGAGCCATCGAGCAGGCGATATGGGGGCACGTTGGGCACGTCATCAAAAAGGGGGTGCGGAATGGTCCGCGCCGGGCTCGATTCAGCGTGAGGGCCGGCTCGCGCTCAGCAGGTCAATGGCGAAGCATTCGACGTTCTCAGTGAGTTGCGTCCCGGAACCCGGGACAGACTTCACTGAGAACGACGAGCCGGGCCACGTCGCGCCGGTCGGGAGCACCCCAAACACTGTCTGATCGTTGCTAGCTACTGACGGCCCAGACCTCTGGGAAGAAGTGGTGCTTGGTGACCTGCTCAAGCCACCCGACGCCAGCCGAGCCCCCGGTTCCCGGCTTGTACCCGATGATCCGCTCAACCGAGGTGAAGTGGCGCCACCGGTACAGGGAAAACTGCTGATCGAGCTTGATGAGCGCCTCGCCGAGTCGGCGCAATTCGTTGTCGGCGCTGGCATCTTCGTACACGCTGCGCCACGCCAACTCCACCGATGAATTCGCTACGTACTCGAGCGACCAGTCGCGGTCCAATGCTTGGTCACCGATCTGCAAACCGCGTCGTGCCAACAGCCTGATCGCGTCGTCATACAGGCTGGGCGATTCGAGCGCCTCGAGAAGTGCTGGCCAGACATGGGGAACGTTGCGGTGCGCTTCGGCGAGGCGACGGCTCTTGTTGCCCAGCACAAACTCGACGTGGCGGTACATGAACGAGAGTTGCCCAGAGGCGGTGCCGAGGGTGTCGCGGAACTGGCCGAAGCCTTCGCTCGTGATCGTGGACAGTACGTTCCACGATTCGGTGATGTAGTCAACGAAAATCGTGGCCCGGTCGAGGATTTGGATCGCATTCGCGACCTGGTCGTCTCGGATTTGGAGCTGGGCGTTGGCGAGTTCGAAGTGGACGCCTCGGAAGAGCAATTCCTTGACCTGTCCCATCACGAAGAAGCACATCTCGTCGTAGCCGGCGCTCCGGGGGTGTTGGAGCGAGAGCAACAGATCGATGCTCTGATAGTCGATGTAGGGGTTCGATAACCCGTCGAAGTCGACGAGTGGTGCACCACCGGTGGCAGCAACGGTCTCGGCTCGGCTGGCATCGGTCGTTATCGGCATCGGCCGAGGTTCGATCGAGGTGTTGACCCCGGCAGGATCCACGATTCGGGGGTATTGAGGTTCATAGGTTGGCATGGTTCTCCTTCGTGTTCTCGATGAGCCGATCGACAGCGGAGCCGAGTTGGGTCGACACATCGCCGAGATCGGTCAGGATGTCGAAATGATTTCGACCGTCAATTTCGATGTGGGTTGGCGGCTTCCCGGCTGCGGCCAGGCGTTGGCCGAAAAAGTGGCTCTGACGTTTGAACTGATCGGTCTCGACGCTTCCCCACGCAACGATGGTCGGCGGGGCGTCGCCGATCTCGATGCGGGCCGGACTGTTCCGTTTGGCGGCTGCGACGTCGAGGTGGAGAGCGTCGTTGATGGTCGTCGCGATGAGCGGCTCAAGTTCGTAGATACCCGAGAGGAGGACGAGGCCGGCCGGTCTCCAGTCCGAGGTCGGATCGAGGCTCGCCATCGCCGCGAGGTGGGCTCCTGCAGAACTGCCGGCGATGACGATCCGGTCTGCATCGATGTTCAAGTCATCGGCTCGGTTGTAGATCGTCGTGAGGGCCTGGCAGACCTCGACGACGATTTCGTCGACCGTTGCGTCAGGAGCGAGCGTGTAGTCGAGCGCCGCATACGCGATCCCTCGCGACACGAAATCTGGGGCAGGGCCAAACGACTCGAGCTTCGAGAGCTCTTGCCAGTAGCCGCCGTGGATGAAAACAACCAGGGGCGCACGCTCACGCTCCGGCGTGACGATGTCGAAGGTTTGAGAACCGAGCGGTCCGTAGGCGTCGGTGAGGATCGGCCGGCGTTGTCGAAGACACCATCTTCTCGCGTCATCGCTTGCTTGGGAGTACTCGTCAAGGAGACGCCCGATGTCGACACCCTCGCATGAACTCGGCGAGTACTCCCGCTCAAGGTCTTCTGGGCGGAACGATGACCAGTCCGTGAACATATGGTGAGTCATGCGCTGGCTCCAAAAACCGACGCATGGTGGCCTGGTGTTTGCGTCGCACGGCGATCAGTATGGTTCACGCTCGGTCCCCGGTTCGCAACGTAGAAAGCACCAGCATGTCTTCGACAATCCCCACTGAACTCGCTCCACGACTGATTGTTTCAGCTGGTGATGATGCTCTGGACTTCTACGCCCGAGCATTCGACACCGCAGCGTCCGATCAGTTCTACGACGGTGGTCGCCTTCTCAACGGATATGTTTTGATTGGCTCCACCCTGGTGGGCGTGACCGAGGAGGACGGGTACCACAACCATGCACCAACCACGATCGGTGGCACGCCGGTCATCTTGAGCCTGACGGTGCCGAACGTGGACGAAGCGGCGGCGCGATTTGTGGAAGCGGGTGGCGAGGTGGTCATCCCGATTGACGATCGGCCATATGGACGACGCGACGTACGTCTCGAAGACCCGTTTGGCCATCTTTGGATCATCGGCCGTCCGCTGAACTGATCGTCGTGGTTTTGCGACCTCCGAGTCGCCCTGTGTGATGCGAGCGACATGTCCCGTTTCGATCTGAACATCTCGGGCGTTGCCGATGTAGCAACGTCAAAGTCGGCACCCTTACCTCGTGGGTCACGGTCGTGACTCCGACGCTCGGCGTGGAAGAAGCCATGCTCCCGCGGTTGTGGGGCAAGAAGCCGTTGGGAATTGGTGCGCTGGTGCTCGACGCAATACTGCCGGCGGGACCGCCCTTCGGGCTGATCTTTGCTGGTGATGACGACGAACGCGATGTCGTTGCAGCTGAAGTGGTGTTTGTGACCAAGGACTCGATCGGCGCTTCGCTTGTTCGGGGTTTGATTGCCGAAGTTTCGAGCACCTCGGACTTCCCGAATTCTTACGTGTGGCTTGAGCCAGACGCAGCCCCAGGTCCCGCCACCATTGGTGGCTCGACCGATGACCCAGGCCGAGTGGTGTTCGCGTGGGCACCTGCCGCCGAGGTTGTCGAGTTGGATAGCTCGGCTTCAATCATCACCTTCGCGGGGAATTCGCCAGCCGGCTTTGCTGCGCCCGGACCCGTCGTTGAATGCTTGCTCGCACGGCCTGAAAAGCAGGATTCCATTGTGTCGCTCAGCGTCACAGCAGACCCTCCTGACTCATCGGTTGATCAGGTAGTGACCTACGCATTCGCGAACCATGAATTCCTGCGGGGTGACACGGTCACGTGCGAACTCATCAGTTTGGCCGTCAGCGTCCTCACCGTGCAGGCACTCCTCGATGGTGCTGGCCCGGTGACGGTCTTTGCGCCCAACGATGCTGCGCTTGCGGGTGTGGTAACTCCCACCGATCCAGCAGAACTTGAACAGCTGCTGCTTTCGCACATCGTCGATGGAGAGGCGTTGGACGCCGCCGTGGTGTTCGACGGAGTGTTGACAGAAATCACGATGGCCACACTGGGGACCCAGCCGGTCGTACAGGCCCCGCCGACCGTCGGCGGCGCCACCGTGGTTGAAGCCGATCTGTTGTCGACGAATGGCGTATCGCACGGGATCGACAAGCTGCTGACAATGACTGCGTGACGGTGTCGCTCCATCTCGCGGGAATGTTCGGGTTGGATCAGACTGTGTAGACCTCGTAGGTGACGCCCTCGGGTGTGGTCGAGCCAATGGCGACGCAGAACAGATTGTTGAGCCAGGCGTAGCGCTCGTCGCCGGTTTCGAATCGTGGGGCTGTGCGGATGCTTACTGTGCCGTCCTCGTTGCTGGTCCCAAACCCGGTGTAGGTCACATAGATGTCGGCGCCGTCGTCGGTGCGGAGTGACACGCGAACATCAAGGGCGAATTTGCCGTCGGCGAGGAGGGTCACCCAGTCGCCGGCTGCGACACCGTTGGGAGTGGTTGCATTGATTTTCGGTCCGACAAACGTGCCACCCGTGACCGTTGCGACGATCTTGGTGCCGAACGGGCCGCCCGAGACGATCGGCCGCTCGACATCATTGGTGCGAGCGGAGAGCGTGCCGATGTGTTCGGCGGGAAGTGCGTTCGGAGTCATCTGGTAAACGTAGGGGAGCGGGCCCGCCGACGTTTAAGCGTCAGGCGAGCTCGTGGCGTAGCAACATAGATTCCACGCGTACTGTATGTTGTTGGGGTGGGTACTGTTCTTCGGCCAGATGCGGCCGCTTCCCGGCGAACTCAGCGCGAACGGCGTGAGACGACGCGTGCCATGCTGCTCGAAAGTGCTGCGGACGTGATCGTGGAGACGGGGCCGAGCTCCGGTGTTGCAGCGGTTGCTCGTCGCGCTGGCGTGTCGAAGGGTGCGTTGCAACATCACTTCGACACCAAAACCGATCTGCTTATTGCGGTCGTCTCGAAGGGATGGGAAGACCTCGTTGGCCGGTTCGATCGAGTCGCTGACGTGTCTCGCCCTCCAGAGGAACGCCTGCGGGCGCTTGTGGGCGCAATGTGGGATTCGTATCAGCAGCCGACATGTCGAGCGGCGTTCATGATCTCGTCGGACCCAAATCTCGATCCCAACCTCGCTGATCACTTGGCACCCATCTTTGACGTCGCTCGGGTTCGGCTCGACGAGACGTGGCGACAGATCTTTGCCGACCTCGACGTTCCCGGTGAACGGCTTGGCGACGCTCGGCGATTCGTCCGCTCCCACCTCCTCGGAATGCTCGTTCAGCGCCAGCTGCCATCCGAAGAACCCGAGCCGGAACGAGAACTCGCACGGCTGTGCATCGCGGCGTTCGAGATCTTGACGGCGCCGGAATCGTGACGGCCGAAGCCGACTTGCCGGTCACCATTGGCTGCTTCACCATCGACAACCGATTCATCGAAAGCAGCACCCTGACATGAGTGACCTCGCTCCATCTGCAACGTCATTGACCCGAACCGTCATTCGCAACAGCACGGTCCTCGACACGGCGACGATGACCTATTCCGAGGGGCAAACGGTCGTCATTGATGACGGCACCATCGTTGATGTGGCGCCGACCTACGCGGGCGACGCAGCGATCGACATCGACGCTGGGGGTCGGTACGTGCTGCCGGGGCTCATTGATGGGCACGTCCACTTCCGGCTCGCCACGCTTAACTTCCACGCGCTCTCCCAGTGGAGTGAAGTGCAGTTCGGTATCGCGATGGCAACCCTTTCCAAGGCGACCGTCGAACGCGGCTTCACGACGGTGCGTGATCTCGGTGGTGAGGTCAACGGGCTCATGCGCGCGATCGAGAGCGGCGCAGCGAGTGGACCTCGGATCGTGCGGGCTGGTCTGATGCTCACACAAACCGGTGGGCACGGTGATGTGAGGTCGGGCGAAATCGAGGTGGCCAGTTGCGGCTGCGCCCTCGACTCAAATGTGATGTCGATCGTTGCTGACGGATGCGATGCCGTACGAAAGGCGGCGAGGCATCTGCTTCGCGATGGAAGCGACTTCCTCAAGATCCACGTGTCCGGCGGGGTTGCGTCACCGTCGGACCCGCTCGAGAGTGTTCAATACACCCCCGAGGAGATTCGAACGGTGGTGACCGAGGCACGGCATCGAGGGACGTATGTCGCTGCGCACGCCTACACACCCGAAGCGATTGTGATGGCCGTCAATGAGGGCGTCCACTCGATCGAACACGGCAACTTGATGGACGACTCGACGGCCAAGCTGCTGGCCGATTCGGGCACCATTGTCGTGCCGACTCTCGTGACGTACAAAGCAATGGATGACATCGGCCGTCAACTCGGGCTGCCCGAAGCGAACTTGGCAAAGAACACCGTCGTGCTGGAGTCGGGGTTGGAGTCGCTCGAACGGGCTCACGCTGCAGGGGTGACGTTGGGATTCGGTACGGATCTCATTGGTGAGGCGCAACCGAGACAGAACGAAGAACTTGCGATCCGGGGGAGTGTGCAACCTGCCCGCGATGTGCTCCGATCGATGTGGGGAGTGAACCCGCAGCTGTGTCACCTTGACGGCAAGATCGGCGTGGTCGCTCCGGGCGCATTCGGTGACATCGTGATCTCCAACGTTGATCCCCTCGAGGACCTTGCAGCGTTTGCTCAACATGAGACAGCGCTGGCTCAGGTCATCCAAGGTGGGAAGGTCGTTGTGGACCGAACTGGCCACTAACTTTCGGGATCGTCAGAGTGCTTCTTGAGACATCACCGGCTCGGCGACTCCGGACTCCCAGCGTCTGGAGTGTCGAAAAGAGCGCGAAGGCAATGATTTCCCAGACCTCGACCCAGAACACTTTGTGGTCAGCACCGCAGCGACGGCCACCACCATAAAGATCGAGTGCGTTGGCCATGGCGCTCGACCTCGACACCGAGTTCTTCATCGCCCAACCCGGCGACACCATGTACCACCTCCGCCTCATTCACTATCCGCCGATGGATCGTCTGACGCCCGAGCCAGGGCAACTCGGATGTGGAGCTCACACCGACTACGGAACCCTGACGCTGCTCGCCGACGACGGTGTCGGCGGGCTTCAGGTCCGACAGCGATCCGGTGAGTGGATCGACGTGACGGTCCCCGACGGTCAGCTCGTGGTGAACCTTGGCGACCTAATGGCGATCTGGACCAACGATCGGTGGGTGTCGAACCCCCACCGAGTGGTCAACGCCCCCGGCGTCGACCGCTACTCGTCGCCCCTCTTCGTGACCCCGCCCTACGACCTGCGTATCGAGACCTTGGTCACATGCTTGGCTGATGGGGAGCGCCCCCGACACGAGCCGATGGTGACCGGCCCGTACCTGATGTCGCGCTTCGACGGGACGCACAGCTATCGCAACGACCTCCTCGACGCGTACAACAGCGCCTCCGGCTGAGTACGAGGGTTGGCGGGGACGGGCCTGGTCCTGGAGCGCGGATCAGCCGCCGGTGAGGCCGGACCGGGCGCCGCAGAAGTCGTCGAACCCCGCCAGCTAGCGCTCTCGACAGAACAGCTCGTCATCATGGCCACGCGAGAACCCCCCGCCACCGAGACTGATCGCAGTCTCGCCTGCGTCATCGCTCAACGATCCAACCTCGCCACCAGCAGAACCTGCCATGTTCACGCCCAACGAGAACTCACCGAATATCCGCACGCCAACCCTTCAGCTCCAACCAGTGCTGGTGGACGGGCGTGTTTGGTGTGGGCGAGTTCGCCCGGGGAACGGTGGTCAGAGTTGGGTGCGTTCGAGGGCGCATTCGCCGTTGGCGTCGAGGAGTGGCCGTCCGTCGATCTCGAAGCTGGGTTCATTGAGGAAGGCGAAGGCTTCGCACTCGTAGGTGTTCCATGTCCAGGGGGACCGTGTGGTGACGTCGCCATCGACTGGCGGTCGGAATTCTTCGAGTACCTCGAGTCGTTCGGCATCGACGATGCGGAAGACGCGGTGGGCTGTTTCGCCTTCTTCGCTGTAGTTGACAACCTCGATCTCAACGGGAGTTCGAGCGTTGTAGGCGTCTTGGAAACACGCTCGTGCGTTCGCGTTCTGGTCTGCGATCCCGTAGTCGGCATCAGTGCCGCACTCGGGCAGAGTCGGGCGGTCTGTGAACCATCTCGGTCGGATCTGTTCGATGCCATCGGTGACGGTGATCGCGTGGTCGAAGCCGATCTCCTCGCACATTCCGTCAGGGCTTTGTCCCACGGTCTCGATCACCTCGACGATCAGCGCAGCCGGATCGATGAGCCGCGCTTCGTGGAGGCCTCGGCAAGGACCGGCTCCCCACTCGTAGCCGGTCAAGGTGACCACGAGGGCGCCATCTTCGCTGCGAAGGGCTCTGTCGATTTTCCCGGTCCCAACGAACGGATCCGGCTCAGGTGGCATCGTGGTGCTCGTTAAGCTGGTAATTGTTGTGGCCGCCCCGGCTGTAGCGGCTGGTGTCGTGTCGTTCGCACCTTCGGTTGGTGCAGGGTCATTTTGCTGGATCGGGATTGAAGCTGGCGACGTGCTTGCGGAGTCAGGTGAATCTTCGGATGCGGACGAGCACGCAGCAAGGGCGACGGCGATGGCAGTCACAAGGCGCATAGGTGTTGGACGTTGTCAGAGCCGGTCTGGTTTCCGTCTGCGAGCGGCTCGGTGCACACGGCGGCGACGGGCTCGTTGAGTTCGATTGCTCGTTGCCCGAGACGGACAGTTGCAGGCCGCCGAGTCAGGTCGATGTCGTCGCGTCGCATCCGGCCGATCTTGGTGACCGGCTGTGCGTAGACAGCAACCAGCAGTCCGGCGAGTCGATCGCCCGGAGACAACGTGTCGGCGTTCAGGAGGTGACGGACCACCTGGATCCGCTGGTCGGTGGCGGTGGCGGTCGCGGTCGCGGTTTTGGAACCGGCAGTGAGATTCGGGGGTCGATGAGGCGCTGCTGTTTCGGCCAGATGAGGAAACTGAGCACGCTGTTGGCGTTGGTGTTGCCGCCGACGAATCAGCGGTCAACGAGGTGCTGGTCGCCCGAGGCGAGGTCCGCTCCTGCGGTGTTCGCTGAGCGAAGGAACCGGTCGGCGGCTCGGATGTAGCGACGTGCGACCCGGAACCAACCGGCTTTGATCGTTGCAGTGCGGTTGTGGATCAGCAGGACAGGCGCTGCAGCGGTTGCCGAGTTGTCTCCTCCGGCATGCCCGCGAACTTTACATCCGGACAGGAAGCGCTAGGTTTGCGACGTGTTCGAAGTCGTCGACCAGTTTGTGATGTTGTTGTGAGTGGTTCGGCCAGGGTGATTGCCGCCACGCCCGACTGGTTTACAGACGTGTATCTCGGAATTGAGGTCGAGCAATACATTGGCCTCGGGACGCTCGCGGGCATCGCCTCGGCGGTGCACTTCTCACTGTTGAGAGTGATCGCCCTTCTTGTGCGTCGTCGATACACCGGCGATGACCTCACGTTTTGGGAAGGTGAGCTGCGCCGAGTCAACCGCGGCATCCTGCTGCTCACGATTGGGATCACATTGTTGGTCGGATTCCCAACGCTTGGTTTCGATCTGGACGTCGAGAACGTCGTGAATCAGGTTGCCAGTCTGGTCGCCGCAGCGGCGATTATCCTGGTCGCCCTGCGTGCCATCGACATCCTCGTGGACGTGCTGGCGAGACGCGCCGCCAAGACCGAGACGATGCTCGACGACAGCCTGGTGCCATTGTTGCGCACGTCGATGCGGCTGTTCGTGACAGCCGTCGGAATTCTCTTCGTACTGCAGAACCTGGACGTCAACGTCTCGTCGTTGATCGCTGGCCTGGGCCTCGGTGGTCTTGCGGTGGCGCTGGCCGCACAAGACACGGTCCGCAACCTATTGGGCGGAGTCACGATCTTCGCTGACAAACCATTCGAGGTCGGCGACTGGGTCGTCGTCGACGGCGTCGAAGGCACCGTCGAGACCGTCGGCTTTCGGTCGACCCGTGTGCGCACCTTCTACAACTCACTGGTCAGCGTTCCCAACGGCAACCTGATGGACGCCGGGATCGACAACATGGGTCAGCGTCGTTGGCGTCGGTATAAGACGACGCTCGGGGTCGGCTACCACACCACGACAGATCAGATGCAAGCGTTTGTCGAAGGGATTCGGGCCATCATCCAAGCCAACACGGGCATGCGTCAGGACTACTACATGGTCGAGTTCCACGGCTTCGGCGCCACCAGCCTCGACGTGTTGGTGTACTGCTTCATCGATGCCGACGATTGGAACGAAGAACTGCGTACTCGGCACGTCCTAAATTTGGACATCATGCGGCTCGCCGAATCGCTGCAGGTCGATTTCGCCTTCCCGACACAGACGCTACACATCGCCGCGATGCCCGGCCAGCCCCAACAGCTACCGCACGTCCCTGACCGCTCCCATCTCCGCGAGGTCGTGAATTCGTTCGGCCCGGGTGGCGAGCGCGGCCAGCGCGTTGACCAGCCCATCACGGACGGCCACGAGAGCGTTCTCGAGAGCCCGTACGCCCAAGCCGACGAAGGCGGTTGAGATCGCCGACTCATTGGACAAATGACAATCGAACGAACCCGTACACGTTGACCAGATGAGCGGTCGCAGGTGTGCTGCTGATCGTCCTCGTGTCCTCCACCCGATCCCAAATCAACCGATGCTGCCGGCGCCTGAGGTGAGAGCAATCAACTGTTTTTAGCGGACGAGGGAACCGAGCGCCCATCATGAGGTTGGAAGTTGTATCCAGGTGGCGGAACAGTGGGTGCTGGTGATCCCAGAAAGCGCAAAACCCCCGCCGGAGCGGGGGTCTTGTTGT
The DNA here is from genome assembly GCA_047610085.1 of Ilumatobacter sp. Classification (GTDB taxonomy): domain Bacteria; phylum Actinomycetota; class Acidimicrobiia; order Acidimicrobiales; family Ilumatobacteraceae; genus Ilumatobacter_A. Next base: position 2,061 of record JBLFZD010000053.1, on the reverse strand, counting down.
GGAGCGGATGAGGGGAATCGAACCCCTGTCGACAGGTTGGAAACCTGAGGTTCTACCATTGAACTACATCCGCAAGTAGGCAGCCACCATAGCGGAAGGTTGGCGTGGCCCGACCGGTCAGCACGTTTGTTGCGTCGAGAGTGGTCCTGGCGTCGGCACCTCACCGGTCAACTTCGGTGGAGAAGTGCGTGTGCAACGTGGCAGCAGCGATCGCGTTGAACCCTTTGTGGTCTTCATCGATAGCTGGAATGCCCGGTGCCGTGCGACGCGGCCGACGTGGAAGTTGGTGGCGTGGAGTCGCAGTAGGCGTCTTCGTCGGCGGAGATATCAAGTTCGGTTGTGGGCGGTGCTCCGGAAAATCCCACTGCAGCACGGAGGACATCCAGCTCAGACACTTCTGTTTCGCGTGCTACCTCGGTTGTTGAAGCTTGAATTCTCGTACGCTCAGCATGGTGGTGGAACCGACCAGCAGCGGATTCTGTTTTGCCCGTCAATCGTCGGGCATGGGGGAGATGATCGTGGTGGCGCTGAGATGTCACTCTGCGGTGAACGGCGCAATGCGATGAGCGTGAATGCCGACGGTGACTTGCTGGTTCGGGTCCGCAAGCTTTTGGACAAAGCCGAAGCGACGACGAACGCGCACGAGGCCGACGCGTTCTCGCGCAAAGCCGCCGAACTCATCGCTGCGCACCGCATCGACCCCGATCGGCTCGCAGCAGTGGACGCCGGCGATGACCTTCGAGTGCGGGACATCGAGATTGGTCGCGGGGCCTACGTCCGTGCGCGGCTTGCTCTGTTTCAGGCCATTGCAGAAGCCAACGACGTCCGGATCGTGTTCCAGGCGCGGCCGCACGGCACCGTTGTGATGGCCGCGGGGTTCCGCAGCGATCTTGATGTGGTGGAAGTGCTGTACACGTCGCTCCATCAACAGGCCAGCTCCCAGATGGCTGGCGTGAAACGTCAGACCGGTGCAGCGACTCAGAAATTTCGCCGATCCTTCCTCTTCGGATTCGCCGACCGAATTGGCGAAGTGTTGAGCGAGTCCAAGCGGCACGCTGAGGAACAGGTGCGCTCGAGCGACGCTGCGGTCACATCCGCGAGGGCATTGGCGACGACCACGCGTAACGAACGTGTTGAAGAGTTCGCAACAGCATCGTTTGGGCGGGTGCGAACAGCTCGCGCCCCGAGTGCGGCGCAAGTCGGCGGTTGGGGAGCGGGCGCTGCAGCAGCGAGTCAGGCTGACGTCGGACGCACCCGGCTACGCGGTCGGCGCGCGATCGATCGGGCGCCTCGATCGTGAGCGTCCCCGATCACGAAGCGGTGTACGCCGCTGAAATCGCGGCGTTCGACGGCACCGACCTGGAGCAGGTGCAACCGTTCGACATGATTCAAGTGATCCTGCAGCAAGTGATCGATGGTGCGTGGTGGCCCGCTGGGCCCGTCGAAGTGCGGCGCACTCGATCCGACGCCGGTTCATCGAGTACCCGGTGCACGGCCAGTCATCTTGGCGCCCGAGCAACGATCAGCCTTGCCGCACCGCAGATGACGGTCGCGACTGCAGCACACGAGTTGGCACACGTACTCGCTGGACTCGGCCGAGGCCATGACGGTGTCTACCGTCGGGCATACCTCGACACCGTGCGGGTGATGACAAACATGAACCCCACCGATCGGCGGATGGGTCTTCATGTCGAACAGCTGAGCGTGGCATTCGCTGCCCTGGGGCTCGATGTCGGTGAGCGTTTGTGGCCCGCGCCCGCCGATGGAACAGGCAGTGCGTTTGCCCTGTAGTCCGCAGTAGGCTCAGCGAGCCTCAAGGAGGCGGATACGGGGTGTAGCGCAGCTTGGTTAGCGCGCCTGCTTTGGGAGCAGGAGGCCGGGAGTTCGAATCTCCCCACCCCGACCAATAAATGTAGGGGTTTTGTGAATCCGGAGGGGAACCGGAAGGCGGTCAGGGGGTCCGTCGGGGGGTTTGAGCGGTGTAGTCTCTTCCTTGACGCATAAGTGCCCCCGCAGCAACGGGGACGAGGGCCGATCACGACGGGAAGGAACCCCGACTAT
>JBLFZD010000052.1:0-15000 GCA_047610085.1 Ilumatobacter sp. | reverse complement strand
GCGGCTTCGTCACGCTGAACGTAGGCCGCCCGATAACTCTCGGGAATCGGAATGTTGGCGATTTCTTCGCCACTCGCGCCGGCCTGGATCGCTTCGAGAATCTTGTCCATAACGCGAACATTACCGACGGGTAACACGGGCGACCAAGCCCGGCGTTTGTGCCCATTCCCACCCGCATCGGCCTCCGGGGTGCACAAGCCGCACTTCGGACCGGAAGCGGAGGCCCAGAATGGCACTCCTCTCACGACCCTCGGCCGCGGCGACCCGCACGAAGACGACGTTGCCCACCTGTTCGATGTGGAGGATTCAGCCAGACCAACATTGCTCACCGCCGGTAGGCCGCGGCTACCGTTCAACCATGGCTTTCAACGGTTCGTACATCATCGCCGGCGCTCGCACGCCGATCGGCAAGATGAGCGGTGCACTCGCATCGTTCTCGGCCGCCGACCTCGGTGGCATCGCCATCGCAGAAGCGCTCACCCGCTCGGGGGTCGCTCCTGAGGAAGTCGACCACGTGATCATGGGCCAAGTACTCATGGCCGGCACCGGTCAAGTCCCGGCTCGCCAGGCTGCAGCCAAGGCGGGTATTCCGATGAACGTCCCAGCGATCAACATCAACAAGGTCTGCCTCTCGGGCCTCAACTCGATCTACCTTGCTCATCAGATGGTCGCCATGGGCGATGCTGACATCGTCGTGGCCGGCGGGATGGAATCGATGAGCAACGCGCCGTATCTGGCCGACGGCGCTCGTGGCGGATTCCGATACGGCAACACCGAACTCCGTGATGCGATCATCGCCGATGGCCTCTGGTGCTCGTTCGACTCGTGCCTGATGGGCCTGGGCACCGAGCGCTACACCGGTGAGACCTCCATCACACGAGAGCAGCAGGACGAACTCGCTGCCGCCTCGAACCAGCGCGCTGCCGCTGCCATCGAATCCGGCAAGCTCGCCGATGAAATCATTGCGGTGTCGGTTCCCCAGCGCAAGAAGGACCCGATTCTTGTCGAACACGACGAAGGCGTCCGCGCCAGCACGACAATCGAAAGCCTTGCTGGCATGCGCCCGGCGTTCGACAAGGACGGCACCATCACCGCGGCGAACGCCTCACAGCTCTCCGACGGCGCCTCGGCCGTCATCGTTATGTCGAAAGCCGAAGCGGAGCGGCGCGGCATCACCCCGCTCGGTGAGTTCGTCTCGTACGGCATGGTCGCTGGACCCGACAACGCATCACTGCTGACCCAGCCCAGCCGTGCGGTCATGAAGGCCGCCGACAAGGCTGGACTCGCAATCGGCGACATTGACCTGTTCGAATTGAACGAAGCCTTCGCGGCCGTTGGACTCGCTTCGATCGCCGAGCTCGGCGTTTCCGACGAGATCGTCAACGTCAACGGCGGTGCGATTGCACTCGGACACCCCATCGGCATGAGCGGGAACCGCTTGGCACTCACGATGTTGCACGAGCTCAAGCGTCGCGGCGGCGGCATCGGCGCGGCAGGCCTGTGCGGCGGCGGTGGCCAAGGCGACGCCATCATCCTCAAGACCGTTTGAGCCATATCCATCTCTCGAACGTGGGGCCGACACTTGAGCGTCGGGCCCACGTTTGTTTTCGTCGCTGCGCTGCCCAGGGCAGTAGATCCAAACAAACGGCGTGGCTGCGGCGTGCTTTGGCGAACCCCTGACCATTGTTGAGATCTCTTGACATCCAACGGCGGAGTTCGTAACGTAAGGGAAACAAACAGATCGCTCGGTCACCAAGTAGTCACTGACTGCGAGGAAACCGGCACCCTCTGAAGCATCATCAATTTGAACCGGCCCGTCCGCCCGCTACCGGCTTGAAGAGGTGGTGCTTCAGTTTGTTTTCACCCAGAATTGAATGCGACGTTGGCTGCGTGAGCGCGTCGGCTGCAGACACTCCGAGACGACCGCAACGGGTCACTCATCGACGTTGCGACGGCCTTGAAGAGCTCGACCGAGGGTGAGCTCGTCGGCATACTCCAGGTCACCGCCCACGGGCAGGCCGCTGGCGATACGCGTGACCGTCAGACCGATCGGCGAAAGCAGTCGGCCCAAATACATCGCCGTCACTTCACCTTCGGTATTCGGATTTGTGCAGAGGATGATCTCTTCAATGCCCTCGGGCTCGATGCGTGCGACCAGTTCTCGAATCTTGAGCTGCTCGGGCCCGATCCCGTCGAGCGGGCTCATGACCCCAAGCAGGACGTGATAACGCCCGCGGAATTCGCCGGTCTTCTCCAGTGCCACGATGTCGCGAGACTCCTCAACGACGCACACCACGCTCGTGTCCCGACTGTCGTCCTTACAGATGGGACACAACGTGTCATCGGCGACATTAAAGCACCGCTCACAAAACCGGACCCGTTCCTTGGCATCGGTGATCGCTGTGGCCAGCCGCTCGACGTCATCAGCAGGGATTTTCAAGAGATGGAACGCAATCCGTTGTGCCGATTTCGGGCCGACGCCGGGCAAACGGCCCAGTTCATCGATCAGTGTTTGGACGGGTCGTGTGTAAGCGCTGGCCATGAGTTGAGTTCAGTCGGTCGTTCGCGTCAGTACGTATCGTCGACGAGTTCGGAGCCGGGGAAGGCCTCAGCCAGACGGTCAACCGGTGTCTTGACGGCTTCGGGAGGAGCATCAACGAGTTCGTCGAGGTCCACCTCATCGTCATCGGGGAGCGACTCGGCCGCGGTCTGAAAGGCCGCGTCGGGGTCTGGCCCGGGACCCTGCGCCCGCGCCTGGTCGGCGATTGCCCGACCCGACATCGCCGGTTCATCCACTAATGGCTCAACTGGCGGCTGCAGATCATCGTCAGCAACCGGTGGAGCTGACGCCGCGGGATGATCAGCCGGGACCTCGTCGAGAACTTCGACAACGCTGAGATGCACCGCTGTGGCCGGTTCAGGTGCCGGAGTTGCGTTGTGGGCGAGCGCTCCACTCGACGTTGGCGCGCTCCCGGTGTCCGCCGCGAAGGACTGCGGAGCCGGCGACACTGGTGCCGGTGCGGCCGCCGGCGCAACAGCGGCGGGGATCGGCGCAACGGTCTCGGCAGCAGGCGCAGGCACCGAACTCGGGCGTTGAGCACCGCCAACACTTCCGCCATCACCGTCGCCGCCGCCATCGACGACCAGGTCGATGGTGATCGGCGAACCGAGGTGCTCAGAAAAAGCCTTTTCTGCAGCGGGGCGGTGTTGTTCGCACTTGGTTCGGTGCGTGTCATTCGGCAGCCCGAGAGTCACCACACCCTGACCGGATGACACAAAGGTTGCCGGAGCAAAGACCGCACGAGCCATACCCCGCAGCATCGGGCGCACGGCTTCCCACTGTGTGGAATCGATTCCGGCTGAACCAGACGCTGCGGGTTCCTCGGGTTGGGCCGGTGCCGAGGCAACCTGCTCTGCCGACGGATCGTCGACCGCAGGCGTCGGGATGGGAGCCGAAGCTGGCTCGGAGTTGGGCTCGGCCTGCGTCGGTACAGACTCGGCTGGAGCAGGTGCTGGGGCAGCTACCGCTGCGACTCGTGAGCCGAGCTTGGCACGACCCGTTGCAGGATCGACCGGTGACGCAGTAGCGGTGGGCGGCGTCGCAACCCCGCCTGCCCGAACGTCAGCAGCAGCACGAGGCGCAATCGCCGCTGCACCTTCGGCGATCTGGCGTTCCAGGCGTTGCACCCGCGAGGCCAAAGCTCCAATGTCTGACGACGAGACTTGCTCTGAGGTGAGTTGCACCGTGGCGACATCGAGCAGAACCCGAGGATCTGGCGCATTGCGCATCTCGGTCAGTGCTGTGCCGAGATATTCGATACCGCGAACCAACCCGGCCGCACCGAGGCGCTGCGACAGATCGGTGAGTGCATCGATCCGCTGCGACGGAAGCTGCACCAGCTCGGGAGCCATGAGTGACAGGAACCCGTTTCGCATAAAGGCGATCAGTTCCTCGGTGACCGTGCGGGGGTCACGACCCCGGCTGATCGCATGCGCAGCCATCTTCAGCGCTCGCCCTGGATCTTTCTCGATCATCGCCTCGATGAACTCGTCGAGTTCGATCACCTCGATCGCTCCACCGCCAGCGTTCGACACCAGTTCAAGGGCCGACAACGTGTCCCGAGGCGACCCCCCACCCTGAGCAACGACCTGTTCGATCGCCTCGTCGGTAACGGTGAGCCCCGCATCTTCGGCAACCCAACGGACGTGATCCTGGAGCGTGTCTGACGCAAGGAGATGAAACTGCAGGTGCTGCGTTCGGCTCCGGATCGTGTCGGACATCTTCTGGGGGTCGGTCGTGGCCAGGACGAATACGACGTGCGGTGGCGGCTCCTCGAGTGTTTTGAGGAGCGCAGCCTCGGCACCTTTCGACAGCATGTGGACTTCGTCGAGGATGTAGACCTTGTGGCGCCCTGGGGTACCGAGCGACGCTTTCTCGATCAGGTCGCGCATCGCATCGACGCCGTTATTGCTCGCCGCGTCGAGTTCGTGTACGTCATAGCTGGTGCCTTGCTCGACAGCGAGACACGAATCGCACTGGCAGCACGGCTCCCCGCCTTCGGGGTTCTGACAGTTCAAAACCTTCGCCATGATGCGCGCTGTGGTGGTCTTGCCGGTGCCTCGTGGCCCCGAGAACAGGTAGGCCTGGCCTTCGCGACCTTCGGCTACCGAGGTACGTAAGGCGCGAACGATGTGGTCCTGCCCCTTCAACTCCTCAAAGCGTCGAGGTCGATACCGGCGATACAGCGACTGGGTTGCCATCTCCGGTCACACTACCGACACCGCACAACAGCGCTGCCTGTCCGGCAAAGGAGAACCGACCCAAGCTCTTCTGCGCGGGGACTTGGGGACCTCACCCGCATAGGTTTCAGGGGTGGCTATGTCTCAAGAAACCCGCCGGCGCGTTGTAATGTTTGTCGTTGCTCTGATCGTCGTCGCAATGGTCCTCTCGACGGTGGCGTGCTCCTCGAGCAGCGCAAGCAATGACGTTGCCGCCAGCGCTGGCGACGCTGAGGAACTCTCGGCGGGTCTGTACTCGCAGCGAATGAGCGACATCTGTATCGATACCAACACTGAACTTGATGCGCTCCCAACGCCACCCGCCGAGATTGGCGTGGTCGACTGGACCGCCGAAGTCGCTCGGCTCCTGGGCGAAGAAGCCACGGCGTTCGATGAGATCCAGGTCGGCAACGACCTCCGCACCGACCATGCGTCGCTGGTCGAGAACACCAATGACCAAGCAGCGCAATGGGCCGTGCTGAATGGGGCCTTGACGCAGCCCGATGCCGCAGGCGCCGGCGAATTGATTGCCACCGCACGCGACGAAATCGCCGAATTGTCGCTCGGCCGAAATGACCTCGCGGTCGAGATGGGGCTCGACGGCTGTCAAGCCCGACCAATATCGTGATGATCTGCGGATCGATGCGCTCGTCGAACTGCGGCCTCCACCGGTCTTCGAAACCACACTGACCTGCAACCCGGCACTAACCTCTGCGCATCGTGATCGAACCTCTGACACAACCTCGACCCCGCCGCCCGGCGATCGGCTGCGCCGTGTTGATTTTACTGGCATCGGTGTCCGCGATCGTCGGCTTCTTGCCGGGCAGCGCTGCCGCTGCAAACACCGTCGTCACGTCGTCACCAGCCGATGGCGCTGTACTCAATGTCTCACCCGATGCGATCGTCATCGGCTTCGAAAACGATCTTGGCGATGCCAATACGATCTCTGTCGATTGTGAAGCGGAACCGATCTCGCTACCGAGCCCACAAGTCACCGACGACACGACGCTCTCGGTCGAAATTGCAATCCCGCTTCCCCGCGGAACGTGCACCGCTCGTTGGTCCGTGTCAAAAGCAGATGACGAACCCGACGTGAGTGGCCTCATCACCTTCGTGATCGAAAACAACACGCCCGTCGATGACGAAGAGACCAGTAACACCGCCGCTGATCAGGCCACCGCCACCCCGGCTCCTGCTGCCACCGACGCTGAGGCCGACGCCACCAACGACGCTGAGGTCATTGATCTTTCGCAGGCCAGTCGCGGCAATGGCGCCGTGTGGCTCAGCCGTCTCCTCTCAACGCTTGGCATCGCCACGCTGTTCGGCTCCCTCCTCATCATCACGCTGGCGTGGCCCGAAGGTGTCGAGTATCTCGTCACGATCAAGTTCCTTCGCGGCGCCTGGTTCCTGGCGCTCATTGGCACGTTGCTGTTCGTCGCGTTCGGCTCGGCAGCGGTCACCCCCGATGGCGGCGGAAGCCCATTCAGTCCCGGCACGTGGGCGGACCTCCTCGATGCGGGGTGGGGTGGGCGCGCGCTCCTCCTCCGACTCATTCTTGTGATCGCAGCAGCGTGGGTTGCCTGGACCCCTCACCGTGCGATTGACCCGACCACCCAGAGCGCTGCACTCGGAATCCCGGGCTTGGCCGCAGCGTTGATCGGCGTTTCTCGCACCGTCGGCGAATTTGCTGCGCTCGGTGTGCTGCTCGGCGTGCTTCATGCGCTTGCCATGTCGGTCTGGCTGGGAGGCGTGATCCTGCTCGCCCGCGTCGTGGTGTCCGGGCCAGGCGAAGAAGACCTCATCCACGCCGTGCGTGGCTTCAGCCGAGTATCCACGCCGGCAATCGTGGTCACGATTGTGACCGGGCTCGCCCAGATGATCCGCCTCGACGGTGGCGAGCTCTTCCAAAGTGGTCACGGGCGGGTGGTGATCGTGAAGACGATCGTCGTTGCGGTCATGATTTTCGTCGCCTTCTCTGCTCGTCAATTCGTGGCACAGCGCCTCAACAGGGCGCAGCAGATGAGCATGCCGCTTGCCAATCGTTTGCGCCGTGCGTTTGGTGCTGAGGCCGGCATCGGCATCGTTGCCCTGGCGATGAGCGCGTGGCTCCTTGCCTTCCTGCCGCCCAACGTGAACGAGGCGCCATCAATCGACTACGACGTCAGCCAAACCCACGTCGACGAGGCCGGACTGCTCGAAGTCCGCGTGCAGTTGACCGACGACATCGTGGGTGAGCTGATCGGTCTCGAGGTCAAGCTCGTCGACCCCGCAGAGAACATCAACGGGCTCACCGTGGTGCTGACGGCGCCCGAGAACGACATGGGTATCGGTGGCTTCCGCCAGCCCGTGCCACTGACCGACGCCGGTTACGCAGTGCGTGATGCTTCAGTCGGCTTGCCGATCAGCGTGGCCGGCGACTGGATCGTGACCATCGAAGCGGCAACGGCGAGCGGCACCATGGTCAGCGTTCCTCAAATCTACCGAGTGCTCAACGCCGACGGCTCGGTTGTCACCACCGTTGTCACGACACCAGCGGTGAACATCGTCGAAGTCCCAATCACCGAGCCACCCACCGCCGAGAGCTGAAGCCAGCCGTCTCCGGGCGGAACGTCAGCAGTCAAACAGCGTCGTGAAGTCCACCGGCTCCGCCACGTCGAGCTGGTCGAGACGGCAATCCGCCGGAATCACGTCCGTTCGCCATTTCACGAACGACACGCCGTGGCGAAAACGACCGCCTTCGAGCTGACCAAAGGTCACTTCAGCGACCAAACCGGTGTCTGCGGTCGTGGCCAGCGGCACGAACGACGTGTCTTTGCCGAAGTTCCAACGACTCCCGCCAGCTGCTCGATCAGCAGTTGATGTTGACTCACCAGCCTCAAATGCGGCACGGCGTTCGTCCTGCCACCTCATCCATTCGTGCCAGGGATGCGTGTCGTACGAGTCACCACCAACCAAGTCGACGCTGCGCGGACCGAGTTCACGGAGGAGCTCGGAACGACGCTTCACCGAGAACGACGCCGCCACCCCGACCGACTTCAACCCGCCCTCGGCGTCGTACAACGCACACATCAGCGAGCCGACGCCATTGCCGTCTTTATGCACACGGAAGCCGGGAATGGCCACAACACCGCTCCGCTGATGCTTCACCTTGACCAGTGCTCGTTTGCCGGGCTCATACTTGCCGCCCACGGGTTTGGCGATAATCCCGTCCAGCCCTGCGCCCTCAAAGGCCGAGAACCACGCTTCGGCCTGGGCACGGTCGGTCGACGCCGGCGTGACCCGGATACGTTCGTTGATCAACACGGAGGCGACCAACACCTTGCGCCGGTCAACCATCGACTCGCCCATGAACGACGTGTCGGCCACAGCGAGCGCATCGAACGCAACAAACTCAGCAGGTGTCTCGGCTGCAAGCCGCTGAATGCGTGACTCCGCGGGGTGGATCCGCTGGAGCAACGCATCGAAGTCGAGCCCGTTGTCAGAGCGGTCAGGCACGACGATCTCCCCATCGATCACACATCGGTCTGGCAACGCACGGCGCAGCGGGTCAAGAAGTTCAGGAAAGTAGCGAGCGAGCGGCTTGAGCTTGCGAGAAAACAACTCCAACCGGTCACCATCGCGAAAAACGATGCATCGGAAGCCGTCCCACTTCGGTTCAAAAAGCCATTCGTCACTCGCCCCGATCGGTAGTGCCCGAGCCAGCTTCGCCAGCATTGGCTCAACCGGTGGTCGGACCGGAAGACTCCACGGCTCGTCGCTAACATCACTCATTCGTCAAGTCTGACAGCTCCCAACGACTCTCCGCTGACCGCATTTCGTGGACAGTCGGGGCCAGGGCCAACTGTCCACGAAGACGAGTGACGCAGAACAACGCGCTTGCAATCGGAGTGTGCGCAGCGACTCAGGTAGATTTCGAACTCGTGAGTATGGAAGAAAAAATGGCCGACCTCGCCGACCGAAGGGAACAGGCGCTGCATGCCGGTTCGCAGCGTTCGGTCGACCGCCAGCACGAGAAGGGCAAGATGCTCGCTCGCGAGCGTCTTGACTACTTCCTCGACGACGGTTCGTTCCACGAACTCGACCTACTCGCCCGTCACCGAGCCCATACCTCTGGACTCGATGATCGGCCATACACCGACGGCGTCATCACCGGTTGGGGCACCGTCGACGGCCGCAAGGTCTTCGTGTTCTCCCAAGACTTCACCGTCTTTGGCGGCGCACTCGGTGAAGTTTTTGCCGAAAAGATCCACAAGATGATGGACCTGGCCGCAAAGGTCGGGGCCCCGGTCATCGGCCTCAACGATGGAGCAGGGGCCCGTATCCAAGAAGGCGTCGTGTCTCTCGCCTCGTATGGCGGGATCTTTCGTCGCAACGTGCAGGCATCCGGCGTCATCCCTCAGATCTCGGTCATCCTCGGCCCGTGCGCCGGCGGCGCGGTGTATTCGCCCGCCATGACCGACTTCATCTTCATGGTCCGTGAGACCAGCCACATGTTCATCACTGGGCCCGACGTTGTTAAAACCGTCACCGGCGAAGACGTCACGCTCGAAGAACTCGGCGGCGCCATGAGCCACGCTTCGAAATCAGGTGTCGCCACCTTCGTGTCGTCCGATGAGAAGGCGTGCCTCGACGACGTGCGATTCCTCCTCGGCTTCCTGCCATCGAACAACCTCGAAGAGCCGCCGGTCGAAGACCTCGGCGACGACCCTGACCGTGACTGCCCCGAGCTGCGCACGATCCTCCCCGAATCCCCCAACCTGCCGTACGACATGATCGAAGTGATCAGCCACTGCGTCGACAACGGCGAGTTCTTCGAGTACTTCCCACACTGGGCAAAGTCGATCGTGTGTGGCTTTTCCCGCATCGACGGCAAGCCGGTTGGCGTGGTCGGCAACCAGCCGAAAATTCTCGCTGGCGTGCTCGACATCGAGTCCGCCGAGAAGGCTGCACGATTCGTGCGAACCTGCGACGCCTTCAACATTCCGCTCATCACGTTCGTCGATGTTCCTGGCTTCCTGCCCGGCGTTGACCAGGAATACGGCGGCATCATCCGCCACGGTGCCAAGCTGCTCTACGCCTACTGCGAAGCCACCGTGCCGCGTATTTCGATCATCACCCGCAAGGCCTACGGCGGCGCGTACGTCGTGATGGACTCGAAGTCAATTGGTTCCGACCTCGCCTTCGCTTGGCCAACGGCTGAACTCGCAGTCATGGGGCCCCAGGGCGCTGTGGAGATCGTCTACCGCCGCGAACTCCAGCAGGCCGCGGACCCGGCGGCACGACGTGCTGAGCTGGTTGCCGAGTACACCGAGAAGTACGCCAACCCCTACGCTGCTGCCGAGCGTGGTTACATCGACGATGTCATCGACCCGGCCGACACACGCAAAAAGCTCGTTGCTGGGCTGCGTATGCTGAGCACCAAGCGCGAAGAACTCCCGAAGCGCAAGCACGGCAACGTTCCGCTTTGACCAGCGCCACAGTTGCGTGGCGACCCCTCACTGAAGCGCATCGGGTCGTGCAAGGAAGGGCAGCATGACTGCCGAGTTCGGCGTGCCCGATGGTCCACCCGTTTCGATGCCGCCACCACCACGTAGAGACGCCGGGCGCCCGCCGGGCGACGTACCGCCGCCACCCGGCGCAACGCCGCCACCACCGCCACCACCGCCACCGCCGGCCGCTCCTTCTTCGGCTGATGCCGACCTGTCGTACATCCTCTCTCGGATGGATATCGAGGAGGCCGAAGGCAGCGGCGGAAAAATTCAGTTTGCTCCTCGGGCACCGGCCGCAGATCTGAGCAACAAGCTCACCGACCCACGAGACCTCAAACGTCCGTGGGCTGCGTCGGCGATCGTCATCGAATCCGAGGGCGGACTCAACTTTGACCCAACTCTGGCAGGTTTCGACAAGCGGTTCATCGGCATCCTCGTCGACACCCTGGTCCTGAGTCTCGCGATGCTTCCTGGTCTCACCCTCATGTTCCTTGGCGGAATTCTTGCTGCGGTCGGCGCACTCCTCGCCCTCCTCGGCTTCAGCGCGGCCATATGGGTCACGGCGCGAAAGATCGTCGTAAGTGGCCAATCGATTGGCAACACCATCGCAAGCACCCGAGTGGTCGACGGCATCAATGGCTCCAACATCGATATGGGTCGAGCGGTGTTACGAACCGCTGTGCGTCATCTCATCTCGCCGGTCTTGCTCCTTGGATTTCTCGTGTCGTTGCCAGACGCCCAGCGTCGAACCTTTCACGACCGACTCACGCAGACCGCCGTGATCGGTCGCGACCGAGAAGTGTGGACCGTTGACGACGAGTGACATCGAGTTGGCCACGCCTTTCTCCGCGACCAGACCGTCAGATACGCTCACGACGTGTTGTTGAACGATCTCCCTCCCCCTGCAGGCGTGGCCATGTCGCCGACGCCAACCGAGCAGGAGGCTGTGGTGATCATGGCGGCGATGGAAGCGTTGTGGCCCAAGCCAGTCATGGCAGCATCGGTCGAACAGGCGCCACGGTCGCGTGCGTGGCGGTTCTCCGGTCGCTGGTGGAGCACCCCCGTCCCTGCTCGCCGTGACCGTCCCTTCCGCTGACACGAAACAGCGACTGACTCGCTCCTGAAGTGCGATGATCAGACCATGAGCAATCCGGCGAACGCAACAATTGTCGACGTCACCACCGTCAGCGACACCGAAGCCATTGTGCACATCACCCCGGGTGATGGCCACCCGGTCATGGTGCGCCGGATCGCAGACCTGCCGCCTGACACCGACACCTTCATCGAAATTCCCGACCCAAGCGACGGCACCGTTATCCACGAGGTGGCACTACGCACCCTGCAACGCCCAACTGGCGAGTTGCGGTGCGTGTTTACCACGGTGAATGACGTGCACTTCGGCGAACTCAGCGCAGGCCAGATCAATGACTTGGAGATCGGGCCGAGCCGGCGGGCCGAGCCGGGCGGCGAGCCGTATCCAGAGGTGATGAACCGGGCCGCCGTCACCGAGATGCAAACGATCGATCCGGCTGGCGTGATCGTCAAGGGGGATCTGTCACTCGATGGCACGCCCGAGGAATGGGCAGCGTTCGAGCAGTGCTACCGGCAGCCATTCGGTGACCGTCTGCATGTGGTTCGGGGAAATCACGACAGCTACCGGCATCAATCCGAGTACGCGGGCGACCAGCGAATCGAGCTTCCGGGGATCACCATTGCGCTGCTTGACACCGCAATCCCTGGAGCGACCACCGGCAACATCACGTCCGAGCAAGCCGACTGGCTCGACGCGCTTGCGGCCGACTCCGTGCACCCCGTGATCGTGATGGGCCATCATCAGCAATGGATTGCTGGCAACGACACCGACCCCAGCGAAGCTCGCCGCAGCGAGGGCTACTTCGGGCTCCACCCGGACGGGAGCGACCGTCTCGATGAGGTGTGCGCCCGCCGTTCATCGATCATTGCCTACACATCTGGCCACACCCATCGCCACCGGGTCCGCAGGATGACCCTGGCCGAAATCCCCAGCATCGAGATCGGTTGCACAAAGGACTTCCCGGGGACCTGGGCGGAATATCGCGTGTACGACGGGGGCGTGATGCAAGTGGTGCATCGCATGTCGACACCGGAGGCGCTGGCATGGAGCGAACCATGCCGGAACCTCTACGCCGACTTCGGTATCGACTATTCCACGTATGCGCTCGGTGAACTCACCGATCGCTGCTTGGTGATCCCGCTCCGCTGATCCGAATGGTCCAGTAGGTTTCCTCATCCATGACTGGCACGGCCACGACGCGCTTGGCCTATCTCGCCATTGCCGCAGCACTCCTCGCAGGCGGTTGCTCCGGGGCTGACGACGACACCGTGCTGGTTCTCGCTGCTGCGTCACTGACCGACGCGTTCACGTCGATGGCGGTGGAATTTGAGGCCGCCAATCCGGGTATCAAGGTCGAGCTCAGTTTCGCGGGGAGTAACTCACTGAGCGTTCAAGTCGAGCAGGGAGCCCCTGGTGATGCGGTCGCACTCGCTGATGTTGTCTCGATCAACGCACTCGAATCCGCCGGGTTGGTCGACCTCCCGATCACCTTTGCATCCAATTCGCTCGCATTGGCGGTGCCGGCCGGCAATCCGGGCGACGTCATGTCGATCAACGACCTGGCCGATCCCGACCTTCTGGTCGGTGTGTGTGCACCATCGGTTCCATGCGGCGCATACGCCGAACTCGTACTGGCAGCCGCCGGCATCTCGCCGTCACTCGACACCGAGGAGCCAGACGTTCGCTCGCTCGTTGGTAAGCTCGCTACCGGGGAACTCGACGTCGGTCTCGTCTATGCGACCGACGTGGGAGCGTCCGGCGATGATCTTGAGGTGATCCCGCTCCCGGCATCAATCGATGTGCGTGCGGAATACTCGATCGGGCTGCTTGACAAGGCCCCCAACCGGGCCATTGGCCAGCACTTCATCGAATTCGTAACATCGGCGCGAGGCCAAGAGATTCTCCAAACTGCCGGGTTTGGGCCGGCGTGACCCTCGGCGTGCGTCGGCCTCCCTGGCCACTGCTGCTGTTGGCCACGATCGGTGCGGCGCTCTTCGTTCTCCCGCTCATTGGCCTGCTCGGGGTGACCCCCTGGTCCCGTCTGTGGTCGTTGCTCACCGATGAGGTCGTGCTCGATGCGCTGCAATTGTCACTCGTGACCTCGCTGTCTGCGGCGACGCTGTCCACCGTGCTCGGCGTACCGTTGGCGTGGGTTCTGAGTCGAGTCGACTTTCCGGGCCGGTCCTTTGTGCGAGCGATTGTCACCTTGCCCATGGTGCTTCCTCCTGTGGTGGGCGGCGCAGCGTTGTTGTTTGCTCTCGGTCGACGCGGTGTGGTCGGCGAACCGATTGCCAATGCAACCGGGTTCGTCCTTCCGTTCTCGACATGGGGTGTGATCCTTGCGAACACGTTTGTAGCAATGCCGTTTCTCGTCGTCACCGTTGAAGGGGCACTCTCCTCACTCGACGGGCGCCACGAAGCCGCTGCGTCGAGCCTTGGAGCGTCGCGCCTCTCGGTGTTCTGGCGAGTCACGCTGCCGATGGTCAGGCCGTCCCTCGTCGCTGGCGTGGTCCTGGCCTGGGCCCGGGCGCTCGGCGAGTTCGGGGCCACCGTCACGTTTGCTGGCAACCTGCAGGGGCGCACCCAAACACTTCCGCTCGCCGTGTTCGTTTCGCTCGACGCCGATCGCGACGCAGCGATAGCAATCAGCCTGCTGTTGGTCGCACTCTCCGTCTTGGTTCTGGTGACATTGCGAGGCCAGTGGTGGGGGCGTCGGGAAATTCAACGCGGTGGCCAGTCGTGACGGCGCCGCAGCTCACGGCACGCATCGTGCTGGAACGGGCGGGCTTCACGCTCGACGTCGACATGGTGATCAAGGCGGGCACGACAACGGCATTGCTCGGCCCGAATGGTGCTGGCAAGTCCTCGGTTATTGCGGCGATCGCCGGACTCGACCTCGCCGGAACGATTGGCGAACAAACCCACATCGGCTTGGGAAGCCACGTCCTCACCGATGTATCGCACTCCGTGTTCGTCCCGCCCGAAGAGCGCCGCATCGGCGTGGTCTTTCAAGACCACCGACTCTTCGAACACCTCAGCGTCCAGGACAATGTCGCATTCGCCCTCCGTTCGTCGGGTGCCTCGCGCGCCGAATCACGTCGTCGAGCGGCTCCGTGGATTGCGTTGCTCAGCCTTAAAGAGTTCGCGCAACGCCGGCCGAGCGAGTTGTCGGGAGGACAAGCACAGCGGGTAGCAATCGCACGGGCATTAGCCAGCGAACCCGACCTGTTGTTGCTGGATGAACCCCTCGCAGCTCTCGACGTGACCACTCGATCCGAAGTCCGACGGGTCGTGCGAGAACAGACGGAATCGTTCACCGGACCGCGACTGTTGGTCACCCATGACCCATCCGATGCGTTTCTTCTGGCGGACCGCCTGTACATCGTCGAAAACGGCCGGATCTCTCAGTCGGGCAGCCCGGATGAGATCCGCCGAAGTCCCGCGACTCCCTATGTCGCCGCGCTGTCGGGAACGAACCTTTTCGCAGGTTCGGCGTCCGCGGGATCTGTCGTCCTCACCGAGCACGATCATGTGATCACGATTGCCGACACGGCGATGACGGGTCCGGTACTCGTGACCGTCCATCCCACGGCGATTTCTCTTCACGTCGAGCAGCCAAGCGGAAGCCAGCGCAACACC
>JBLFZD010000051.1:0-15026 GCA_047610085.1 Ilumatobacter sp. | reverse complement strand
TCAGGAAAAACGAGGCTGCGTCATCATGATCTCGCTCTCTTGACGATGCAGGGCTTCGTCGTAACCGATCTGGCGGAACATGTCAGCGAGGCTGTCGTAGGCACCGAACTCGCCTTGAAACTGACTCTCGAACGGGGTGGTCTCCCACTCGGGGTGTTCCTGGACCAGGAGTGCGTATTCGTGGGCGGCATGGTCTTCGAAGTCAGCGTTGAGCTGATAGCTCCACTTTGGTCGAATCACAAACAGGACCCATGACAGCTGGTAATAGGACAGCGCCAGAATCTGAGGAATGATGCGGCCCCTGAGCCATGGGCGACGCTGGTCTCGCGTGAGCTCTTCCAAGATCAGCAGATGCCACTGCTCGTTGTCCTGTTCGACTCGGGCGCTGCGCGCTCGGTCATACACCCGCCGAGCGAAGTCAGGGTTCTTCGACGTATGGGTCATGGCGACATAGGCCACGCTCTCCCATGCCTGATACGGCACACGTGCCACGACTTCAAGCACCCGAAACTTCTCCAGCGTGCGCTCCTTGCCGTACACAATGTCCATGACCGCAAACAGCGCCCGGGAACTCAGCGTGTACGCCCGACGGGAGGCAGCGAGCTCCGACTGCTGATTGGCCACCAACCCATCGTGGTCAAGACGCTCGATTGGCCCCAGTGGTGGACGATTCTCGAGCGCTCGGGTCACCGGAGTCTCAAACACAGGGGCACGATGGGCTTTGGGATGCGTCAAGTCGGCGTCTCGAGTGACAGCTATGTCAGGACTCTCCACAGGATGTGTCCTCTGGTCCTTTAGCGTCATATCCGACCTTTCGTGTGTGGCGGACCTACAGTTTCGCAGCAAGACCGGCGTCTCAGCTCAACGTGGTTTGTGGCATTGAACACATCGCCGTTTGAGCTCTCACCCTGCCGAGATGTCTCATGTGAGCGTGCCACGTAGCGCACTGTCAGGCGTCGGGCCTCAGAACCCGGCGCACCACTTCGAGAGTTTGCTGCCGATCCGTCCAAACCCAACTCGCGAGGCCACGAGAGGATTGCCTTGCGGCCTGAGATGGTTGGGTGGGCCGAGCGGAAGTACTCGACCGCTTCGGAGCTGAATTTGGCGTGGGTCAGGTCGGAGACAATGCACCGCCCTTAGCCGCGGAGATCTCCCGCACGTCACCCACGATTCACGTCGGCCTGGAAGGTGTCGGACTCGATGTAGGTCTTGAGGTTGCTTGCAGCACCCGTGCCTGCAGCCAGCATTGCCTCGACTGCCTTGTTTGCCTGTTCGTTGGTCGACATTGACTCGCCAATCGTGATCCCGACCAAGGCCGTAAGACTTGACGACTTGGGACTATCAGCGGTCACTGTCCAGGTGTTGGTGATTCTCTCGATGAAGCCCGGGATGTTCTCGGCCTCGACGGTGTAGCTCAACGTCAAGTTCTGGGCGTCGTACTCGGTGATACGAACATCGGTCAGCCCGAGTCCTTCGATGTCAGCCACTCGGCCTCCGTAGCGGCTGCCGTTGATGCCCTCGGGCGTCGCTGGGTTCGGTCCTGACGATTTCACCCCCGGGCTCCAGGCGGCGATGTCGACGAACTCGTCGGCGAGTACCTTCCACACCTGAGCGGCGCTGGCATCGATCGTGATTGTTGAGTTGCTTGTCTGCGGTTCCATTGGGATCTCCTTGGGTTATGCAACGGACGTTGTACAATATTCTTATCTCTCCGATGAACGTATTGCAACACCTGTCGTAGAATGAGTCGCAGTTCGTATCCGCAGACCGAAAGAAGTTGTTGATGGCCAGGCCCCGATCATTCGAAGAATCAGAGCTCCTCGAAGCGGTGATGATGACCTTCTGGCGTCACGGCTACAACGCCACGACCTACCGAAGCCTCGAAGCAATGTCGGGGGTCGGGATCAAGAGCCTGGCCAACGCGTTCGGCGACAAAGACAAGCTCTTCAGCAAAGCCCTCGCCCGATACCGCGAAATGGTGGCCGGCAACCTCGCCAAAATGTTCGACCCGCCCTCGGTCGACGCGATCGTCGCCATCTTCGAAAGGGTCGGCTCGCCCGCTGCTGGCAACGACCCTCGCCGCGGCGGTTGTCTCATGGTCAACACGGTCTTCGAAATCGACGAACCGGCCACTGACGTAGCAAACGAGATCGCCCAATACCGCGACCTCTTCCGATCAAATTTCCAACGAGCGCTTAAGGCTGAACGGATCACCGACCCCGAAACAAGATCCGAGTTCCTCGTCGGAGCGCTCTGGGGCGCCCTCAGCCAGATCCGCCTCGCGAACGACACCGCAGCGGCTCGGCCGATGGCATCGATCGTGATCGAAACAATTCGAACCTGGGCTTCAGACTCCGAGAGCAACGCTTCCTGAACTCGATCGAAATCGTGCCGACCGGAACGCTTGTGGGCCGTTTTGCTGAATTCGACAGCGTCCAGCGAGCCACGCCAGCCGGTGATCGGCTACGAGCATTCCTACATAGACACCGCTGAATTCGGCAGAGACCGAGCTGAGAGGGTGGCCTGCGCCAAGTGCGCCTTGCCGCCGACCCGCCTACCTGATCTGGTTCATACCAGCAGAGGGAGTGACACCTGCTTGTCGAAATTCAGTGTTTGGCGTTCCCGACAGTCCCCCCGATCACCGGGATGAGGCGGTAACGCTCGGTCCTCTGTCCAGAGTTTGGGGCGACGATGGAGGTGTTCATGCCCTGGTCAAAGACGATTGCGGGTGCGTCGAATGGACGTCCGGGGCTTGCGTTTGTTCACCCGGAACGAACCCATATCGAGTGGGCCGCGCTCAGGACGTTTGGCGTGCGGCCGGAAGTCGTTGGTGTGGGAGACGTCTCGGCACGTGAAACGAGGGGTGACGCCTTCCTTCGCTCATCGACTTTGAACCGTCTCACTGAGCGAAGCTCGACGAGGATTCGTGGCCGTCATCGAGGTCAACAGCATTGAGCATCACAATGGTCATGACAAGCCGACCTCAGGATCTTCATGTGCCTGGAACGCAACAGGTGACGAAGCGACCGTGCGACCGTGCGACCGAGGTTTACCGTTCAACGAAGCGCCAGGCGGCGGGGAACGCCAAGCCGGCGGCGATCATCTTGACCACGTCTCCTGCGAGGAACGGACGAATCCCCAGCGACCACGCGCTTGTGTCGGAGCCAATCAAGGGCACATTGATCACGTGCGCCAGCCAGGCGGCGCCAACAACGTAGACGGCCATGTTGGCCATGACTACTGCGAAAATGAACGCAGACACGTGGCGATCACGACCGTGTTGAGCTGCGATGCCGACGATTACCGCCATCAGCGGGTATGCGAGCAGGTAACCGCCGGTCGCTCCGGTCAAGTACGCCCACCCACTGTTGGCGCCGGTGAAGAACGGGAATCCAACGATCCCGCAGATCAGGAACAGGCCCATCGACGCAGCGCCTCGTCGTACGCCAAGCGCCCCGCCGACGAGAACGGCGGAGAACGTTGCGAGGTTGACGGGTACCGGCGTGAAGCCCAACGGGATCTTCACCTGCGATGCGGCGGCGGTCAAGAGTGCTCCCGCCATCACGAAGAGCATGGTGCGCTCCCGGACCGTAGGGATCACGTCAGCCAACACGCTGCTGGCGCCGCGAGGGAGGGGAATGGCGGTTTGAGACATTGGGGTTCCTGTTGTTGAAGGGCTGGCGATGTTCATGCGTCGGTACTGCTCAGCGAAGATCCCAGGCTGATTCGACACCATCAAAATGTTCCGTGGCGGGAGACGAGATTGGACGGCGCGAGGCAGCGTCGAGCAACGCCCGCAGCCGAGCAGTTTCTGTTCGCGTAAAGCACGATGTCCTGCGCACGACGACAACGACTGCACGCCGGCCTGCACGATCGAACGGCACCGCGAGTACCCATGGTTCGACGCCTTTCGAACGCAAACGCTTGACCCACTCACGCCCCTGCACGGGAGCGGCCTGCGCCAGTGCGCGCCCAGCGACACTGTCGACAGCGACGACACGAGAGTCGACCACGCAACCAAGATCGGCTCGCACGAGGTCACCCGCGCACCAGGCGATCAGATCATCGACCAGCCTGGGCGTTGCCGTGACCTTCGTGATGAGCCGCATGCTTCGTGTCACGGGATCCTCGAGGTCATGGGCAGCGAGTGGTCGGATCTCGACGAGTGGGCAGCCGGTGCCCTCAACGGCACCAGCGATCGCAGGGATATCCAATGGGCGGGTTGCGTGGACGAACAGGTCGTCGATGCGCACGTCGCCATCGAGGGTGTGGCAGTCGATCTCGACCACGTTGATGGCGAGTCGACCGAGAGCCATGAGGACCTGACCGATACGGCCGGGATCATCGGGTACCTCGATACGAAGGCGATACAGATCCATCTGGCTACCGCTCCCTTCGTTCGTCGGACACCATTGACGATGGCCGAACAATGTCAACGAGGGGTTACCGGCTCATGACGCCTCAATGCACATCATCTAATGGCCATACTTTCGTCGAACACGGTCGGACGTTCACCGAAGAGGTCCACCGTGAATTCGAGTGACGAGTTTCACGTGCTGTTCGACAGCACCCTCGGCGACCTGTTTGGATTCGGGGCTTTTGGCAGGTTCCAGGGTTGAGACAGGCCCAGGTCGTCGCCGCTTGGAATCGAGGAACCAGCACTCTTCACCGTGTCGTCATCGGGGACCCTCCGTCAACCGAAGATCGTCTCGGCTGTGTCGTAGTCCTCTCGAGTATCGATCTCCGTCCATGCCAGCCCGCTGATGTCCACGACGTCGAAGGCCACACCCTCTGCGATGAGACGTTCGTATGCAGCCTCGTAGTAATCCTGGAGATGGGCGTCGTCTCGCATCATCATTTCAAGTTTGTCAAACAGCAGCTTCGCCGTGCCGGCACAGATCCGCTCGATGCCGATGGATTCACCGACGGCATCCTTGGGCGCCAATGTCTTGCTGACCAGAGCGACACGTGTTCCGTGGGAAAGCGCGACCTTCACCTCTTCAGCATCGAGCTGGATGTTTCGATCGATACACAGAAAATTTCCGTCACCGCCAGCCAACAGTTTGTTGAGGATTTCTTGGTCGAAGACGACGTCACCATCGAACTTCACGAAATCCGACGTGCCGATGAGGTCGGCGGCAAGCATGAGCGAGTAGGCGGTGTTCGTCTCGTCGTATCGAGAGTTCAGGACGAACTGCACCATGAGATCGGGAAATGTCTCGTTAACGAAGGCTTCGATCCGCTCGTGGAGATAGCCGAGCACGATGACGACCTGGTCAATGCCACACGCTTGAACGCCCGTCAGCATGCGCCCGAGAATCGTCTCATTGCCAACGGTCAACAGCGTTTTCGGGCAGTTGTCGGTCAGTGGCCGGATTCTCGATCCGACTCCGGCCGCGAGGATGATTGCTTTGGTCATTTTGTCAGCTCTACGTGTCGGGCGAGTTCGATGTTCCGTCCACGCTGCCATGCCCTCGAAGCGCCGATGGACACCTGACTCAGGGCGAAGATCCACAGCATCGGTGTCAACTGGTTGAGAACCAACGCGAGCGACAGCATGAAGATGAAGACGCCTTCGTCGAAGTGGAGAATCTTGCGTTGCTCACCGATGAACCACCAAACGCCAGACGACAGACCCGAAGCCCGACCCTCCGGTTGGCCCGCCCGGGCAGCGAACTTTTCGCTCGCGATCCGTTCGAGATAATTCTTGTCTCGTGACATCTCGACGTGGATCTCGACGTACTTCGTGTAGCCGCGCAGCGAGTAGAACGAGACACCGGCGAACGCCAGAAATACCGGAAGCACTCGTCCAGATTGGTCGTAAGCGGCATAGGCGACCGCGCCAAACCACATGGCAACCTGAATCTGATCTGTTGCCCGGTCGTAATAGCTACCCGCCGCCGACATCGTCTGCCGATATCTGGCCAACTGTCCGTCCATGCAATCAAAGACGTGGCTGAGATGAATCAGGAGTGCTGCGAGCACGAAGTTGGTGGCACCGCCCACGACGACGAATCCGGCAGCGACGACGGCGCTGACGAAGGATGCGACGGTGATCAGGTTTGGAGTCAGCCATCTGATGTCAACAACGACGTAGTTGAACAACACCGCAAGTGGCGCAGTCACGAAAGACGACCACCATTCGTCGTCTCTGGTCTTGGTCGACCAGAGACGAGTCATTCTGTCATTCACGCCGCGCCATCTCGCAGGGCCACCCCACCGACCGGCACCGCCTCGAACAGGTCGGGCACGAATCGATCGGCCTCGTGGGCACCCAACGGCTGCACAATGTGCATCCCTCTTATCGCTGCGCGAAGTGCACGGAGAAACGTCTGGACGTCAGGCTTGGAGAGCTCGCCGATACTTCCGACTTGAAAGACACGGCCCTTGAGCGGTCCCTTGCCCTCATAGATGATGATCGATTGCTCGCGCAGCTTGTGACGAAGTTTATCGATGTCGACGCCCGGTGGCATGTTGACCGTCGTGAGCACCGAGCACATGTCGCTGGGTTCCAAAAGGAACGTCAGGCCGAGCTTCGTCATGCCCTTGCGGAGCTTCGTGGCTTTCCGGAGGATCTTGGCCCGCCGGGCCACAACGGTTTCGTCGAGGATGTCGGCCAACGCCTGATCCAAGGCGTAAAAAAGTGGTACCGCTGGCGTATTCGGTGTCTGCGACCGTTCCGTGGCGAACGAGAAAAACTTATACAAATTCAGGTACGAAGTTTTTGCTGGTAGCGCCGCAATCTTCTCGAACTCCGCCGTCTTGCCAATCACGAACGACAAACCCGGATACGAGCCGATGGCCTTTGAACTCGACGCAGAACAGAACGCAATGTGGTCGCGTTCCATGTCGATGGCCTCCGCACCGGCGCTACTCACGCAATCGACCAGCAGGGTTGCGCCGTGGGCCTGAGCGAGCTCGCCGACCTCGGCCAACGAGTTGAGCATTCCCGAACTGGTCTCATGGTGCACCACGGCAATGACGTCGATCGCGTGCGTCTCTAGGTATCGATCGATGACCTCGAAATCGAGTTGCTCGCCCCATGGAAATCGGAGGATGAACGTATGGCGATTGTAAATCGACGACGTCTCGTGCAGACGCTCGCCAAACTCTCCATTCGACAGAATGAGAATCTTCTGGTCTCCGACGACCGAGGAAAGCATCGCCTCATTCGCAGCACTCCCCGATCCGGTGATGACGACCGCCTGGTATTTCTGTGGGTTTCTGATCTCGAAGAGCTCCAAGAGCCGGCGTTCGATTCTCCGGAACAGCCGCTCAAAATCGACTTCTCGGTGGCAGATGTCTTTTCGAGCGATTGCACGTCGAACTTCAGGGGACACATTGATCGGTCCAGGTGTGAAAAGCAGATACTTGCCCATGCAGCGGGGTCCTGACGAAGAGAGATATGGCTGACGGGCCGCTCCTGAAATTTCAAAGCGACGATGAGCCCACGCAGGGGTGCGCGACAATCCCGAAACTCGCTCGGGGGTCATTCCTGGCTCACTGAGGCAGACACGTCCTTCCACGGACCTCTGCCGCGTTTCGGCGTTAGCACTCTCGGGTTGAGAGTGCTAATAATTTATGCCAGTTCATCCGAATTCCACCTGTCTAGCTCGAGATAACTGGCTGCCGCGACCAGGACCGGCTCCGCGTCCAACCACGCTTGATTCGCGTCCATTCGTTAGCTCGCTGCGGGACGATTGAACCTCACCAGGGCGTCTGGCCCTACGGTGCGGATCGCCGGACATAGAATACCGCCGTGCTACGCGCCGTCGGGAAGGCTTTCGTTGGTGAGGGCGAGCTCACCGAGGGGCAAGGTGCAGTCTTAGTTGCTGGGGCTGGCGTGGCATTCAGCGTGACGGCCATTGCGTTCCGCGGTGTCGAGAACGCCAGCGACTTCGAGTTCTTGACCTATCGAGGGCTCTCGACGGTGCTGGTGATGGTGCTTCTCATCACCGTGCGCCGAAGCAGGCGCCCGGTGAGTTTCACCGATGTCACGTGGAGAACATGGGTGGCCGCGTCGGTGTTGGCCGTTACCTCAATGCTCTACATCCTTGCACTGTCACGAACGTCTGCTGCGACAACGCTGTTCATGCTTGCCGCAGCACCGGTCTTCGCTGCGATCATCGGCTGGGTGCTCTTGCGTGAACGCGTCGAGCGGTCCACGATTGTTGCGATCTCGATCACGGCGGTCGGTGTGACCATCATGGTTGGCGCGGGTCTCGACGCAGGCTCGGCGCTGGGACTGTTCTTCGCCGCTCTGATCCCGGTGCTCGTCGGGCTCTACAGCGTCATTCAACGTTCGGCGTCCCGAGTCGATCCCGTGATCCCAACATTGATCGCCGCGGCATTCCTCACGCTCGGCTCCGGCGCGATCGCGCTGTTGGACTCTGGACTCCGAATCAGTGGACGCGACCTGACGATGGCTTTTATTTCCGGTGGATTCGCCTTGGGGGTGGGCCTGCCGCTGTTCAACCTCGGGCACCGGTCGGTCGCTGCGGCGCGCATCCCACTACTCCTGATGACCGAGGTCGTTCTCGCACCGCTTTGGGTATGGGTCTGGCCGGGCGAGACACCTGATTTGGCGACGTTGATTGGTGGTGCTGTCATTATGAGCGCAGTCGCCTGGATGATGCTGAGGGCAAGGCCAAGCGAGCTTCCGAGGCCGGTCATCGCGGCAACCTGACCTGGCCGACCGGGCTCTCTCAGCCTCCGGCATCGCAGCCTCCGAGCCGGTGAACGTGGCACTCGTCAACACTGACTCCGTGCCAACACCGCGCACGCCTCGAGGTGCCAAGGCAGTGCCTGATTAATGACGGACGCTGAGGTGTCGGTGATGTGGGCGGGCAAGCCGATCAGCACTTCGCCGAAGATCGGTCTCCAGCAAGGGCTCCTCGAATTCTGATGACGTAAGACATCGCAAGATCCGCAGAGCCCCTGTGTCGCTCCCGGGACCTACCGCAACAACACGAACTCACGCCAAGATCCGAAACACCCCAAAGGTGAGCCACCAGCGTGGACCAAAACGAAGGAATTGAAGTGTTCGAGTCCGGTGCCGAACTCGGTCATACGGGGGGCATGGCGTCCGTTCCAACAGTCGCTTGAAGATGTCAGCACCCTCGATTCCAGGGTGCGTGACGATAGGGGTTTGGTACCCGGTCGAGTCAGCTGCGCGCGCCTGCGAGAATGGCGTCGGACGACGCTGACACTTTTTGCGTTCAACGTCAGGCAACTATGGAGACATAATCTTCGGAATGTGTCAAGGTGTGCGGGTGGCAGTCGAAGAGAAATCCGATGGTGGCACCGAGCTGCGCGGTGACCTTCGACGTCAGGCCATCAATGCTGCAGCAATCGCCGAATTCTCGCATCGCGGTTTCTCGGCGACGTCGATGGCCAACATCGCCGACGCTGCCGGAACGTCACGCCCCGCGCTCTATCAATACTTCCGGAATAAGGGCGACATCTTCGCCTCTGCCTTTATCGCTCTGTTCGAGGGCCAGGTTGAACTCGCCCTCGCTGCGCTGAAGAGTCCAGGGTCGACAGCCGACCAACTCAACGGTGTGCTGCAGCGATTCGAGGGTGATCTCTGGGAGCTAATGGCGGCCTCGGAGCACTCCGACGAGATCATGAGTGCCAAAAACGAGCACACCCAAGAAGCGGTGTGGCTCATCGTGGGCCGTCTCAGAAACGGCCTGGCGGCGTACCTGGAAAGCAAGTCGTCGGGGCAGAGCGCCGCGGCAAGACGACGCCGCGACGAGTGGGCCGAAATCTTGGAACTGTCACCTAAGGGATTCAAGATCGATCGCCCCCCGGTCGAGGTCTACCGACGCCGGTTGGCGACGCTGGCTCGAAGCGTCGCTGCCGACATCGATGCCTGAAGGTCAAACCAGCAGCTGGGTGGCTTGAGTTCCGAGGCAAACCGCCGAGACAGCGTTACGTGCCGCAGGGGAAGGCCGAAGCGCTTTGCCGGCCAGGCAAGGCGAGCCTATTTTAGATATTTCGGGTTCGCGACGGCGAGTTTGGCGTTGACGTCGGCGCGCAAGATTGCGCGCACTTCGTCAAGACGATCGTCGAGGTCGCCATTGCGGATCGCCACTGCGAACTCGACGTCATCGGTCATGGCAATCGAGGCCAACCGATCGGCATGCTCCACATTCTGGTCGGTACCCAGTTCGAGTTCTCGCTCGACCATTGCCAACACGTTAATCGCCACACGTGAGTGGAACTTGAGGGAACCTTCGCTCGACGGCAGCACGTCGCGTTCGAGCCACTCACGCACCGATTCGATCAGCTCGGCAGCGGTGGGCGATCCGTGCACGCTCACCAACGGCCCTCGAGGGCGAGGAACAGGTCGTGCTCGTTCTCACAGACTCGGCGTCCGACTGCAGCGAGTTCGTGGCTGCGCGCCGCTCCGCTGAGGTGCACGTTGGCTTGCAAGATGCACATGATCGCCCACTTCCACGTCCCCAGCACTTCCCACCACCGGACCACGTTCGCGTCCACCTTGCGCCCACCAGCGCTTTCGTACGCAGCGAAGAGTTCGCCGTACTGACCGAGGCCCGCAACAGGCGGAGCCTGTCCGAATCGCCACGCCTTCACGCACAGCCATCCGAGGTCTTCCATCGCGTCGCCGAGATGCGCAAGCTCCCAATCGATCACCGCTCGCAACCCATTGGAGCCAACGATCATGTTGCCAAGGCGGAAGTCTCCATGGACCACCACTTCAGCGGAGGCTGGGGGCTGGTTCTCAAGCAGCCACTTCCTGACCAGTTCGAGCATCGGATACGCGTGTCCAAGGCTGTCGAGCACGTTGGTATAGAAGTCCATTTGGTCGACTCGTTCAAGCCCGGTGGCGGTGGCCGGCTCCATCGAATGCACTCGAGCGAGGGCTGCGCCCAACTGGCCGGTCAGCAGAGATCGAGCCTCGGCGAACTCGTCATCGCGCTGCAGTTTACGGGCGATGGTCTCGCCCTCGATCGCTTCCAAAATCATAAATGCGGAGCCGTCACCGCCCCGTTCGGCTGCGATCAACTCAGGGACGGGCACGTTCGCTGCGCCAGCTGCAGCGACCACGCCAGCTTCAATCATCATGTCGCGCTCGTCGCCTGCACGTTGACGCTGGACGATACGCGCCGCACCGTCAGCGGTAAATCTCCAGGTCTCGCGAGATGCTCCGCCGGTCAAGCGAGTGAGCGAGTCGACCTCGGCACCGCCGAGCGCGTCCGACAGCAACGATGCAAGGTCGGAGGAGTCGGCCATTGGCTCGATAGTGGCAGATCAGCAGCCGGCAGCACGCACCGACGGGTACGGGTTCACGGCCTGCCCGCCGCCCGGGTGCACTTGGAAGTGCAGGTGCGGCGTGCTGAACCGAGCATTGCCCGTGTCACCGTTGTAACCGATGACTTCGCCTTGGGCGACCCGACGACTGCTGCCCTCGTAACTATCGAGGTGTGCGTAGTAGTAGCGATTTCCGTTGTCGCCCACCAGCGAGACAGCGTTGCCACCAAGCCGGTTGGTCTTAAATGTGACCGCGCCGTTCGTGACCGCGTAGATCGGGAGGCCGCGAGGCGCAATGAGGTCGACCCCTTCGTGGCGGCGCCCGCCCGAGCGCGCAGCGCCCCAGGTGTCGCCGTAAGCAGACCCTGGCATCGGGCAGATGATCCCGTCCACGTAGATGCCACCGGTATTGACCGAGCCGGGACCGTTACCGCCGCCGCTAGTGCCCGTGCGACCGCCACTCGTGCCTCCAGAGGCGCCGCTGTTGGAAGGAACCGTGGTTTCAGGAGGCAGCGTTTCGGCAACGGTGGTCTCGGAGCCAGCCGTTTCGACCACATTGCCCTCATCATCGGTGATCGGCGGCTGCGGAACGAGCGTCGTCGTTGGGGTCGAGACCTCGGGCGACGTCGGCACGACAAGACCAGGGTTCGGCAGCGCTCGAGCTGCAGCCTGAGCATCGAGCCGCGCTTGCTCTTCGAGAACCGCCCGCTCCGCGGCGATCTGTGCTTGGAGCGCCTTTTGCACTGCTTCGTCCTGGAGCCGATCTTGTTCGATCTCTCGGAGTCGCTCCACTTCGTCGAGCGCAACCACCTCAAGGCGAGCGAATTCGATGCGTTGAGCATCAATCTCTTCTTGACGGTCAGCGACCTCCTCCTGAGTCTCTTGCAAAGTCTTCTCGGCCTCGTCGTATTGGTCGAGCACGTCTGCCCCGGTGTTGGTGAGCACATTCACAAACACCTCAGCCTGAATCTGATCTTGAGGTTCAGACACATCAGTCAGCAGAGGAATTCCCTCCGTTCCACTCTCGATGTAGCGGGACAGCGCGACGATCTCGACCTCAGATCGGAGCTGGTCGACCTTGGCTTGAAGCTGCCTCTCCTCGGCCTCAAGGCCAGTCAGGTTGTCTTCGAGTTGGTCGAGCACCGACTCGGCTTCGAAGTAGGCATCGGCGGCCGCATTGGCCTGATCCCGAGCATCTTGAATCTCGCGAGCGGCTTTCTCCGCCGGCGTTTCGCTCTGGGCGGAAGCGCCATTGGGCAAAAGGGTCGCACCGAGCACCACAGCCGTCAGCAGGGTCGCCATTCGGCGCCAAAATCCCCGGGAACGGCTGCACCCATTCACCGAGATCAGTTCACTGCTCACCATTGAAAGAAAACCCTAACCGACATTGCAGTTTGGTGACGTTCATTGACCGCTTGTTTCTGGGTCACTCGTCACCGCGCTTGGCTAGGCCCGTGACCGTACGAACGACGCTTCAGGTCAGCGACATCGTCCTTCGCCGCGATGGCACCACGATCCTCGACGGTGCATCATTGCGCATCCGATCAGATGAGCGCTGGGTGATCATCGGAGCCAACGGTTCGGGCAAGACCAGCCTGATGCGAGTGATGGCGATGTATGACCACCCGACATCGGGCACCGTCGAAGTGCTTGGCGAACGCCTGGGCACCACCGACGTCCGAGAACTCCGCCGGAGTATCGGCTACATGTCCGCAGCGCTCGCCGATCAACTTCGTGGTGACCTGAGCGTCCACGACGTCGTTCGAACTGCCCGCTACGCCGCATTGGAGCCTTGGTGGCACCGCTACACCCCCGCCGACGATGAACGAGCGGACCTTTGCTTGAGCGAAATGGCGGTGTCCCAGCTCCGCGATCGACGTTTCGGCACGCTTTCGTCAGGCGAGCAACAGCGGGTTTTACTCGCTCGCACACTCATGAACGAGCCAGCGGTCATCCTGCTCGACGAACCGTCCGCCCGGCTCGATCTCGGTGGACGAGAGCAACTGGTACACACCCTCGCCGACCTCGCCAATGATCCAACTGCGGCGCCGTTCGCCATCGTGACGCACCACGTCGACGAGATTCCGCACGGGGTCACCCACGCCGCGCTGGTGAAGTCGGGAACAATTTTCGAGCAGGGCCCGCTTGAGAACGTCATGACCTCAGCCTCCTTGAGCGAGTGCTTCTCGACCCCGCTCGTGCTTGAGCGGCGCGTCGACGGCCGGTATTCGGCCTGGGGCAAACGGGCTGACGTCAGCCCACAGGGCTGACGAGCTGCAGCAGGTTGTCGCTCCCCCGCCGTACCTGATCGTCGAGCACGCGCTCCAAAATCGGGCCGGCCCACAGAGAACCGTCGTATCGCATCGTCATCGTGAGCTCGGTGGATGCAGCATCCGATTCAACATCGCTCAGCTCAGCGTGCAACACCCACGCCGAGTGTTTCCGCCCGTCGTCTTCGCTCCGCTCGAACACCGCACGAATACCCGGTTCAAACTCGGCGCGCACCATTCGCAAACGCTTCGAACGAGCAAACGGACCGACCTGTGCCCGGAGCTCAACCATCCACGCTGGGCGCTCGTCGTCGCTCGAGTCGGTGTGCTCAACACCGTGGATCAGCGGCATCCAATCCGGGTAGTCGTCGAGTGACCCGACATACGCAAACAGGGTCGCAGCCTCGACAGGTGCCGTCATTCGACGAACAATTTCCATGAGCATCGCCCTCAGTCGGGGCGGTCAGCGCCACGGAAGGCCCGCGAGAGCAGCGGGCTACCCGGTGACAACATCCCGTTTAGGTCGTCATCAGCGTCGAAGTTCGGCTTCCATGCCTCGGCCGACGGGCCACTTTGAGCTGGTTCTTGCTCGGCGACCGGACCGGCAACCTCGGTTTCATCGACCGTTTCAGGCTTCGGCACCTCGACGACACCTCCGAGCGCGAGTTGTTCGACGTGTTCGCCCGACGAGGAAGAACGCTTACGACGATTCGGCGTGGCTGGCCCATCCGGGCGGGCCGGTGGTCGGAACAAGTGGAGATCAGGGTCACGAAGATCGTCGAGAGTCCAGCCGCGTGGTACGACCATCGAGTCAGCGTGAAGCTGGCAGAGCACCCCGCTCTCTGGTCGGTCGCGCTGGGTGATCACATTGAGCCAAAACACTAAATCTTCGGTACGCATCCCATATTCGACCGCGGCAATGTCAGAACACCCCGGTCGTTCACACAGCCTGCTCATCAGGATTTACTGTAGTGCGTGGGCCCGGAACACACAGTGACGATGCTCGATTGCGACCCGAACCGGACAATGAGTAATCACCGACAGCCAATGAGCAACGCCCAGTTAACGCCCTGTCTTTACCGTTGCGATTGTGCTCAACGAACCTCAAATTCAGGACACATGCCTCACTGCTCACCATCAGCTCGATTCGACCATGCAAGCTCCACTGCTTGTCGGTCGCGCCCAATGCTGGGACGGAGCGGGGACGCTTGCCAACCTCTTCTCTTCCGACGACCTCGACGTCGCTCGGGCGAGGGCGATCTGTCCCACGTGAGCGCCCAGCGCGAAGTGCCGTGAGAGCGCGCTCAACCGCAGCGAGGCATACGTCGTGTGGGACGGCGCCTTGCTCATCGACGGCGAACCCGTACGTTTCGCCCGACGCCACGGCCGGCTGACAGCACACCGCATCGAAACCGTCGCCCAAGAGGTCCCAATTTCCGAGCACCTCGTTGCCTGAACCAACGCCTTCAGAATTCAGGC
>JBLFZD010000050.1:0-15303 GCA_047610085.1 Ilumatobacter sp. | reverse complement strand
CTCCAGCGTACCAAGATCCCTCGACAGGTGAGGTCAACGACGACTGTGCTCGACGGCCTTCACCAGGCGCTCGAACACGGCATCGGGATGACCCACGCCGTTCACGACCGACAGGCGGTTCTGGTCGCCGTAATGCTTAATGAGCGGAAACGTCTGCTCTTCGTACAGGTCGAGGCGCCGATTCACCGACTCCGGCGTGTCGTCATCGCGTTGCATGACATCCCCGCCACAGACCTCACAGATCCATGGAGTGGGGTCCGTGCCAGCAGATGTGTAGTTGGTGCCGCAGTCCCGGCAGACCCGGCGCGACGAAATTCGTTCGAGCACCATCTCCCTGGGCACGTTCAGATCAAGGACGACGTCAACGGGCTTACCAAGGTCATCACAGATGCCATCAAGCGCCAGCGCTTGATCGATTGTGCGGGGGAAACCGTCAAGGATGTAGCCACGGGTACTGGCATCGTCGGCGGACAGCCGATCGCGCACGATGCCGATCATGATGTCATCAGACACGAGGCCACCAGCGTCCATCACCTCTTTGGCCATGAGACCGAGATCAGTCTCTTCTCGTACAGCCGCGCGCAGCATGTCCCCTGTGGAGATATGCGGTACGACGAAGTGCCGGCTGAGACGCACACACTGCGTCCCCTTGCCTGCACCCTGTCGCCCGAGAATGATAAGGCGGGCGCCCGGGATCACAATCGTGGCCTTACTTCAGGAAGCCTTCGTAGTTACGCAGCGTCAGTTGGCTATCGATCTGGCGCATCAGTTCGAGGGCAACACCCACTGAAATGAGCACGCTGGTACCGGCGAAGCCGAACGAGTTGATGTTGGCAACGAGCAACAGGATGTAGGGAAGAATCGCAATGATCGCGATGAACACCGCACCCGGGAGCGTGATCCGGTTCACGGCCTTACCGAGGTATTTTTCGGTTTGAGGGCCGGGGCGCACGCCGGGGATGAAGCCGCCCTGCTTACGCAGTTGATCCGCCTGGCGAACGGGGTCGAACGCTATGGAGTTGTAGAAGTATGCAAAGGCGATGATCATCAGCGCAAACAGCGTGATGTACACCACGTTCGACGGGTTCACGATGTACTCGCTCACGAACTCCTGAATGCTTGCTCGCCAGCCCTCTCCAGAGGTTCCGCCAAGCGTGTTCGAGAAGATGACCGGGAGCAGCAGGATCGAGCTGGCGAAGATGATCGGGATCACGCCTGCCTGGTTCACCTTCAGCGGAATGTACGTGTTCTGCCCGCCCATCATGCGACGCCCTACGACGCGCTTGGCGAACTGAACCGGAATTCTTCGCTGCCCAAGTTCCACGAAGACAACCGCCACCACAATTCCCACGGTAAGGATCACCATCGCAAAGAACCAGAAGACCTTGTTCAACTGGAGGATGCCCCAGAATCCGCCAGGCAGCGAAGCAACCACCGAGGCGAAAATAATCATCGACATCCCGTTACCGATGCCACGCTGCGAGATGAGCTCGCCGAGCCACATCAGAATTGCCGTGCCCGCCACGAGAGTCGGGATGATCAGGTACCCACGCGGCCAAATGCCGCCAGTCAGCAGAGGCACGTTCGTGGGGGGACCCTGCGTGAAGAATGCTTGGCCCTGGCCAGTACCGAAGATGAACACGAGGCCCGTCGCCTGAATGGTCGACAGCCCGATGGTGACGTAACGCGTGTACTGCGTGATCTTGCGTTGACCAACAGCGCCTTCCTGCTGGAGCTCCTCGAGCTTCGGGATCACGACACCGAGCACCTGCATGATGATCGAGGCGGTGATGTACGGGATGATGCCCAACGCAAAGATCGAAAACGACTCGAAGGCACCACCCGAGAACAGATTGATGAAGCCGAGAGCACCTTGCTGGCTGGCCGAAGCCTGCAGCTGCTCGATCGCGATCGGGTCAACACCCGGCACGCGAATCGCCACACCGAGGCGGTACACAACCACCATCGCGACGACGAACAGCAGCTTGTTGCGCAAGTCACTGATCTTGAAGATGTTCAACAGGTTCGAAATCATCGAAGTCCTTGGTGAGAGTCGAAGGGCGGTACACCAAGGGTGAACCGGACCAGCGGCGAGGCTATCAGCGTGTCCCCCACGTTCCCGAACGGCCGAGGCGCTCGGGAGGTGGCGTTGTGAGACTAAAAAGACCGGAGGCCCGCACCAGGTGCGGGCCTCCAGATCAGATCATGTTGCAGAAGATGAAGAGATCCGCCCACTAACACAGGCGGAACCTCCAAAATCAGCGAACTGAATCGGGCCCGATTGAGCTCTTGGCCAGATGAACGACAACGTCGCTGCCGTGAGGCAATGACGAGATCGCCCGGCCGACCGAGGGGGCAAATCGGACCGACTCAGCGGTTCATGAATTGGTTGCCAGATGAAGGCGGGCGTCCAGCCTTGCCCTCTTCCTTGAACGGCAGGGTAATCATGTTGATCGAGCCACCGGCGGCCTCGATGGCCTCCTTGGCAGACGCCGAAGCACCGTGTGCATCAACGTTGACCTTGGTGGAAATCTCACCACGGGCGAGGATCTTGACGAATGCACCCTTGCGGACGACACCGTGCTCGACAAGCATGTCGATCGAGATGTCAGCGCCCACCTTCTCGGCAAGATCGCCAAGGGTGTGCAGGTTCACTGCTTGGTACTCGACGCGGAACGGGTTGTTGAACCCCTTCAGCTTCGGGAGCCGGCGGATGAGTGGCGTCTGGCCACCTTCGAAGCCGCGCTGCACGGTGTTACGTGCCCGCTGCCCTTTGGAACCACGGCCGGCGGTCTTACCGCCCTTGCCTCCGGTACCGCGACCGACGCGCTTCCGGCTTTTTGTTGAACCCGCTGCGGGCTTGAGGTCATGGACCTTCATGTCAGTTCTCCTCGCTCACTTCGATGAGGTGGGGAACACGTGCGATCATGCCGCGGATTTCCGGGCGATCAGGCAGCGTGTTGGTCTTGCCGATACGACCGAGACCGAGCGCCCGCAGTGTGCCGCGATGCTTGGGCTTGGTGCCGATCGACGACCGGATCTGGGTGACGGTAATGCCAGCCATGTTCAGCTCGTTCCTTCGGATTTACCGGCGTCAGCTGTGGTTGCTTCGGCCGGCTTCTTGTTCGACTCGTTGTAGGCATTGAGCAAGCCCTTGGGCACGAACTGGTCCATGGCGAGGCCACGGCGAGCCGCAACGTCGTCAGGGCGCTGCATTGCCTTGAGACCCTGGATCGTCGCGCGTGCCACGTTGATGTGGTTTGCCGACCCGAGGCTCTTACACAACACGTCCTGAACGCCAGCCTCTTCAAGGATGACTCGAGCAGCTCCACCGGCGATTACACCGGTACCCGCCGACGCTGGCTTAATCATCACGCGTCCGCCACCGGTGCGACCGAGGACCTCGTGGATAACGGTGCCACTCGCCATCGGAACGGTGAAGAGGTTCCGACGAGCCTCTTCGGTGCCCTTCTGGATTGCCAACGGCACCTCTTTGGCCTTGCCGTAGCCGAGACCAACGCGACCGTTGCCGTCACCAATCACGACGAGTGCGGTGAAGCTGAAGCGACGACCACCCTTGACGACCTTGGCAACACGGTTAATCGTGATGACGCGTGACTCACGCAGACCATCGGGATCGGGAGCGCGTTCACGCCCTCCGTCTCGACCGCCACGGCCACCCTGGTTGTTTCCTCCGAAACCCATCAGAACTCCAGTCCTGCGTCACGTGCAGCAGACGCTACGGCAGCAATGCGGCCGTGGTAGGCGAATCCACCACGGTCGAACACGACCGTGGTGATACCGGCAGCCTTAGAACGGTCAGCAACAAGCTGGCCGATCTTGGCTGCGGCGTCGACGCTCGCACCTGAGGCGGAGCGAAGATCGGTTTCTGTCGTGGATGCAGCGGCAAGGGTGACACCCAAGTCGTCGTCGATCACTTGCACCGACAGGTGCTTGTTTGAACGGAACACTGCGAGGCGGGGCCGCGCAGCGGTTCCGTGAATCTTCTTGCGGACACGGCGGTGACGCCGGATCCTGCCGTTGCGGCGAGCTTCTGCAATTTTGCTCATAACTACTTCTTTCCTGCCTTGCCAGCTTTGCGGATGATCCGCTCGCCGGAGTAACGAACGCCCTTGCCCTTATACGGCTCGGGCTTACGCAGGCTTCGAATGTTGGCGGCGACCTGACCGACGATCTCGTTGTCAATTCCGGTCACGATGATCGACGTCTGCTGCGGCACTTCGAAGACGATGCCCTCGGGGGCAACAACGTCGATGGTGTGGCTGTAGCCGAGGTTCATGCGGAGCTTGTTCGGGCCCTGCTGCTCGGCGCGGTAACCAACGCCGTGGATTTCGAGTTCCTTGCGGAAACCGACAGTGACGCCGATGACCATGTTGTTCAAGAGACTACGAGTCAGGCCGTGGAGCGCCTTCGACTTGTTCTCATCGTCGGGACGAGACACCGTAAGGGTGTCACCGTCCTGCTCGATCCCCATGTTGCCGGGAATCGCACGCTCAAGGGAGCCCTTGGGGCCCTTCACCGCAACGCGACCACCGGAAACGGTGATGTCAACGCCGGCGGGAACCGTGATGGGAGATTTTCCGATACGAGACATGTCAGATCACCAGACGTAACAGAGGACTTCGCCGCCGACTTTGCGCTTACGCGCTTCGCGGTCGGTCATGAGGCCGTTCGAGGTGGACAGGACAGCGACTCCGAGGCCACCAAGAACACGCGGGATGGCGGTTGCTTGGCGGTAGACCCGAAGGCCCGGTGTCGAGATTCGACGAATTCCGCTGATCGTGCGAGCACGTTCCTCGGAGTACTTCATCTGGATGGTGAGCACCTGGCCGGGGCCAGTTGTTGCCGCAGCGGTATCGAAGCTCGAGATGTAACCTTCGGCTTCGAGAATCTTGGCAAGTGCCACCTTCTGCTTCGAAGAGGGCATGCGCACCTCATCGTGCATTGCGGTGTTTGCGTTGCGGACACGCGTCAGCATGTCGGCGATTGGATCAGTCAGCATTGTTGGTCCTTCCTCACCAGCTCGACTTAGTCAAGCCCGGAATCTCACCGGCGTGAGCGAGGTCACGCAGGCAGATACGACAGAGGCCGAACTTGCGGTAAACGGAACGGGGACGGCCGCAGCGCCGGCAGCGCGTGTAAGCGCGAACCTTGAACTTCGGCTTCTTATTGGCTTTGTTGATAAGTGCTTTCTTTGCCATGTCAGCTCAGTTCACTTGCTCTTCTTGCCGTACTGCGGGCCAGTTCGGCGCTTCTTGCGGGGGGCATTGGCGGCGTCTTCGCCCTTCTTAAAGGGGAATCCGAACGAATCGAGGAGTGCGTAGCCGCCCTCGTCGCTCGAGGCCGACGTGACAATGGTGATGTCCATGCCACGCGGATGGTCGATCGTGTCCGGATTGATCTCCGCGAACATCGACTGCTCGTTGAGGCCAAACGTGTAGTTGCCCTGTCCGTCCCAAGAATGGGCCGGCAGTCCGCGAAAGTCACGGATACGAGGGATTGCCACCGACACGAGGCGATCAAGGAATTCCCACATGCGGTCGCCACGCAACGTGACCTTGGCACCAATGGCCTGACCTTCACGGAGCTTGAAGTTCGCGATTGACTTCTTTGCTTTGGTGACGACGGGCTTCTGACCCGAAATCACCGTGAGGTCATCAATCGCCTTGTCCATGAGCGAAGGCTGGCCAGCGGCACGGCCCATACCCATGTTGATAACGATCTTGTCGAGACGCGGGATTTCCATCACGTTCTCGATACCGAGCTGCTCTTTGAGGGCTCCGGCGATCACGTCGTTGTACTTGATCTTGAGACGGGGGATTTCGACAGTGTCAGCCATCAGATCTCTTCTCCTGAGGGACGAGCGATGCGCACCTTGGTGCCGTCGTCCTTCACCTTGTAACCGAGGCGGACCGGCTTGCCCTTGTGCACGAATTGCACATTGCTGGCGTCCATCGGCATGTCCTTCTCGATGATCCCGCCCTGCTCATTGGCACGGCTGGGCTTGGAATGCTTCGACGCCGTGTTTATGCCGTTGATGATGATCTTGCCCGTCTTCGGAAAG
Organism: Ilumatobacter sp.; assembly: GCA_047610085.1. Classification (GTDB taxonomy): domain Bacteria; phylum Actinomycetota; class Acidimicrobiia; order Acidimicrobiales; family Ilumatobacteraceae; genus Ilumatobacter_A. The sequence continues at coordinate 9,218 of JBLFZD010000050.1, read as the reverse complement.
ACGAATTCAATTTCACCCTGCTTGCCCTTGTCTTTGCCCGTGATGACTTCCACGGTGTCTCCCTTGAGGAGTTTCATGATCACAACACCTCCGGTGCGAGCGAAACAATGCGCATGAACTTGCGGTCACGCAATTCACGGCCGACTGGGCCGAAGATGCGGGTACCGCGAGGTGTCATGTCGTCTTTGATGAGGACGGCAGCGTTCTCATCAAAGCGGATGTAGCTGCCGTCGGGACGGCGCTTTTCTTTCTTAGTACGGACGACGACGCACTTGACGACTTCGCCCTTCTTGACGCCGGCACCCGGCATCGCGTCCTTCACCGTTGCGACAAAGACGTCACCGATCGAGGCGTAACGGCGGCGCGTGCCACCGAGAACCTTGATGCAGAGAACTTCCTTGGCCCCGCTGTTGTCCGCCACTCGGAGGCGAGATTCTTGCTGAATCACTTTGCACGCTCCAGAACATCGGTGATGCGCCAGCGCTTGAGCTTGCTCATCGGGCGGGTCTCCATGACCCGGACCTTGTCGCCAATGTTGACGTCATTGGTCTCGTCATGAGCGTGCAGCTTTGTGGTCTGCAAGATCATCTTGTTGTACTTGGCGTGCGGAACACGGGACACGACGGCCACAACAGCGGTCTTGTCCATCTTGTTCGACACGACCGTTCCTTCGCGGACCTTACGGGCCGCGCGTGACTCGGTTGCTTCTGCTGTTTCTTCAGCCATGCTCACTGTCCTGCCTCTGCTGCAACAATTTCCTTGGTGCGAATGAGGGTGTTGATACGGGCGATCTGCTTGCGCACCTTGCCGATTTCGGCGGTGTTCTCGAGCTGCCCTGTTGCGTTGCGGAAGCGCAGGTTCAGCGCTTCCTGCTTGGTGGCCTTCAATTCATCGATGAGTTCTCCCATCGACAGTTCGGCCAAGTCACTGTTCTTGCCAGCCATCAGACAATCTCCTCGCGGGTGATGATGCGTGCCTTAATCGGCAGCTTCTGAATCGCCTTATTGAGGGCGAGCTTTGCGGTTGCCTCATCCGGGTACGACAGCTCGAAGAGCGTTCGGCCGGGCTTGACGACTGCGACCCAAAATTCAGGGTTGCCCTTACCCGAACCCATGCGGGTCTCGGCGGGCTTCTTGGTGACCGGCTTGTCCGGAAACACGTTGATCCAGACCTTGCCACCACGCTTGATGGCTCGGGTCATGGCGATACGAGCAGCCTCGATCTGGCGGGCAGTGAGCCAACCGGGCTCGAGCGCCTGGATGCCGTACTCGCCGAAGCTGAGTCCGGAGCCACCCTTCGTGAGACCGCGGGTGCGGCCACGATGGTGCTTGCGGTGTGCGACCTTGCGGGGCATCAACATGATGTCAGCCCTCCTGCTTGTCGCCAGCGGGAGCCGCCGACGTGTCGATGGATGCTTCGTCGAGCAACAAGTTCTCAAGCTCGGGATCGGCTTCGAGAACGAGCGGCTGAGTGTCGCCGGCAGGTGCTTCAGTCGGTGCGCCCGGGCGGCCCGAGGACACAACCTTGCGCGGGCCGGCAGCTGCGGTCTGGCCAGACGTTTCGCCGACGGCCATTGCGGCCTCACGGGCGATCTTGTCGTCGTTGGCCTTCTTGTACGGCGTGATGTCACCCTTGTACAACCAGACCTTCACGCCGACACGGCCAGCGGTGGTTTTGGCTTCCCGCATGCCGTAGTCAATGTCGGCACGCAGAGTGTGCAGCGGCACACGACCTTCGCGGTACCACTCGGTGCGGCTCATCTCGGCGCCACCGAGGCGGCCCGAGCACTGCACCTTAATACCAAGTGCACCAGCACGCTGGGCGTTCTGCACGGCACGCTTCATGGCACGACGGAAGGCAATGCGGTTGATCAGCTGATCAGCGACACCCTGGGCGATCAGTGCAGCGTCAAGTTCAGGCGCCTTGATCTCCACGATGTTCAGCTGGATCTTCTGGTTGCCTGTGATCTCGGTGATCATCTTGCGCAACTCGTCGGCTTGAGCACCACGACGGCCGATCACAATGCCCGGACGGGCGGTGTGAACGTCGACGCGAAGCTTGTCGCGGGTGCGCTCGATCTCGATGCGGCTAATGGCGGCAGTCTCGAGCAGTTCCATGATCTGGTCACGAATCTGCCAGTCCTCGGTGAGGTACTGCTTGTAGTCACGCTCAGAGAACCAGCGCGACTTCCACTCGGTTGTGATTCCCAGACGGAACCCGTAGGGATTGATCTTTTGACCCATTACTTCTCCTCCGCCTCGTCAGCGGCGTCCTCGGTCGACTCGGCAGCTGCCGCTTCTTCTTTGTTGGCGCCGGGCTTCGAGAAGCCGGCTGATTCGGCGGATTCGACGGAGTCGAACCAGACTTCGGCCGTTGTGGCCGCGTAATACCGCGAGTCGGGCTCGTGATACAGCATCGACTGGGCATTGCCCTTGATCTCGAAGCCTTCAGGCATCTCGTGGACGTCGTCAAGCGGGGCGTGCGAGCCATCGCCATACGGCGATGCTGCGACGGTGCTTGCGGACTCAGCTGAAATTGCTTCGTCGCTTCCGGTGTCGGCGGCGTCATCAACCAAGGTGTCGACAGCGTCGTCCTTGGCTTGGGAGCGTTCAACGCGGGCCTTGCGGCTCGCTGCCGACGAAGTCGGACGGCCACTGGCTCCCGCACCACCAGAACGTTCACGACGAGCGTGGACGATTGAGATGCGGTCGTCGGTCATACGAGCGACGATGATCGTGATGTGGCAGGTGCGCTTGTAGATGCGGCTGGCACGACCACGGGCACGAGGCCGGAAGCGCTTGAGCGTGGGCCCTTCGTCTGCAAAACATGCAAGAACAAAGAGCTCTTCAGCTTCTTCGTCATCGTTGTTCACGGCGTTAGCGACGGCCGATGCGAGCACCTTGCGCACATCGTGAGCGATGTGGCGGTCGGTGAACTGCAACACTTCATCAGCTGACACGACGTCGATGCCACGGATGAGATTAAGTACAGCTCGGGCCTTGGAGGCAGAGCTGCGAACGTACTTTGCCGTCGACTTCGTGCCAGAACGCTGTCCGGCGACGTAGGACTTCTCGTTGAGTTTGGGACCAGTCATCAGCGCTTCGCGTTCCTTTCCATACCTGCGTGGTACTTGAAGGTGCGGCTCGGGCTGAACTCGCCGAGCTTGTGGCCGACCATCGACTCGGTCACGTAGACCGGGACGTGCTTACGGCCGTCATGCACCGCGAGGGTGTGACCGACCATGTCGGGAATGATGGTGCTGCGACGGGACCAGGTCTTAATGACCTTGCGCTCGCCGGCGGCATTTTGGGCGTCAATCTTCTTGAGCAAATGCTCGTCGACGAAGGGGCCCTTCTTAAGGCTGCGTGCCATGAGTTGATTCCTCTACTGCGTCCGCCGCGGTTAGCGACGGCCGCCCTTTCCGGTACGACGACGGCGGATGATGAGCTGCTGTGAGCTCTTCTTCTTATTGCGGGTGCGGCTCTCGGGCTTGCCCCAAGGGGACACGGCGGGACGACCACCAGAGGTACGGCCTTCGCCACCACCAAGGGGGTGGTCAACCGGGTTCATGGCAACACCACGGGTCTGGGGGCGCTTGCCCTTCCAGCGGTTACGACCGGCTTTACCGATCTTGACGAGCTCATGCTCGGAGTTGCCGACCTCGCCGATTGTTGCTCGGCAGTCGAGCAATACTCGGCGCATCTCAGTGGAGGGCATACGCAGCGTTGCGTAGTCGCCTTCCTTCGCAACAAGGCGAACCGACATACCGGCCGAGCGGCCGATCTTGCCACCGCCACCGGGACGGAGCTCAACGTTGTGGACGGTGGTACCGACCGGGACGTAGCGCAACTCGAGTGCGCAACCGGGCTTGATGTCCGAGCCCTGACCCGACGTGATGCGATCGCCCACGTTTAGGCCCTTGGGAGCAAGGATGTAGGCCTTCTCACCGTCGAGGTAGTGGAGCAGTGCGATACGGCACGTGCGGTTGGGGTCGTACTCGATCGCAGCGACCTTGGCGACGGTTCCGTCCTTCACACGACGGAAGTCGATGATGCGGTACTGCTGCTTATGGCCACCACCGCGGTGACGGCTGGTCTTGCGACCGTAGGCGTTACGACCGCCGGTCCGGGACTTCTTGGCGAGCAACGACTTTTCGGGCGAGGTCTTAGTGATCTCGGCGAAGTCGTGGCTCGTCTGGAAGCGACGGCCGGGGCTTGTGGGCTTGCGTGAACGAATTGCCATGGTTCAGTCCTCCTGGCTCAGTTCTCGAACAACGGGATTTCGCCCGATGCCAGGGTGACGATGGCCCGCTTCGTAGCCGGCTTGACGCCGACACGATTCGTGCCTCGGGTGCGCTTGCGCTTGCCAGGCCGGTTGAGCGTGTTGACCTTGGAGACTTCAACGCCCCAGATCGACTCAACCGCGTCACGGATCTCGGGCTTGCTTGCCGAGGTGTGCACCTGGAATGTGTAGACGCCGGTTTCGATGAGCGCGTAGCTCTTCTCCGAAACGATCGGCGCAATGATGATGTCGCGAGGGTCCTTCATCAGGCGTCCTCTCCTTCTTCAGCCGCTTCTCCGGCTTCATCAGCTGCGTTGGCGTCGGCCTTCTTGGAAGGCGCCGGGGTGCTGCCAACCGGTGTACCGGTCGGGAGCGAATCCTTGGTGAAGACAACCCAGTCGCTACAGAGAATGTCGTAGGCGTTGAGCTCAGCGGCGTTGATTACCTGCACGTTGGGAATGTTGCGGAAGCTCAAGAAAGCATTCGCATCATCGGTCGTGAGAACCACGAGCACGTTGCCAGCGAGGTTAAGGGCATCAAGCGCCTGCTTCGCATTTTTCGTCTTCGGTGAGTCGAAGTTCCAGGAGTCAACAACGACGACCTGGTTCTCGTTGGCACGATCAGAAAGCGCCGAGCGAGTGGCCAGCTTGACCATCTTCTTCGGTGTCTTCTGGTTGTACTTGCGTGGCTTCGGGCCGAGGGCAATGCCACCACCGGTGAATTGCGGCGCACGGATCGAGCCTTGACGGGCGTTGCCGGTGCCCTTCTGGGCGTAGGGCTTGCGACCGCCACCGCGTACTTCGGAGCGAGTCTTGGTGCTCTGCGTGCCAGATCGGCGTGCAGCGAGCTGAGCGGTGACGACCTGGTGCATGACCGGGACGTTTGGCTCAAGGCCAAAGACAGCAGCGTCGAGTTCGACCTTGCCGGCATCCTTGCCAGCGGCGTTCTTGAGGGTGAGTTCGGCCATGGGCTCAGGCTCCCTTTCCTGCGAGCTTGACAGCGTTGCGGACGGTGACAACACCGCCGGCGGGGCCAGGAATGGCTCCCTTGATGAGCAGAATGTTTCGCCCGAGGTCAGATTCGACGACCTCGAGGTTCTGCGTAGTGACCTGCTCGTGACCCATGTGGCCAGCCATCTTCATGCCCTTAAACACTCGGGCCGGGAAGGCACACTGGCCAATGGCGCCGGGCTTACGGTGGTTCTTGTGCGCACCGTGCGAGGCAGGTGCGCCCTTGAAGTTGTGGCGCTTCATGACGCCAGCGAAGCCTTTACCTCGGCTGGTGCCCGTGACGTCGACCTTGGAACCCGCAACGATTTGCTCGACGGTGAGTTCCTGGCCGACTTCGAATCCGTCGACAGAGTCGAGACGAAGTTCGATGAGGCGCTTGCCGGGTTCGACGCCGGCCTTATTGAAGTGACCAGCCTGGGGCTGATTCAGCTTCTTGACGTCCTTATTGCCATAGGTGACCTGAATGGCGGTGTAGCCATCCTTCTCGCTCGTCTTGATCTGAACGATGCGCATTGGGTCGACCTTGACAACAGTGACGGGGATGACTTTATCGTCGACCCACTTCTGTGTCATGCCGACCTTTTCGCCGACGATCGCTTGTTGTGCCATTTGGCGGTCCTTCTCGTTGTCCAAGCCAGCCGGTGAATCCGGGGGCTCTCCACGTAAAAGCTCCGCAACACGAATAAACGACGTGCATGCGGAGCTCAGAAACTCGGTTGTGCCGGCTGGTTCCAGTCCCAATCGATGCGGGCGGCCTAGTCGGACGTTCAGTTGCAGGGTGTTCATGTGATCGGACTAACTCCCGATCACGGCCAGACAATGCTACGGAAGCGCGTCGACGCTTCCAACGCCGCGCTCACGCGCAATTCGTCGCGCATCTGGTGACTCACGACACATCATCGGCAACGATGCGGCGGTACACGTGGTCGTTCACACGCCAGCGTCGGCAAAAGAGTCATTGGCAACCGAGCTGGCTCGAGATGTCTTGACTCTGGGCGAAGCCCCACTCGACGGTGGGAATTTCGAAGGTCGACCCGCTGAGCGGGGCTGTTCAGATCACCTTAGAAAGGAGCTGGTCGACCGGGGCGAAGTCATCGGTGAGGATGTCTGCGCCCGCCAAGTACTCAGTGAGCGCCTGCCCGGCGAGGATTTCGCCGACGACGCGGTCGGCGTCAGGCTGCGCGTCGGAGCGATCACTCGGGTTCGTATCAGCGGCCAGCCGAGTGGCGAGGGCATCAACATCGATGGGTGACTGGCTGGCCACAACCGTCGAGTTCCCATTCCGGCCGGCCAAGATGCGGGGTCCACGGACCACGACCACGTAGTCGAACACCGACGCGATCGTCGCGGCCTCGGCACGCAGGAACCGTTCCTCGGGCCCGTCGATGATGTTGGCAACGTAGATCCCACCCGAGGCCAACACGCGGTCGACGTCGCGCATGAACTCTTGGGTCGCCAGATGAAACGGCACGGCCCGACTCCCAAACGCATCGCCAACGACCACATCGGCCGAATCATCATCAGTGTCTGCTAGCCCCAACCGGCCATCGCCAACGAGGATGTCCACATCGTTACCTCGATCGAAGTCGATCTGAGTCTCGACAACATCGACGAGGTCACCATCGATCTCGAAAATCGTCTGATCGCTACCGGGACGGGTTGCCCGCACGTAGCGCGGCACGGTGAACGCTCCGCCACCGAGGTACACGGCATTGATCGGGTCGGCTGACTCATCAGTGTGGACTTCAATCGCATCCGCAATTCGGCGGACGTACCAGAACTCAAGGAGCATCGGGTCATCAAGGTCGACGTAGCTGTGGCGGAGGTCGTCGAGGACCAGCGTGCGTCCCGACTCGAGATACGGGTCTTCGACGACCGACAAGCAGTAGTAGGCGGTCTGCGTCTCACAGGGCGAGTCAATGGTGACGACACCGACGAGCGATACCGCTGCAAGCCCGCCGAGGCCGAGCATCTCGCTTGCCGACGAGCGGGATCCGCCCTCAACACGGCGTGCTGCCCAGAGCGCCAAGCCGGAGGCCATCAGCAGGAGTCCCACCGACACGATCAGCGTGGTGACCGCAGCAGCTGACACGAGCACGAAGCCGGTGAAGAACGTGCCAAACAGCGCCCCCGCCGTACTCCATGCCGACAGTCGGCCCACGGTTGCCCCGGTCGAAGCCAGGTCGCGCAGCTGCAGCTTGATCACCGCTGGCGGGACGGCGCTGAGCACGGTCGCCGACGGCAAGAACCCGAAAGCGGTGAGGATCAAGATGCGTGCCCCTCCACCGGTGCCGCCGCCTTCTCCAAGCACGCGCACGATGGGGATCGTCGCAATCGACAATGCGCCGCCGAGAACGAGGAGGCCAGGCAACAGCCGTCGAGGATCGATGTGATCGGCTGCAACGCCGCCGGCCCACGCACCGATTGCGATGCCGCCGAGGATCGTGCCGATGATGCCGGTGAACGTTTCCAAGCTGACGCCCACATACGGGGCAAGCAGACGCCCGGCGAGGATCTCGAGGACGAGCACCGCTGCGGACGTACCGGTGACCAACGCAATGGCAAGCCAACCCGAAAGCGGGCGGAGCGCAGAATTGCTTGCCGTGTTGTCGTTCCTTGCGGTATCGATTGCAGTGTTCTCGGCCTCGTCGCTCACGACCGGCAGGCTAGGGCGTCGTCCGCGCTGCTCGTCCGCGTGCGTGTGTCGCCATGAACGCTTCATTGGCGCCAGCCGCATGGGGTCGCGCTGACCCTGAACCCGTTATCTCGAATCATTCCCTTGGCCACCTCGGCTTCGCTATGTCAGCTCGCGGACCGATGTTCAACAACCTCCCGCTGGTCTGTGAAACCTTCGAACCAAGCGTGCTCCCGCACTCGCCGCTGCGCCGATCATCCTGCTGACACCCGAATGATGCGGTCGCAGCCGCCCGAATCACTCGGGGCGGGCGGTCAACGTGACGTCAAATTCAAGCGACTCGGAGTCACGGACGATCGCCACGGTGACCTGGTCACCGGGCTGCTTGTCACGGATGGCAGCAATGAGACCCGACGAACCGTCGGTTGCAGCACCATCAACAGAGACAATCAGGTCACCAACGGTGACCCCGATCTCGGCAGCCGGGGTTCCGGGTTCCACGCCGGTCACGATGACTCCCTGGCCGCCGTCGCGGCGGTCTTCGAGGCCAACGCCAAGGAAGGCTTCTTCGCGCACCGCACCATCGGATACGGAACGCAGGGCATCGACGACCGGAAGCACTTCCCCGACCGATATTGCGAAGCCCACATTGGTAGCGGTAAACACGGCGGTGTCGCGAGCGACGGCGGTATTGATGCCGACCACTTCGCCAGCAGCATTCACGAGCGGGCCACCGGAGTTGCCGGACGAAATCGCGGCATCAGTCTGGATCAGGCCGTCGAGATAGACATCTCCTTGGCCAACGCTGCGGTCGAGTGCAGACACGATGCCAAGCGTGACCGACGGTTCACCGTCAAGACCGAGTGCAAAGCCGATGGCCATGACGTCGTCGCCAAGCCGCACGCTTGCCGGGTCGGCAAACGTGGCCGCTTCGTACCCCTCGCCCGACATCCGCAGCAGTGCGAGATCATTACCTCGGTCACTGGCAAGAACGGTCACCTTGCGAGGTTCCGTTTCGCCTGCCAGGCGAACTCGAACTTCGACCGCACCTTCAACGACGTGGGCATTGGTGAGAATTTCGCCGTCATCGGAAATGATGACGCCGGTGCCGAGCGATACGCCTCCGCCACCAACGTCTGCAGACACCGTGACCGTGGACGGGGCGACGTATTGAGCGACCTGGGCAACGTCGAGCCGATTCTCAAAGCCAGGCCGGGGCGCCGCAACATCGATCGGCTCGTTCGACGAACGGGTCGGCGGGCGGTTTACCCAGTCCGAGATTTGGTTGCCAA
>JBLFZD010000049.1:0-15388 GCA_047610085.1 Ilumatobacter sp. | reverse complement strand
CCGCTGAGCGGAGGGTGCCTGACCCCCGTCCGCAACCCCGTCCGCAACCCACTCCGTGACGCCACCCGTTTCTTACGCTGGAGCGCCGAACTGGCGGTCGCCGGCATCGCCGAGGCCCGGAACGATAAAGGCTTGCTCGTTGAGGTGGCTGTCGACCGCTGCGGTGAACAGCGTGACATCGATACCGCACTTGTCGACCGCAGCAATCCCCTCGGGAGCGCAGAGAGCGCAGATGACCGTGAGCGGTTGCGAAGCACCGCGTTCAACGAGGAGTTCGAGCGTGTGAATGAGCGAGCCACCGGTTGCAAGCATCGGATCGACCACGATCACGGGCCGTTCTCCGATGTTGTCCGGCAGCTTGTTGACGTAGGGCTCAGGTTGATGCGTCTCCTCGTTCCGCGCAATCCCGATGAAGCCAATGTCGGCGGCTGGCAGCAACTGCTGCGCCGGAGCCAGGAACCCGAGACCGGCGCGCAGGATTGGGACGATGACCGGTTGGACCGCAAGGCGTGTCGCTGGCGCCTCGGTCAAGGGTGTCGTCACCGTGCCTTCGACGGTCGGTAACGTTTGTGTTGCCTCGGCGATCAGCAACGTGCCGATGCGTTCGAGGTGCTGGCGGAACAGCGCATTCGGGGTGTTTGCGTCCCGGATGCGGGTGAGTGCATCAAGCACGAGTGGGTGATCGACGATGACGGTTTCGACGGACATGACCCCGAGTCTGTCAGGCGCCGAGTTGTTGTTCCGCTTTGAGCATCGCGTACCGCGGCTTCACGATGCCGTCGATGAGCTTGAGGCGTTCGGGGAATGGGGCGAATGCTGACTTCACCGCATTGACGGTGAGCCACTGCATATCGTCGAGGCCCCAACCGAATGCTTCGTGACAAGCGATCATCTCTTCGCTCATCGAGGTATCGCTCATCAACCGGTTGTCGGTGTTGATCGTGACGCGGAAGCGCAACCGCCGCAGCATGCTGATTGGGTGTTCAGCGATGGTTGGAGCAATGCCAGTGTTGACGTTCGATGTGGGGCAGACCTCGAGTGGGATTCGACGATCTCTGATGTAGTTCGCCAACTGGCCGAGCTTCGCGTCGCCATCGGGCCCGATCTCGATGTCGTCCACGAGGCGCACGCCGTGACCCAATCGCTCGGCGCCACAGAACTGGACGGCCTCCCAGATCGACGGGAGACCGAAGGCCTCGCCCGCGTGAATGGTCGCGTGGAAGTTCTCGCGGTTCACCAACTGGAACGCGTCGAGGTGACGCGTGGGAGGGAACCCGGCTTCTGGGCCAGCGATATCGAACCCGACGACACCGACATCGCGATAGCGAATGGCCAACTCGGCGATCTCGTAGCTGCGTGCTGCCTGGCGCATGGCATCGAGGATGGCGTAGATCGTCAAGTCGGTTCCCGCCGATCCACGCTCGAAGCCGGCGAGCACGGCCTCGACAACCTCGTCGAGTGTGAGGCCCTGTTCGAGGTGAAGCTCGGGCGCGAACCGGACTTCGGCATAGACGACGTTGTCGGCAGCGAGGTCTTGGGCGCACTCGTAGGCGACCCGTTCGATGGCGTCACGATGTTGCATGACGGCTCCCGTGTGGGCAAACGTCTCGAGGTAGAGCACGAGGTCGTTGCGCTTGGCGCCCTTGTTGAACCAGAGACCGAGTTCGTGGACATCGGTCGTGGGGAGCCCGTCGTAGCCGTACTCTGCAGCGAGGTCGATGACCGTCTGTGGCCGGAGCCCGCCATCGAGGTGGTCGTGGAGTAGTGCCTTGGGGGCCCGTCGGATCAGATCAGCGGTCGACATAGGACCACGCTACCGACGGTCCAGAGGTGGGGCTCAGGAGGCGAGTGGCCTCAGCGGCATGTCGGCGGGCCGTTGCAGCCAGTTCCAGGCCGGGTAGTCAGCTGCGCCAGAGATTGCATGCAGGCTGTACGCGTGTCGGCTGGTTGCCGAACGGTTCGGTCCGCTCCAGTGAGGAAGGAGCCCGTGGATCACGACGAGCGTTCCGGCTTCGGCTTCGAGCGGCACGAGGTCGGTATCGGTCGGCGCGTGGACGTCGGCGGGTGTGGCCGGGAGAGGTGTGTCATCGAGCATGTCGAACACCGCCCCATCTGCGTTCGCCGGATCGGCAACGTCGCTGCGTCGGAATCGCTGGCGCATCGTTGTTCGGTGCCCGCCCGGAGCAGCCCACAAGCAGCCGTTGTCGATCGAGGCGTCCTCGATCGCAAACCAGAATCCTGTCACCGTGATCGGGTCGGTGTAGAGAAAGGTTGCGTCTTGATGGCAGGTGACTTCACCGCCGATCTTGGGTTGTTTGAAGATGTACATCGACTGCAAGGCCCGGGCGTCGACCATGCCGATGTCGGCGGCGACCTCGGCAAGGTCGGGGTTGTAGGCGAACCGTTCGAATTCATCGTCAAGGTCGTGCTGCGCGTGCCCAATCTTGTTGATGCTCAACCCCTTCGGCTGTGTCAGTTCACCGTCGGGTCCAAACGCGGCTTCTTCGAAAAAGCACCAGGTGGTGGCACCGGAGTTGAGAAACTCTTGGTCGGATGCTCGGGCCTGCTCGTCGGTGGTGAAGATCGATCGTTGCTCCGATGGCTCCCACGCCTCGACCAGGTCGTTGGCTCGTGTCTTCAATCGATCGCACGCTTCGGGTGTGACGAAGTCGGGCAGGACGAGGAACCCGTCTCGTTCGTAGGTTGCGAGCTGATCAGGCGTTAACACGCCCCCACGCTACGACATTCGCCATCCCGACATCCGATGTGAGACACCGGATGTCGGACAACCGTGCCAGACGTGGGCGTCATCGATTCTGTGTCAACCCAGAATCGATTGGCGCTACTCGGGTGTGGGTGCGTCCTCGACGTTGACCGTGGCGACCATCTCTGGGTGCAGCGTGCAGAACAGGCTGTACACGCCCGGCTCATCGAAGCTCAGCTCGAAATTCGTGCCGGGTGACAGGAGGCCCGAGTCAAAGTTGCCGAGCAGCGGGTTCTCGAAGGTTCCCGCACTCACCGTGTGCGGCACAGCGTCGACGTTGTTGAAGAACAACGGCTGGCCGGTCTTTACATTCAGCTCACCTGAGTACGCGAAGTCGGTGATGAGGGACTGTTCAGCGCCTTCGGGGAAGTCGTCGCCCTGGACGGCTCGTGACGCTGCGATCGTTCTTGGGTCGCTGATTGGTGCGACCGTTGAGTTCCACATCGAGAACACGCCGAGATCATTGTCATGTGCGGGGTCGACCCACGCGTGGATCATCCAGCCCAGAGATGCGCTGAATCGGCCGCCAGCCTCCCTGCATTCGTTGATCGGCAGGAACGAGTCGCGACCATCGGTGGCGCCTCGGCACAGGTTGTAGTGAATGTGCCAGTTGTCGAGGGGGCCGGCGAACGTTTCGGGGTGCTCGTTGCCGATGATCTGCGGCGGGATGATAAACGACGTGCCGATGAGTTGCATCGGTTCGCCATCCCAGACGCCGTTGCGGCACTGCCCGACCGGCCCCGACGGCACGGTGTCGTCAGCGAGCGCATAGAGGAGGATCTCAGGCTCGGATGGGTTGAAACCATCAGCAATGAACTCGCCTTTGTACAGGTGCGTGCCCATGTTGGCCGTTTGAATGCGGTCGCTCGTGAACCCTTCGGCGCACGCCTGATTGATGTCTTGGTGGGCAACAGCGAATGCACTCAGCTCATCGAGCTGGCCGACCAGCATTTTCAGTTCATCAGCGGTGATCTGCAGTTCTTCGGGGATTTCAGCTCCAGATTCATGAAGCTCTTTCAGCTCGAGGTACGAACAGGGGAGTGCGGGGTCTTGGCAGCGCACGGTGTTATCGATCGGGCCTTCGACCAGCGTGGGGACAACACCTGCGGACGTGTCGCGGAACACATAGCGGGTGTAGCCGGGAGCGCCGCCAGCAGCGAAGGTGAGGCCGCGGGGAAACTGTGCGTCGGCTGCGGCTTGGTCGAACGACGCAGCCTGCTCGATGTACGCGTTGATCTGCTCAATGGTCTGAGCTTCAGCTGGGTCGACCGTCGTGGTCGTTTCTTCTGTCGCAGCGGTTGTCGTGGTCGCGTCGGCTGCTTCTGTCGTCGGTGTAGCCGTATCGGAAACGGCGGTGGACGGCGTGCTCGACGAGGTGTCGGAACCGGCGCACGCTGCGGCAACAAGTGCCGCAACGACACCGAGAATCAAGAAGGGTTTGCGCACAAGACGTCTCCAGACGAGTTTCGAGGGTGCCATTTGTCACGATGGTAGGCCACGTGGGGTGACACCGAGGTGCCGTGCGCCACGGAGAGCCACAGATTCCGCCACCCGGGCGTCGGTAGCCTCGACACGATGGAATCTCCCGATGTCAGCGGCTTGCACGTTCTGGGCGCAACCGTGCGCCATGCGATCGACCACGTTGAGGTGTTCCCGGCACCCACAGGAATCACCTCGGTCAGGTTCGCCAACGATGAACTCAACTCGATGTGCCCGGTCACCGAGCAGCCCGATTTGTCGCGGGTCGTCATCGAGTACACCCCGGATCAGTGGTGTGTCGAGTCCAAAAGCCTCAAGCTCTACCTCTGGGGATTCCGCAACCGTGCGGTGTTTGCTGAGGCGCTCGCCGTCGAGATCGCGGCAGAAGTGATGTTCACCGCGAAGCCCAACGAGGTGACCGTGACCGTCACACAGGCACCGCGTGGCGGGATCGAAGTCAAAACCGTCAGCCACCTCACCCGCTGATACGTTCGACAACGGGTGTCTGACACCAGATGTTATGAGTCAGGCGTAGGCGGGAGCGATGACGTCGGCGACTAATCGCTGACGTTGGTCGATCGGTGAGAACGAGGCCATCGCCGCGTTCGTTGCGAGCTGGCCCATTTCAGCATTGGTCAAATTGTGCGTGTTCGCCACGACGGCAAGCTCGCTCGATGGCATAACACCGCTCATGAGGCGGTTGTCGGTGTTGATGCCGACGTTAAATCCGGCCCGCAGCATCGGCGCGATCGGGTGTGCCGCAATCGAGGTAACCGCTCCCACGTGGACGTGGCAGGTCGGAGCCATCTCGAGATGGACCTGGTGCTCTAGAATGAATCGGGCGAGGGTGCCGAGGCCGTTGGCAGTGTCGATCGAGCCGCCGGGACCGATGTCGATGTCAGCTTGCAGTCGCACGCCGTGGCCGATTCGGTGAGCGCCGTGCTCGAGCGCATTCGCGATGAGTTCGAGGTCGGGCGGCTCGCTTGCGTGGATCGTGATGTTCTGCTGGGTGCGGCGCGCGAACGCCAACGCGTTGGCGTGGAGCGATGGCGGGAAGCCGGTCTCGGCTCCGGCGAGGTCAAAGGCGACGACTTTGTCGTCCCCCGCTCGCATCCGATCGATCAACTGAGCGATCTCAAGCGAGCGGTCTTCGGTACGCATTGCGCACAGAATCGCGTTCACAACGATCGGGTGGCCTGCGGCAGCAGCCTGGGTTTCTCCCCGGCGGAAGCCGGCGGTGACTGCTTCGACGACCTCATCGAGGGCAAGGCCGTGCGACTGGTGCTGCTCGGGTGCGAAACGAACCTCGGCGTAGACACATCCGTCGGCAGCGAGATCGGAAACGGCCTCAGCCGCCACGCGTTCGAGATGATCGGCACGCTGCATCACCGCACACGTGTGTTCAAACGTTGCGAGGTACTGCATCAAGTCATCGGTGTCGGCTCCCGACGTGAACCAACGCTGTAACTCTTCGACATCTGTCGACGGAAGAGCCCAGCCGATCTGGTCGGCCAGTTCGATCACCGTGGAGGGTCGCAGCCCGCCATCGAGGTGATCATGTAACAACACTTTGGGCAGGGCGACAGCGTCTGCAGCGGAGAGTGGCATCAGCCGCCCTTGCGATAGATCTGCCCGTCGGCTGCAGGCATCCGTAGTCGCTGACTCATGAACACGAGCACGAGCAGCACGGTCACGTACGGCATGGTGTTCGGCAGCCAATCGGGAGCGACATCGGTGAAGGCCCACCAACTCAGAACCACGACGCCGAGGATGCCCGCGATAGTTGCGTCGGTCTTGTTGCCTTGATAAGCGGACCAAGCGAACATCGCAATGAGTGCGATGGCGATGACCAGCAGCAGCGAGTGCGTACCGAGGCCGGTGCCGTCGCGGAGAGCCAGGACGAACGGGTAGCCGAACAACAACGAACCGAGCATCAGCCCGACCGGTCGCCAGTTACCAAAGATGAGTGCTGCGAGGCCGATGAAGCCGCGGCCCGTTGTTTGGCCTTCGCGATAGACGTTCGACAACTCCATGGCGATGAACGCACCGGCGAGGCCAGCCATCGCGCCGCTCATGATGACGCCGATGTACTTGTGGAAGTAGATGTTCACACCCAAGCTTTCGCCAGCCTCGGGGCGCTCACCACAGATACGAATACGGAGGCCGATCGCTGTGCGCCACAGCACGAAAGCGCTGAGCGGTACGAGCAGGAATGCAAAGACCGTGAACAGCGACAGCTGGGTGAGGAAGCCTTCGATGATGCCGGAGACGTCGGAGACGAAGAAGATGTTGAGGTCGTCAATTTCCCCGAGCAGGTTGTAGGTGCTCTCATCTCCACCAGGGAGCTTGCCGCCGGCAAGGTATGGAATGTTGACCTTCGGTAAACTCCCAGCTCGAGGCGATTGGGTGATCGATCCACCCTCCCATTTGAACGGGAATCGAGGTTCGAGGCCATCGTCGAGCCGGGCAGTGGTTTTGATCGTCATCTGGTCGGACATGAAGCGCATTAAGCCCGGCGCCAAAATGTTGATCGCGACGCCCGAGATAATGTGATCAACCCCGAAGCTCACAGTGGCGATGGCGTGGAGGAGACCGCCCAGGCCGCCTCCAACGAGTCCGCAAATGATTCCGGCCCACGGACTCCCGAAGTTCACCGTTCCCCAGGCACCGAACCAGGTGCCGAGGATCATCATGCCTTCGAGGCCGATGTTGACGACGCCGGCCCGTTCAGCGAACAGACCACCGAGTCCAGCGAGGAGAATGGGGACAGAGAAACGGAGCATGGCGCCAGCGGTGCCGGGCTCGGTGAGGACGGTCGTGTCATCGCCGCCAAAGGTCTGCACGGCGGACAATACCAAGATGCCGATTGCAGCAAAGGTGGACCAACGAGCCCATGCCGGCAGTCCGGCGTATCGCTGGAGCAGCGTCCGAGAGGCGCCGGGATCTGGGATCGGAGCGGCGGACGGCTTCATTACATCGGTCATGCCACAACCTCCTTCTGCTCGGTGCTGGGAATACGTTTGGTGGCTTCGGCGGTCGACTGGGCCTCGTCGCGTTCCTTGATCCGCCGCACGCCCTCGTAGGCGATGACTGCGCTGAGCACGATGATGCCCTTCATGATCTCGACGATTTCCGGCGTAGCCGAACCGGTGATCTGCAAGATGCCCGACGACTGGTTGAGGAAGCCAAACAAGAGGGCGCCACCCGCAATTCCCACCGGATTGTTCCGGCCAAGCAATGCGATGGCGATGCCATTGAAGCCCATGCCTTGGATGAAGCTCTGGTCGTACTCATAGCGCTCGCTGAGCACCTCGGCCATGCCGACCAAGCCGGCGCATGCACCTGACAGCATCATCGCGTACATCACCATCCGCTTGGGTGGAACGCCACCGGCCCGGGCAGCGAGCGGGTTGAAGCCGCTCGCGCGGAAGTCGAATCCGATCCGAGTGCGGTTGATGAACAGGTGGTAGGCAATACCCACAGCGATCGCAATAAAGAGCACGCCGGTGAGCTCACGGCCCTTGCTGATTTCGCGGGTGAAGATCTCGAGGAGGCCGTTGAGGCTTGGCATCTGCCCCGAGGCGTCGATCGGCTTGGTACCCGTGTTGGTGGCACTGCTGTCGTCGCCCCATTCGCGGATCAGCCAGGCAATGATGCCGCCGACAGCGATGAAGTTCAGCATGATCGTGCTGATGACCTCGTTGATGCCTCGGGTCACCTTGAGCACACCCGCAACACCGGCCCAGGCAGATCCGACGAACATCGCGACGATCAAGATGAGAGAAACATGCAGTACCGGGGGCAGGTCTGCGAAGTAACCGCCCGCGGCCGCTGCGAAGAATGCGGCCAGGAGGTACTGGCCCTCAACGCCAATGTTGAACAGGTTCATGCGGAACCCGATGGCGGCGGCGATTGCCGAGATGTAGAGCGGCGTCGCCTCATTGAGAATGTCGACGAAGGTCTCAAGCCGGCTGGCGTTCTCGATCATGTCGCCATACGCGGTGAGTGGGTTGCTTCCAGAGACAAGGAGCGCAATCGAGGAGAGAGCAACGGCAAAAGCCACAGCGGCGATCGGCGCGCCCGCTCCGAGCATGAATCGACGGAGGAGGGAGCTGTTCATCAGCGTGCCACCTTGTCATCGAGTGCTGCACCGGTCATATATGCACCAAGGTCACGCGGCGTCACATCGTTGGGGTCGAGCGTGGCGACGAGCTTGCCGCGGAACATTACGACGATCGTGTCGGAGAGACCGATCAGCTCGTCGAGGTCGGCCGAGATCAACAACGTCGCCAAGCCTTCGGCTCGCGCCCGCCTGAGGTGATCCCATACCGCCGCTTGGGCGCCTACGTCGATGCCGCGTGTGGGGTGCGAGGCGATCAACAGCTTTGGGTTGGAGGTGATCTCGCGCCCGAGGATGAGCTTTTGTTGGTTGCCGCCGGAGAGTGCATGCGCTGAGACTTCGACGTTGGGAGTACGCACGTCGTACTCCTCGCGAATCGTCTCGGTTTTGGCCCTCGAGCCAGGACGGTTAAACCAGATCCCATTTGCATACGGTTTTTCGGTCTGGTGGCCGAGTGCTGCGTTCTCCCAGAGGGGAGCGTTCAGGAGCAGGCCTTCTTCGTGGCGATCTTGAGGAACGTATGCAACACCAGCCTCGCGGCGTTCGCGAACCGACCAGTGGGCGATGTCTTCACCGTTGAAAGACACCGTTCCGATGCTGGGGTCGAGTGTTCCGATGATTGCCGATACGAGTTCGTGCTGGCCGTTCCCTTCAACGCCTGCGATCCCGACGATTTCACCGCGGTGAATCACCATCGAAACGTCATCGACAACGGCTCGTTCGTCGTCGTCGAGCACGGTGAGACCATCGACGAACAATGCGACCTCGTCGGTGACGGTCGAGTCGGTCGTGTCGGGCGTGGGCAGCTCGGAGCCAACCATGAGTTCGGCGAGGTCACCAGCGGTGACGTCCTTAGGGTCGACCGTGGCGATGGTCTTGCCCTGGCGCAGCACGGTGATCGAATCGGCGATCTCAAGAACTTCCTGAAGCTTGTGGTCGATGAACAGGATCGTTGCTCCTGTCGCCTTCAGGTCGCGCATATTGCGGAACAGCTCTTCAACCTCTTGAGGAACGAGTACAGCGGTCGGCTCGTCGAGGATCAGGATCTGAGCGCCGCGGAACAACACTTTAATAATCTCGACACGCTGGCGTTCGCCGACTTCGAGGGTTTCGACTAAGTCGTCTGGGTCGATCGTGAGGCCGTATGACTCGCCAACTTCGTCGAAGTGTGCACGGGCTGCTTTGAAGTCGATCCGCCCCAGGCTTTTGGTGGGCTCGGATCCGAGGATCACGTTCTCGAGCACGGTGAGTTGGTCAGCGAGCATAAAGTGTTGATGGACCATGCCGATTCCGAGTTCGATGGCATCGCCGGGATCGGACAGCTTGACCTCTTTACCGTCGACCAGCATGCGTCCTTCGTCAGGTGCCTGCATTCCGTAGAGCATCTTCATCAACGTGGACTTTCCGGCACCGTTTTCGCCGCAGATCGCGTGGATTTCACCGCGTTGCACGGTGAGGTTCACGTTGTCGTTCGCGATGACTCCAGGAAATCGTTTGGTGATCCCAATCAGCTCAATCGCAGCAGTCACGTAGGTCCTTTGCAGAGCGCCAGATGCGCTGGTCGGTGTATTGAAAACGAAGAGAGCGGGACCGGAGGACCGGCCCCGCTCTTCGGCAGGTTAGTGAGTTCCAGCCGGTGGCTGTAACTCAGTCACTTTTTCAGTCGAGATGAATCAGGCAGGCACGGTCGGGACGACGATGGTGCCGTCCACGATCTGCGCCTTGAACTCTTCGAGCTGATCGACGATGTCGTCGAGGTATCCACCCGAGGTTGCGTAGCCAACACCATCGGTGCTGAGGTTGTATTCGGTGGCTCCGCCAACGAACGTACCATTGCTCGCAGCGGCAGTAATCTCGTATACAGCGTTGTCGACACGCTTGAGCATCGAGGTCAGCACGTACTCCTGCACGGCCGGGTCAACGGTGAGGTACTGGTCGGAGTCAACGCCGATTGCCCAGACCTTCGAGTCGCCAGCTTCGGACGCTTCCTTTGCGGCCTCGAAGAGACCGGCGCCAGAGCCACCAGCTGCGTGGTAAACGATGTCGGCGCCGCCGTCGTACATGGTGAGGGCGATTTCCTTGGCACGGTCAGGTGCAAAGAATCCGTCGAAGTCAGGAGCTGCAGTGATGTACTGCGCCTCAATGATGATGTCAGCGTTGACGGCTTCCGCGCCGGCTCGGAAGCCAGCCTCGAACTTCTCGATCAGACCGAAGCCCGAAACGCCACCGATGAATCCGAGTGAGCCGGTTTCGCTCTTGAGTGCCGCTGCGGCGCCCACGAGGAACGAGCCTTGCTCTTCAGCAAAGGTGAGGCCGGCGCAGTTGCCGTCGGCACAGCGCGAAACGCCACCGTTGTCGAAGTCGAGCATGGCGTCGTCGATTACGGCGAAAAGCGTGTCGGGGTTGTCAGCGGCGGCTGCCACGACGTCGTCGGCGAACAAGAAGCCCACACCGATGACCAGCTCGGCCTCGTCAGCCTGAAGCTGAAGTAGCTCGGCGCGGTTCGAGCCGTCGGCGTTCGGAACGAGTTCGTTCGCCGAGATGCCAAAGTCGGCCTGGGCCCGCTCGATACCGGCTGCTGCCGAGTCGTTGAAGGACTGGTCGCCACGGCCACCAATGTCGTAGGTGAGGCCGACGGTCGAGAGCCCGACCTCGGCCGCATCGTCGGTGGCTTCGGTGGTGTTGGTTTCCACGGCTTCGGTGGTGTTGGTTTCGACGGCTTCGGTGGTGTTGGTTTCTTCGGCCGGGCTGTCGCTGTCGGAATCGCTGCCACATGCGGCAACTCCGAGAGCGGCGATTACGCCGAACGCGAGCATCTGCTTACTCTTGATCATGTTCTCCCCTTATGAGATATGTCCCGGGAAATCCCGGGGGTGTTCACGGAAGTGTCCAACATACTCGCACGGAAGGTACAGGGCTAGCGCAGTGTGAACATCGTCCGGAGGAGGTGAGGGGCCATCTTTCATTCGCCAGGTCGGCGAAGGTGTTACCGCGCAGCCGTCGCGGCGCCATATTATGGGCCGTGATGGCAGATCGACCGCCACCTTCTACTCAACGAGGGCCGCAGCGAGAGCGGTCGAGCGCGCCGAACTACGGCGCTCGCCGCACCAGTGCGCTGATGGTCGCTGTCGTTGTGCTCGTGGTCGGATACTCGCTGGTGCGAGCACTTGGCTCGTATCTCGGTGGCGACGATGGCATCGCCGAAGGCAGGTCGACCGACTCGATTGTCACGTCTCAGGATTCCGTGGCCGCCGATGACGACTCCGCAACCGAACGAGACGATGCCGAAGCTGATGGCGATACAGCGGACATCGACTGCTCGGACGACGAGAACGCGAGCTTGTGCGACGAGCTGGGACTGAGTGACGGCGCAACCGTGGTAGACGACGATGCTGACTCTGTTTCTGACGGCGACGTTGAAACCGAAACCGAGCCGAACGAGACCGAATCGACCGGCCCACCCACCTCAAGCAATCCGGCGTCGGTCTACATCGTCGGTGACTCCGACGCTGGCACCTTCGGCCCCTACCTACAAACGCTGCTCGACGGCACGCTGGTCACAACAACGGACCTCAACTACAAGGTGTCTTCAGGTCTTGCTCGGCCCGACTTCTTCAACTGGCCCGTCGAGCTGGCCACCAAGTTGCCCGAGGTGGACCCCGACATCGTGGTCGTCACCTTCGGTGGCAACGACTCGCAGGGCCTCTCGCTTCCGGACCGCACCGCAGACGGGAATATAGATTTCATCATTGGCGACCCCGTCTCGAACGAAGCCGACTGGCTCGAGGAATACCAACAACGAGCGGGCAACATCATGGACCTCCTCCTCGAAGATGATCGTCACGTGATTTGGGTGGGCATCCCCAACGACGACAATCCCGACGTCACGGCTCGCCTTGCGTTGCAAGACCAGGCAGCCAAAGCAGCCGCAGCAGAACGACCTGAAGTGGTGTTCGTCGACACCTGGTCGCGGTTTTCGGGACGTGATGGCGGCTGGGCAGAATTCGTGGTGGACCCCCGGGACCAAGAGGGCAAGGACGTCCGTGCAGATGACGGCTTCCACCTCAACCAAAACGGTGCAGAGATCCTTGCTATCGACATCGCGATCGAAGTTCAGAAAGAACTTCGCGCGATGGGCGCCACTCTTTGACGACCGCTAGCGATGCGCAATGAGCGGCTTCTTGGCGGTGGAGCGGCGAATCGCTGTGATCATGATAATCGCGAGGCCAAGGAAGAACATGACCAAGCCGATGGCCATCGGTGTGAGGATCGCTCGAACGAGATCACCGCCGATCGACTCACCGATAGCGACTGGTCGATCGGTCACGACTTGGTACGTGCCGGCCTGTTCGGCCTGAAACGTGTACGCCGCTCGGCCTTGTTCGCCGTCTAAGTCGTAGGTCAAGTCGCCGACGTACCGGGTGAGGTCGATGATTTCGCCGCTGGGGCTGGTCACTGCAACCCTGGGGACTGACCCGAACTGGTCTGCGCTGTAGATTACGTAGCCGCCGGGCTGGTCGAGAGTGATGGAACCCCCGTCTGGGCGTACGTCTTCGAATCCGTCAACAGTGTTGTATACGTTGAGGATCCCGATGATGCCGATCACGATTGCGGCGATGGCGCCGATGACGATCGTCGCGCCGCCAATCCAGAACCACTTCTTGCCGGGCCTGATCGCCGCTGGAGCGTTGTCCCCGCCGGGCTGTGCGGGAAAGCCGGAAGGCGGGGGCATTCCGTCAGTAGGGAAGGGTGGCGGGACCTGGCTCATTGTCACTGACTCTGGCCGCGTGACTGGATCTTCTTGCGCCGCTCAGCAACTTTGCCGGGGCTGAACTGGTTGCGGCGCCACGCTCGCCCGTCGCGCGACTCGGCCTCCCAGTCATCATCGTTCGTGGCGATTGAGTCATAGGTCTCGCGGATCTGACGGACCCCGTCCTGCTCGTTGTCGATGATGTTGGCGGCGATCTGCCGAGTGAACGGCAGCAGGTCCGCGTGTGCAACGACGTGATTGACGAGTCCAAAATGGAGTGCTTCATCGGCCAGCATGAAGTTGCCGGTGAAGCTCATCTCCCGAGCGCGTCGGACCCCGATCGCCTGGGGGAGCAGCACGGTGAGTCCCCAGCCAGGCATCACGCCGACGCGCGAGTGCGTGTCACCGAACTTGGCATGTTCGCTCGCAACGAGGAAGTCGCAATTGAGTGCGAGTTCGAAGCCGCCGGTGATCGCAACGCCGTTGATCGCTCCGATCAACGGCTTGGAGAGTTTGGGGAATGGCCCGCGCACTCCGTCGGAGTTGCGGCCGCCCCCAGCGCCCGAGCCGCTGTCGAGGTTGCCGCCGGTTGACCCAAGCTCTTTGAGGTCAAGACCGGCCGTGAACGCTGGGTCGGTGCCCGTGAGGATGAGGACGTCGACATCGTCGTTGGCCTCGGCCGCTCGCAGTGCCGTGGCGAGTTTGTTCAGGACTTCGCTCGACAGCGCATTGCGCGCGTCGGGCCGGTTGAGGGTGATCGTCGCGATGCGGTCGCTGACATCGAAGAGTACGACGTCACCTCCGGTGAACATGTGTGAACCAATGACGTCCGAGGTGGGCATTACACCATCATGGAGCATCGGGCAGCGGCGCCGGGACGCCGGCGCCTCCGCGTTGGTTAGTCGTCGTCCGGTGGAAGGAAGTCGAGTTCAAGGTCGCCCAGCTTCACCAGGGTCGCGGCGATCCAGCCGCTGAGGGACCCAAAGTGATCATCGAGCAGCGTGCTGCGGCCGTCGGCCACCGTCTCCTCGGCGAGTTCGTACTCACCTTCGTAAGTGATCTCAACGGCGTACTCGGGGTTCAGGTCGAGCGGGTCGTTGGGATTTGGGTGCGAGATCTCGGTGGTCAGGCCGGCACGTTCGAGCCGATCGCTGCCAACGTCGGTGCTGTGCTCGGGCACCGTTGTGTAAATGCGGTCGGCGTCGACCGGCACTCGCAGACGCTGGACCCGCAGCACGATCTCGATTTCGATCGCCGGTTGTTGCCCGAGTTCGTCTTCGACATACCAGCGGCGGTACGCGGCCTGGCTCCATGCGGGCCAGTCGAACGTGATGTGTGCAACGATGCGCGGCGGTTCACCTTCGCCGGGCAGCCCGTAGCTGGTCTCCCAGGTGAGATCGCCCGAGATGACGTCCGACTGAAAGCGCTCTTCGAACGGCTGCCGTTCGAGGAACGCCGCCTCGAATGCATCACGCAGCGCGCCGATGGCATCGGTGAAAACATGATCCAGCATGGAACAGTGCAACCTATCGACGGACTCAACTTGTGTTGCCCCAACCCGGTTCGAGTAACTCAAGTTTGCGGTTCGAGGAGCACTGGTTCGGCACTTGTGTTGTCCGAACCGGGCTGGGGCAACAGGTTGGGGCAACACAGGTTCGGTGGAAGGGGTGCAGCGCTGGCATGATCGTGGGATGCCTTTGGTTCTGACCGATATTCGCGACGGCGTCGCCACCTTGACCCTGAACAACCCTGACGAGCGCAACACACTCACTGCGCCGATGGTCGAAGAGATCATCGCGGCGATGGACGCCTTCGAGTCCGACGACAACGTTGGAGCACTGGTGGTCACCGGGGCCGCGCCGGCTTTTTGCGCCGGAGCGAACTTGGGTAATCTGTCCGAAGCAACCGGCGAGAGCCTCGGCGTGATTTACGAGGGTTTCTTGCGCATTGCCCGCAGCCCGCTGCCAACAGTGGCGGCCGTGAATGGCGCAGCGGTGGGCGCTGGAGCGAACCTTGCGCTCGGATGCGATGTTCGAATCATCGCCGACGAGGCCCGGATCGACACCCGCTTCCTCGACCTTGGTATCCACCCCGGTGGTGGCCACACGTGGATGTTCCGTCGTATCGCCGGACCGCAGACAGCGATGGCCGCAATCGTGTTCGGTCAGATTCTGGGCGGCAAAGAGTGTGAACGCGTCGGGCTTGCGTTCAAGTCGGTGCCGCGTGATGAACTCGCTGACTTTGTTCAGGCCTTTGCCGCTCGGGCTGCCTCGGC
>JBLFZD010000048.1:0-15401 GCA_047610085.1 Ilumatobacter sp. | reverse complement strand
GTCTCCCTCTCCCAGCGACGCACCTGCAACGTGGTACTCGTCTTCGCCGTCCTGGCGATTGAGGAGCTGTGACGAGATGACCACCGGTGCGGACTCGTCGAGCATCGTCACCTCGTAGGTCATCGCCGCGAGGTGACGATCGACCATCGAGACCAATCGGCTGGAACGGATTTGTACGCGCTTTCCCGACGGCGTCCTCCAGATGATGTCCCGCTCGAGTTGGCCGGAGCGGAAGTCGACGACCCGCTCGTAGTGCTCAAGCTCGGCGTTGGCGAGCAAGAGGGGCTCATCGTCGACGTAGAGCTTGATCAGCTTTGCGTCGGGCACGTTGACCACGGTCTGGCCGACCTTGGCGAAGCCGTAGGCATTCTCGGCGTGCAGGATCTCCCAGGTCTCGTGGAAGCCGTTGATATAGGTTCCATGTGTGTGGGCGTCGCGGCCCTCTTCAGGATTCGCGCGCATGCCGAGGTAACCGTTTCCCACCCCGAACAATGTTTCGGTGTGGCCAAGGTCGTCGCCGCTGTATTCGGTTTCGACAAGGCGCCACGGTTCGACGGGGAAGCGGTGAGGTTCAAGCCCCGTGGGGGGAGTGGTGTGGTTGAACGCCATCAGTTGTGCTCGTTTCGGGGAAGGAGTTCGGCGAGGTCATCGACAACGAATGTGGCGCCATGCTCGATCAGCGTGGCGTGTCCGGCGCCCCGGTTGACGCCGATCACCACGCCGAATCCACCGTTGGCACCCGCCGCAACGCCCGAGACTGCATCTTCGATCACGACGGTCTGCTGCGGGTCGATGCACAGCCTCTCGGCTCCGAGGAGGTACCCATCGGGAGCAGGTTTGCCCTTGAGTCCGAGGTTGGCAGCCACGACGCCGTCGATGACGATTTTGAATCGAGAGCTGAGGCCTGCAGCCTCAAGAACCGGCACGGCATTTTTCGACGAGGACACAATCGCCGACGGGACATTCAGCACGGACAGCAGGTCGAGGGTCGCTTGCGACCCGGGGTATGGGGCGATGCCGTTGCGGTCAAGAATCTCGTTGAATAGGGCGTTTTTGCTGTTGCCGAGGGCGCACACCGTGTCGGTGCCTGGCGCATCATCCAGGTTGCCGTCGGGGAGCGCCAGGCCGCGGCTTTCGAGGAAGGAACGCACACCGTCGTAGCGTGGCTTGCCATCGATGTACGCCAGATAATCGGCCTCGGAGTAGTCGTATGCCGCGAACAACTCGCCCCACGCATGTTCGTGAATCTCTGCGGTCGGTGTAATGACGCCGTCAAGGTCGAACAGTGCACCCGCGTAGTTGTACCAGCGGAACGAGGCAGCATCGGTCATGGAATCTGAGACTAGATGCCGATGCGTCGGACTGCCTCAGCTGATCGCGAGTGCCTTCAGGGCGGTGTAGTCGAGCTTGCCGTTGGCGGCACGGCCAACCGTTTCGATTTCGAGCACCCGCTTTGGCGCTTTGTAGGCGGCCAAGTGGGCCTTGACGTGGTCGCGCAGCGCCTCGCTATCGAGCAATTCGCCGGGGTGGAGTTCGACCAATGCATTGATCGCTTCACCCCATTTCTCGTCGGGCAATCCAACGACTGCGGCGTCCCTCACGCTTGTGTGCAGCTTGAGGCACTCTTCGACTTCTTCGGGGTAAACCTTCTCGCCGCCGGTGTTGATGCACTGGCTGCCCCGGCCCTTGAGGTTGACTGTGCCGTCGGCCTCGACAGTGGCGTAATCACCCGGGATCGAGTACCGATCACCATCGATCGTGACAAACGTCTGTGCGGACTTCGCCTGGTCCTTGTAATAGCCGATCGGCGTACGGCCTCGGATGGCGACCCGCCCGAGTTCCTCCGAGCCTGGCTCGACATCGTGGCCATCATCGGTGATGACGCGAGTGTTCGGGCCGAGCTCAAACTTCGCGGTGTCACTGCCGGACCCGGCGGTGGTGGTGTTGGTGGCCATGCCGATGGCCTCCGATGATCCCAGCGCATCGACGAGGATCAGCCGAGGGTTGTGCTGCAACAGCCCATCTTTGGTGGCTTTTGACCACATCACCCCGGACGAGACCACGACGCGAAGTGAAGAGGTGTCCCAGCGATCTGGCTCGGCATCCAGGGCCCTCAAGATCGGTTTGGCAAAGGCATCGCCAACAATCGATGTTGAGTTGATATTGAGGGTTTGAACGGTATCAAGGAACTCCTCGGCCGAGAATGATCGGCCCTGCATGCTCGTGATCGATCCGGCAACCATCAGGTTGCTCATCGCGTTGAACAATCCGGTGCCGTGCATGAGCGGAGCCGAGGGCATGTTGCGAGGGCCGGCGCGGGTGATTCGTTCCCTCGCCGCTTCGAGGTTCTGCTCGGGCGGCATCCGCTTCTTGTTGTTCGCGTCGAGGACGCCGAACACGTCATCTTGTCGCCACATGACGCCCTTGGGCATGCCGGTGGTGCCGCCGGTGTAGAGCAGGAGAAGGTCATCTCCGGAGCGACCCCATGGCCCGCTCACATTGGTCGCCGTGCCCTGTGCTGCTGCATTTTCGTACGGGGTGGCCCATGCTGGGCAACCGCTGGCACCGTCGTCGACCCACAGCCAGGTGGTCACTCGTGGCACCCGCTCGCGAATCGCTTCGATGTTCTCGGTGAACGTTGAGTGGAACACAACCGTGGTCACGTCGCCGTTGTCCCACAGGTAGACCAATTCATCGGCGGCGTACCGATAGTTCGTGTTCACGATCGCCATGCCTGCTTTGAAGGCTCCGAATACAGACTCGAGATATTCCGGACAGTTATAGAGGTACTGGGCGACCTTGTCCTGATGGGCTGCCCCCGGAGAATTCAGGAGATGCTGCGCAACACCGTTTGCACGTTGGTTGAACTCGGCCCAACTCACCTGACGGGAGCCCTGCTGCTGGCACAGAGCGTTGGGAACACTGACCGAGATGGTCTCCCAGAGGTCCGCGAAATTCCAGCCGTGGTCACCGATGTTGTTCATCGCAGCTGACGGTAGTCAGGTGGGCGGCCCGAGACGCAGCCGGTCGTACGCAGCGGCCACGGGAGAGTGTTCGCTCATTGCTCCCCACATCGATTCGATCCACCATGTAGCTCCGGCATCCTTGTAGGCGGCGGGCGAATGCTGGGTCCATTGGCCCTCAACGATGATGTCGGCGCGGGGATTGGGGCCGGCCTCGATGGTGGCACGGAGTTCGGCCACTTCGTTGAGGTGAGCTTGGCGGGCCCCCACGTCGGATCTGGGCTGGAGCACCTGTGGAATCACGCCGTCCCATCGCAGTGCCCGAGCCATCGATTTTGGCCTGCCGATCGCGCCAACGCACCAAACGGGCACTCGAGGTGTCTGCTCGATGTGGCCGATCGTGGGGAACTCGGTGGACTTCACGGTGTAGTGCTTGCCGTCATAGCTGTACGGCTGGCCCTTCCACAGACCGCACATGATGTCGAGGCACTCGTCCATCAACTCTGCGCGAATACGGGTGTCGCACTCTTCGCCGAATGTGTCAAAGCCCGAGTCGACAGCGCCCAATCCCACCGAGAGCGTCACGCGGCCGTTTGAGAGACGATCAACGGTGGCCACCTGGCTGGCAAGTTCCCAGGGCCGGCGCCGCGAGGGCGGGGTCAACATCGTGCCCAACCGGATTTTTGAGGTGCGAACTGCAGCGAGGCCGAGCGAGATCCAAGCATCGACGCCCCACACCGGCTCCCAGACGAACAGACCGTCCCAGCCTGCGTCCTCTGCAGCCTCGGCCAAGTCGCCGATGTCGGCAGCGTCGCCCCACGGGACCACGAAGCCATATCTCATAATTTTACGGTACATCACTTCTGGGCGGGCTGCTCGGTGAGTGGAATCAGTGCCGTGGTGTGACCTGGATTCGTTGGTGTGTGGCCGCTTGGCGAGGACGCACATTTGTGTGGGTCGGTACCTTCGTCCACGTGAGCGAAACAGCAGTTCCCGAACACGACGAAAAGGACTGGACTTGGGTCCTCGAGCAGCCGTGCCCTGAGTGCGGGTTTGTGTCGGCCGAGTTCGATCCAGCGGAGGTCGGGTTCGCGATCCGTTTCAACGCCCGGGCTTGGGTCGCCTTGCTTGAAGGTGACGAGGCCGAGTTGCGAGCACATCGGCGGGCCGACCGTTGGAGTGACCTCGAATATGGCGCACACGTTCGTGATGTTTTTGATCTGTATCTTGAGCGGTTTGGCCTCATGCTGACCTTCGACGATCCGCTGTACCCGAACTGGGACCAAAACCAGGCGGCGATCATCGGGGCCTATAACGGGCAGACGCCCCATGTCGTTGCGCTCGACCTCGCGGCCGCTGCGGGCTCGCTCGCCGACGCCTTCGAAGCGGTGGCTGCGGTCGGATGGGGACGCACCGGGCGACGTAGTGACGAAGCATCGTTTACCGTCGAATCGTTTGCTCGACACCTGGTCCACGATCCGGTTCATCACCCCTGGGATGTCAACCGCGGTTGATCACATGAGCTGACTCGTTGCAATGCGATCAGCGCGGTGACGTGAGTTCCTCTCGTGGCGATGGCATCCTGAAGCCGTGCGGGTGTCCCAGAGCAAGTCCCTCGGAGTTGTCGTTGTCGTGGCTGCCATGTTCGCTGCGCCGGCGTGCGCTGTGCAATCAGCAGATCAGTCGGTTGCCGGTACATCGTTGCCCGTGATTGAGGGTGAGGCCGACGCCCCTGCTGTTACCCCGTCGTCCGGCCCGCGACCAACAGATGTCGCGTCGCGGCCGATCGACGCTGTGGTGGCACCAACAACTCGTTCGCCGTCAGTCACCACACCGCCATCGGTGGGCTCGGCGACGACGACCCGATTACCTCGTTGGCCTTGCCGGCTGACTTCGCTGGAAATTGATCGCCTCGTCGTGCTTGGAAATTCCACGGATTACACGTTCGAGGCCGATGAGCTGATCAAACAGGTTGCGTGGCCCGAGCGGCTGACCGACTCGCCTTTCGCCGATGTCATCGCCGACGTGCTTGTCCAGAATGAGGCGCAGCGCGGGCAGACGATGGGTGACTGGCCCACCTGGGGGGCCGATGCGAGCTTCTATATGCGCGACCATGCCCGAAACGTCGTCCGTGAGATTCCCCTGTCAGCCATGAGTTCCACGCTGTTTCTTGTCGCGCCGAGTTTCATCGATCTCCAAGTCAACGGGTACGACGTCCAGCGGGCGCTCGATGATTTGTTTGTAGTGATTTCTGAGCTTGCCGGCGCAGGACTGGGCTGGGTCGTGCTGCCGATGAACAGCGTGAGTACAACGTTGGACCAGAAGTACCCGACGCTCAACATCGCGATTGAGGAGTTCAATCGCGAGTTGAGTACCAACGCCCTGATCCACTTTCCTCTACCAAGGTCTCCGCTCAGCGGCGAAGCCGGATCGGGCGGACTGCCTCAGTTCTTCGACGATTTTCTGGGGGTGAACCTGAAGGGCGAGTTCGTCGGCGCAGACGGACTCCACCCTGACGAGGAAGGTCAGAAGCTCAAGGCTGAGGTGGTCCTCGGAGTGCTGCGTTCGTTGGTGGCAGATACCTATCCCACAGCAGATTGCGCGGTGTGATCAGGCCCCGGTGTAGGCCACAGCATCGACGATGATGCCGACCCGGCGATGGTTGTAGATGCAGACCGCTCCAGCGTCTGGACCAGAGTTTTCGAGCCCAGTGATGATCTGGTTGGCGCCGTTCACGTTGGCGATGTGATTCAGGTTCGAGGTCAGCGGACGCAAGTCTGCACACGGCCAAACGGTCACGAAGCCAGGGGCGGCGGCTTGGACAGCGGTGAGGTTCAGAACAGCGGTCTTCGCGCCGGCGGGAATGCCGGCACGCCCAGCTACCTGTAACCGGGTGACGGCTCCGGGCGCCAGGGTCCCACCACCGAGGAAGTCACGATCGACGGTGGCGCCGGAGTCTCGGGTGTCGAGGAGTCGAGCGGGTTCGATAGGAGTGAGGCCCGCCCCATGTCGAACGAAACCCACGACGTCGACCGCAAGGTGCACGTCCTGGCTCGTCAAGAGACAGAGTTTTCCGGTCGAACTTACTTGCACAACGAGTTCGTTTGCCCGGTTTGTATCCGGCACGTAATTCAGGCTTGAGGTCGTTGGTTCCCCCTCCAGGCAGGCGTGGACGCTGGCGAATCCGTTGGAGTCCGCTCGAATTGCCGTGACGTTGACCACCACAGAACGAGCGGTTGGCGAGATGCCCGCGCGATCGTGAACATCGATCATCACCTGGGTGTCAGCAGCGACCACCCCGGTGTCGGCATATCGGCCATCGATCGTCGGGTTTCCGGGGCGGGTGTCGAGGAGGCGGGCAGGTGTAACGGGGACGTAGTCCGAGCCTGGTTGGATGTGGCCGACCACGTCGGCGGTGAGGTGCGTCGGGGCCGAGACAAACAAGCAGGTGGCCCCGTTGTTGTCGAGTTCGACAATCAACTCGTTACCCAGGTTGACGCCTGATGTGAAGTTGAGGCTCGAGGCAACGGGCCGTTCGACATCGCATGGGAACACCGTGACGAATCCGTTTGATTCGGGCTGCACGGCAGTGATGTTGACGATGGCGGCACGAGCGTCAACAGGGACACCGTCGCGCCCGCCAATGACCAGTCGGGTTGTTGACCCCGCTGGGCGCACAGCGGTGAGGCGCGAGTCGAGTAGACGAGCGGGCGTGATCGTGTGCCACGGCGGCGAGGAAGCCGGCGGCGGGTCAACGACGGGTGGAATGACGGGTGGCAGCGTGGAGGTCACCTCGAGGCGAACGCTGTCGGAGTGCAGGCCGTTGCTGGCGCTGGTGACGACCGCGGTGTTCGTGACCCGGCTTGAAGTTCCAACACTCACCGCATCGATCCACCAACCGGTCATGGCAACAGCCGGGTCGGTGGCGAGTCGGAAGCGGATCAGGGCGCTCGAGCCGGACCAGGCCGAGATATCGATGACCGTTTGTTCGAAGGTTGATTGCTCGCCGGTGAACGCCAGGCGGCCCTGTATAGAGCTGCGGTCGTCGGCGCTGATACGTCGGTCGTAGCCGTTGGTGATCATCGCATCGCCAAGATCGATCCAGTTTGCGCCGCCATCAATGGAGATCTCCACGACGCCGCCGTCGTAGTTGTCTTCAAGGTTGTAACGATGCCAGAACACAAACTCGCCGCGAGCGGGAACAGAAAATGGCGAGGCGAGCGTGAGGTACTGATCGGATGAAGTTGGCTCGTCGGTGGCAAACATCGCGTTTGAGCCCGCCAGACCGGCTCCCGGAGCGAGCTCCCAATCGACCGTTACAAACGGGTCGTCGTCCGGCCTGGGATCGTGGGAGGCGATCCAGCTGCGTGCGTCGGGGTCAAAGCCGTCGTCGATCACGCTGGAGGGCGCAGCAGTGCTGGGGTCGGTGCGAGCGCGGAACGAACAGGAGATGCTGGCGTTGGGAGCAAGCGTTGGGATTTCGAAGCGAATTTCACCCGCGGGGAATGTCCCACCGCACGTTGCCGAGCCGGAGATGTACGACAGCGCTGCGTCGAGCGGATCGCTGACCACGATGTCGGTCTCGGTCACGGGCGAGTTGTTGGTGATGCCGATCGTGAAGGTGGCGATATCGCCAGCGTTGACCACTTCGGGACGAACCGTCTTGGTGATTTCGAGCGGACAGATCGCTGGCAGGTCGAAGGCTTCGGTCCCGTCAGAGCGGCTGGCAGAGGAGCCTTGATCGGCGCTGAAACCCAGCCCCCGTCGAGCGAACGATCCCCAGATCAAGCACGTGTTGGCTCCTCCCGTGAGGTTCGTGTCGGCCTGCAGGATCGCATCGCGTGCATCGACGAAGCCCGGGTCGCACCGCTGCAGTTTGAGGCCATCAACAACGAGCTGGAGCGCGATGTTGTTGCCGCCATCACCGCGAGCAAGATCGGGGTCGAAGCCGTATTCGTCGATGAGGTCCCACGTCATCTCCCACAGCATCGCGGCAAACGTTGACCCCACGCCATGGGGAATGCGCGCTCCGCGGATCGAATCGTATGTCCGCCCGTCGATCGAGAAGTCGGTGCTGTACGGAACCGAACGGATACCGACTCCGTCGGTCGGTTCGTTCTTGGAGTACGTGGCGATACCGCGCCGGTCGCCGCGTGTGTCGTCGGGCTGCATCGTTCCCATGAGTCCGACATAGTCAGACCAGCCTTCGCCCGCCTGTTCAGCTCCACTGAGGCAGGCGGACGTGGTGCGTCCACCCGTCAGCCGGGTCGAAAGGCCATGGGCGTATTCGTGAAGGACGATCCCATGATCGAACGCCCCGTCGAGTTCGGGTGCCCCGTCCCACAGGAACATCTGCATCCGAGGCCGCGATCCGTCGGGAGGTGTCGCGAAGTTGGCGTTGTTTCGTTTACCAACGAGGTCTGCTTCGTCTTGGGTCTCGGCACGAACGGCATCGCCGCCGGCGCCGCCGTTCCCGTAGTTGTTGGTTTGGAAGTTGCCTGAAGCCTCGTCAAAGCCATAGGCATAGAGGAAATCGTGCGCAACGTTGTTCCAGTAGAAGAGGTTGGTGACCGATGCGTCGGCGTAGGTGCTCGGTTCAAGGGCGAAGTCAATGGGGAAGTCAAACTCGAGGTCTTCACCACCATCGGGCCGGCTGCCTGGATCGGGGTTGTCGTTGCCGTCGCGGTCGGTGTACGCATCGACGTTGTTCCCCGTTGTCAGCGTGGACTCGGCGCCAAGTACACCGTTGGTGTCGTGCCATCCGAACGGTGACGCAATGTCATCGGCCGGTTCGGTGACGAGTGACCGGGTCCCGTGATTCGGGGACTCGATCGGTTGTGCGAACACCCGATAGCTGGAGTTGTCGGCAAGAAGGAGTTCCGCCGTCGGCTCGCCAGCCCGAACGCCTTCGATCCCGGAGGCGCTCGTGTGATCGGCGGTGTGGCCTGACGCAGCGTTATGTCGGGCCGTGAAGTTGACCTGTCGCAGGATGTCACCGGTGGCGGTGTCGACAAGTAGTTCCCACCAATCGGGTGAGGCGGCCAAATCTATCGACAGCTCCCACGCCAGCCGGAGGTGCTTGCCGTCGCGGAACCAGACGAGTCGAGCCGGGATGTCGGCGGTCGCCAATGAACCGGCGGCGAGCGTCTGTGAGCGATCCAGGCCGGTCGGTCCCTGCACCACAGCTGGCTGGCCGACAGCTTCGATGCCGAGCCCCGTGGCAGCAGCGACCACAGCGTTGGCCGCATCGAGTGAGGGTGAGAGTTCGCTGGGCTTGCTGGCGGTGGCGGTATTGAAGAGCCTGCTTGGGGCGGCCACAACACGACCATCGTCGACTGCCACGTTCGCGTCGGCGCCAATCACGTCGAGGCCATCGCTGGTCTGCTGTACATAGACGTGGGTGACCTGCCCGCCCACGCTCGTGGCGGTCGACAGCACTCGAAGCTCGATCGCTGCGATTGCTCCACCATCCTTTTGAAGTGCCGGACCTGTCAGATACCCCAGCGCGAGGTCTGTTGCGTCCGCAGCAGTGAGCGATGAGGACGAAGCGAGACGCCTTGTCTCACCATCGGCAACCGATGGTGAAGAAATACAGAGGCTGCCGGCGGCCACCGCGAGCGCGAAGCCCGCGTGTATCGATCGCTTCATTGACGGGAGGATCCTGTTCGTGGGAGCCGGTGATTTCGCTCCAATCGAATCTACCCCCTCTCCTCGCCCGGCATCTGAATGATCCACCAATTCGAGCGTCTACAGTCACCGCATGGCTCATGTACTCGAAGCTGTTGCTGATATCGCCGAGGTGATTGAGGCTCATGCTGACGAAGCCGAGCGACTCCGGCGGCTTCCGCCAACCACGGTCGCTGCGTTGGTCGATGCGGGCTTGATGCAGATGTGTGTGCCGGCCGAGTACGGCGGGCCCGAGGTCGACCCCGTGTCCTTCATTGAAACAATTTCAGCGCTCGCGCACGCGGATGGTGCAGCAGGCTGGTGCTCGATGATTGCATCGACGACGTCGTCGATGTCTGCGTTCCTCCCAGTAGACGGTGCCGTGGAAATTTTTGGTGATCCTCGCGCCGTGGCTGGCGGCGTGTTTGCACCGAATGGGACATGCATGCGGGCGTCAATCGACGACGAACCCGGAGTCTCGGTGACCGGTCGATGGTCGTGGGGGAGCGGAACCCAACACAGCAACTGGATCGTCGGCGGATCGCTCGACGCCGATGGTCGACCAATACTCACCTTCTTTCCCCGACGCGATGTGTCGTTCATCGATACGTGGCACACCGGTGGGATGCGTGGGTCGGGCTCACTCGACTATTTCGTCGACGCAGCGTTCGTTCCCGAACGGCGCACCATGCGTCCGGGCTCGGCGCCGGTCGCTCAGAGCCGGTTGGCGCGGTTTCCGAACTTCACGCTGCTCGCCGCCGGTGTGGCGGCGGTGGGTCTTGGCGTCGCGCGGCGTTCGCTCGATGAGCTTCGTGATATCGCTCACGGCAAACATCCCCAGTTCTCGGCGCGCACATTGGCTGAGAATGGGTTCACTCAGATCGAATTCGCACGGGCCGAGGCCACGCTTCGGTCGGCACGCTCGTTTCTGTTGGACGAGGTTGCGACCGCCTGGGACCAGGTGGAGTCTGGTGAGCCGGTCTCAGTCGAGCAGCGCACATTGATTCGGCTTGCTGCGACCCATGCCGCCACAGCCAGTGCGCACGCAGCAGACGCCGGCTTTACGCTCGCTGGTGGAACGGCGGTGTACGACTCGAGCGTGTTTGGTCGCTGCATGCGCGACGCTCACGTGGTGACGCAGCACATCCAAACGGCACCAAAGCTGAACCAGAAGCTCGGTCGGCTGATGCTTGGTCTCGTCGACGATGTCACGATGCTCTAGGGATGTTGTAACGCAAGCCCTTGATGAAGGCGATTCCGGTCAAACGGGACGGACACATCCTGTTGGTCATGATCGACCATCCGAACTCCTCTCTTACGGCGTTCGACAAAACGCTGGACCACGATCTTGGCGACGTGTTCCGAACGCTCAAGCACGAGGGCGACGCACGGGCGATTGTCCTCTCTGGAGCCGGTCGGGCGTTATCTGCGGGCGTCTCAATGAAGTGGTTCGGCGGACGGGCGCCAGTTGGCACGCATGAACGCGTTGCGGCGAGAAGCCAAAGAGATCATCGGGGGTCAGCTCGATGTGATCGTGATGGCGCGGGAGGATCGATTGTGGACCCGCATGGGCAGGTAGGCCCTGTCGCTGGAGTCGGTGGCGCCGCTCGCTGAGAGTGGCATTGGACTGATCTGCCACGATGAGTTAATGGCCATGACAGAGCACTCGGTCCCCGCGGACAACGACGGTCGGCTCGTCGCCGACTTGCTTGATCCGGATCTGTACCGGCGCAATCCGCACGACGTCTGGGAATGGATGCGGGCTAACGAACCGGTGTATCGCGATGAGCGAAATGGGCTGTGGGGTGTGACGCGACATGCCGATCTGATCGATGTCGAGCGACGCTCCACCGTGTTCCTTTCCAGCCAGGGATACCGCGCGATCTGGTCGCCATCGGAGATCAACATGATCGCTCAGGATGACCCGCGCCATCGCCAACAGCGGATGCTTGTTCAAGGCGACTTCACAAAGAAGTCGGTCGAAGCGCGCCACGCGGATGTCGAAGCACTCGTCGCCGAGGTACTCGACGCGGCGCTGGCCGACGGTGCAACCGAGATCGAAGTGGTCGACGCGGTGGCCGGCCAGGTGCCCGCTCGTCTGACCGCTCGTCTCTTGGGCTATCCCGAAGATCGCTGGGCCGACCTGAAGTCGTGGTCGGAACGCCTGATGCGAACCGACATGCGTGAACGCGATAGCGAGGTATTCCGCAACTTCATCGACGCCAACCGTGAATTCATCGGAGCCCTTGGAGAGGTCGCCCGCGAGAAATTCTCGAATCCCGGTGACGACCTGATTTCACGCTGGGTGCATGGCCAGATCGACGGAGAGCCACTTCCTCCCGAGGCGATTGCGCACGAGGTCGGCTTGTTCATTTCGGGTGGCGCCGAGACCACTCGGACAGCGATCAGCCACGGACTTCGAACGTTTGTCGACCATCTCGATCAGTGGGAAGCGATGGGGGCCGACCCCGACCTGGTGCCCGGCGCTGTCGAGGAGGTTCTTCGGTGGGTCACACCGCTCAACAACATGTTCCGGCGAGCTGGAGCGGATGACCGGATCGGCGACCAACAGGTCCAGCGTGGTGATCGCATTGTGCTGCTCTACCCAGCGGCAAATCGAGATGAAGACGTGTTTGAGAATCCGTATAAGTTCGACATCCGACGTTCGCCCAACCCGCATGTTGCGTTTGGTTTCGGCACGCATCTATGTGTCGGGACGCACGTGGCACGCTCGACGCTTGCTGCGGTGCTCGGACAGATGAGCCGACGGATGACGGACCTGGCTGCAATGAGGGAACCCGAAGTCGAGCGCAACATCTTTGCTCGCGCCGTGGTGTCATTTCCGTTGGGTTTTGCGCAGCGCTGAACCTCGTGAGGGTCAGCCAAAGATCGCGCTCGGGTCGATACCGCAGATGGCAGAGGCGTTTTGCAGCGATGCCGTCAGTGACTCGTTCGCCCCGGGGTCATCACTCATCAGGATCTCGCTGATCGAGTCGGCCTCGATGTCATTGATCACCACTTGGCCAAGACAGGTCTGCTGGCCGTTGCCCAGAACGTTTTGCCGGTACAGCGAAGAGAGTCGGCGGCCGAGGTCGCGCGGTGAGAGCGGCTCGGCGGTGACTTCGGGTTCGGTGACCTCAGGCTCAGGCTCAGGCTCGGGTTCGGTGACTTCGGGCTCAGCGGCCGCGAGCATTGCATTTTCTTCGTTGAGTCGTTGGACCTCAGCGGCGAGTTCGTCAATTTCTCCCTGAAGTTCAGTGATGGCATTGTCATCGACCGGGGTCGTGCCGTCGTTGTCTGACTCCGCTGCAGACAGCGCGTTCTGTGCTTCAGCGACGTCATCTTCCGCCACTCGGACCCGGGCGCCGAGTTCGATGTTCTCCGCGCTCGCTGCATTACGCTCAGCAATCGCGATGTCACGCTCCGACTGTGCGTCTGAGCTGGCACCGCGGGCCCCGAGCCAAAGGAAACCCGTGACCGCAGCGGCGACAAGTCCACAGGTGGCAAGGGCGAGAAGGGTTGTGCGCCCAGAGCTGCCCGAAGGGGCGCCGTCATTAAGTGGCGGTGGAGGTGGCGGAAAGGGGGTCGACTCGGTCACGTGCGAAGCGTAGAGATCAATCCGGGCTGGACCATGGTTATGGCGCCCGATGTGCATAAAAAATTTGATGGTGCGTGGTTCGTATAGTGCCGTCATTTCGCCGAATGAGGTGTTCGTGCTGCGTGTGACCCCGGGCGCATCGCTTATTCGGTTGCGAGTGTCCGATAGCGTCGATGCGTGACTTCCCAGGGAACCCTTTCTACGCGCAACGATCTTCGCAACCTCGCGATCGTCGCCCACGTCGACCACGGCAAGACCACGCTGGTCGACTCGATGCTGCACCAATCGGGTGCATTCCGAGCCAACGAAGACGTTGGCGAGCGAGTCATGGACTCCGGTGACCTTGAGCGTGAGAAGGGCATCACCATTCTCGCCAAAAACACTTCGCTCGTCTGGCAGGACAAGCGGACCGATACTGCGATCACGCTGAATATTGTCGACACGCCGGGCCACGCCGACTTCGGTGGCGAGGTTGAGCGGGCGCTCACCATGGTCGACGGCATCGTGCTACTCGTTGACGCAGCTGAGGGTCCCCTACCCCAAACCCGTTTCGTGCTGCGCAAGGCGCTCGCTCGCAACCTCCCGGTCATCCTCACGATTAACAAGATCGACCGCGATGATGCTCGTGTTGAAGAAGTTGTCGACGAGGTCTATGAGCTGTTCTTTGATCTCGACGCCCGTGAAGACCAGGTTGAGTTCCCGATCGTGTACTGCTCGGGCCGCGATGGTTGGTCCACAACCGACCTCGACGAGGCGAAGGCGATCGTCAAGGGCGAAGTCACGGGCAAGGACCTCACCACGCTTGGTGAAGTGTTGGTCGACTCGATTCCGGCGCCGACGTACACCGAAGGCGCACCGCTCCAGGCGTGGGTCACCAACCTCGATGCGTCTCCGTACCTCGGCCGGCTTGCGCTGCTGCGTGTTATGGAAGGCACCATCAAGAAGGGTGAGTCCGTTGCCTGGTGTAAGCGTGACGGCACCATCACTCGCGCCAAGGTCGCCGAGCTGTTCCTCACCGAACATCTGACCCGCGTCCCGGTTGACTCCGCCCGGCAGGGCGACCTCGTCGCTGTTGCCGGCTTCGAGGACATCTTCATCGGCGAGACCCTCGCTGACCCGGAGAACCCGATTCCGCTGCCCATCATCGAAGTCGACGAGCCCGCACTTTCGATGACCATTGGCATCAACACCTCACCGCTCGCTGGCCGTGAAGGCAAGAAGCTCACGGCCCGCTTGGTGAAGGATCGCCTTGATCGCGAACTCGTCGGCAACGTATCGATGCGCGTCTTCCCGACCGAACGTCCCGACGCTTGGGAAGTTCAAGGCCGTGGCGAACTGCAGCTGGCGATCCTCGTCGAGCAAATGCGTCGTGAAGGCTTCGAACTCACCGTTGGCAAGCCCGTCGTTCTGACCAAGATGATCGACGGCAAGGTCCACGAGCCGGTCGAACGAGTGACCATTGACGTTCCGGACGACTACATGGGCGCTGTTACGCAGCTCCTCGCCACCCGTAAGGGCCGCATGCAGAACATGGGCGGCACCGGCTGGGTCCGCCTTGATTACCTCGTTCCGGCGCGAGGCCTCATCGGCTTCCGTACCGAGTTCATGACCGAAACTCGTGGTACCGGTGTGTTGTCGCACACCGCTGAGGGTTACGAGCCGTGGGCAGGCGAGATCCGGGCACGCGCTCAGGGTGTGCTGGTTGCCGACCGCACCGGTCCAGTAACCAACTACTCGATGGTCAACCTGCAGGAACGCTCGATGCTTATGGTCAAGGCAGGCGACGAGGTGTACTGCGGCATGATCGTGGGAGAGAACTCGCGGGCCGGCGACATGGACGTGAACATCTGCCGTGAGAAGAAGCAGACCAACGTGCGTGCGTCGTCCTCGGATCAGACCGTCAACGTCACGCCGCCCAAGTTGCTCTCGCTCGAGGGTGCACTCGAGTTCATCAGCATCGACGAGTGCGTCGAGGTCACCCCGGCCAACGTCCGGATCCGCAAGGTTGAACTTGACCCGACGACCCGTATCCGCGCAGCGAAGAAATCCGCTCACGCCGATTGAGCGTTCCCGTCGCCTGGCTTACGGCCCGGAGATGAACGCGCTGTCGGGTTCGTGCAGACTGCTCGCCACATTGTCTTGATGGCGTAGCCCGACTGCGCTCCACTCAAGCA
>JBLFZD010000047.1:0-15457 GCA_047610085.1 Ilumatobacter sp. | reverse complement strand
ATGTAGAGGGCCACAGCAATCGCAATCGGCGTGGCCAGCAAGAGCGCAATGCACGAAATGTAAATCGTGCCAAAGACCAGCGGACCGACGTACGAGAAGAAACTGGCGTCGCCATCGAGTTCGGTCGAGTCGCTCGTGAAAGTCGGCAGACCTTGAGCGAACAAGAAGAACGCAACAGCGGCCAGCGTGACCAGGATGAGCGCCGCAGCACCGAACGACAGGCTGAAAAAGACCTTGTCGCCGACCTTGCCGACGGGTTCGTCGAATGCGCCGGACGCACCGTCATCGGTGTCACTTGGCGGTGGGTTGTCGAGAAGCGTCACGTACACATACTCCGGAAATCGGAAAAAGAGAATCGAGCAAGTCGTCGGCCACCCAACACAGCCAACGCCAGCGTAGGCCGAGCGACGACGTGGCCGACAATGGACTCTGCGAGGAGCGCATCATCGGCCACAATCATCGGGGAGCAACCTACTGATCAGTCGATCAGATCAGCCTGTTGCGGCGATCTGGTCGATCGAGGTCAGGATTTCGGCACGGACTTCGGCCGAGATCGGGGCCGAACCCGCCGAGGCAGCCGAGGCAGCCTGGCCAGCTTCGGAACCGACGTACGTCATGAAGGCGGTGACGAGGTCAACCTCTTCCTGAGTCTCGTACTGGAGACAAACAATGTGGTAACTAACGAGCGCAATCGGGTAGACCGTTGCGTCCTCAGGAGTGCGGTTGACTTCGATTCCGAAGTCAAACTCGTTACGGCCGTCGAGGCGAGTGGATGCGTCCACGACGCGACCCGCAGCTTCGGGGCTGAACTCGACGAATTCACCAGCGACGCCCACGGCCGCGGCCGGGAGGCTGCCGATTTGGCTGGCGTCGGCGTAGCCGATCGAACCGTTGCCAGCGCCCACAGCGGACACGACGCCCGAGGTACCCTGGCCGCCTTCGCCGCCGCCGGGACCGTCGTCATCCCACAGTTCGATCGCACCGAATGTCCATGCGTCAGGCGCAGCCTGAGCCATGTAGTCGGTGAAGTTCTCGGTGGTACCCGACTCGTCCGAGCGGTGGACCGGATTGATTGCGAGGTCCGGGAACTCGGTGTCCGGGTTCAGGTCGGCGATGGCTGGATCGTTCCAGTTACTAATCGTGTTGGCGAAGATTCCACCGATCACGGCAGGGTCGAGGTTGAGGCTCTCCACACCCTCGAGGTTGTAGGGGATCGCAATGGGCGAGATGTAGTGCGGAAGGTTGATCGCTCCGCCGTCACCTGCGC
The DNA here is from genome assembly GCA_047610085.1 of Ilumatobacter sp. Lineage (GTDB taxonomy): Bacteria > Actinomycetota > Acidimicrobiia > Acidimicrobiales > Ilumatobacteraceae > Ilumatobacter_A. Next base: position 14,190 of record JBLFZD010000047.1, on the reverse strand, counting down.
ACCGCTCCTTGGAAGTTTCGAACTCGTCGTCCTTCAGAAAGGCGTCGGAGCCAGCGAAAACCGAACCGCCGGAGAGGAACTGCTCACGACCGCCGCCAGATCCGATCGGGTCGTACTCGACGGTGGCATCGGGGTTGAGCTCTTGGAAGCCGACCTGCCAACCCTGCATACCTGCGGCCTGCGACGAAGCGCCTGCACCGACGAGGGTGCCAGAAATCGAGGCGCTGACGACTGCTTCGGTGGTATCGGTGGATTCATCGGTGTCGACCTCATCACTTCCACCGCAAGCTGCGGCTGCGAGGGAGAGTGCCATGGCACCGGCGAAAATACGACGTTTGCTGTTCACGCTGTCGAACTCCATGTTCGTAGGGGGTTTGGGGGATGTAGCGAGCACGATCGGCTGTTTCGAACAGCGCGCTTGGCTGCGGTACGTGCGTCAAGGTACGCACCGCAGATGAACCGTTCGGCGCGTCAGGTAAACGTAAGATGAACAGACATCGACGCGCTAGCCAACACCCCCGAAATCGAGGCGGTTGAGGCTCATTCGGCCGACATGAGCGCCATGAACGGCTCGGCCGCTTGTGTTCGGGCGGCCAGCGGCTGGGGTGCGGGTTCACCGGGCAGAACTCTGATCTGGACTGTGCGAATCACAAGGCTGCGTAGCATGTCAAACGCTCTGTCAGCGTGAGGCGCAACGATATTGCCCGACTCGTGGCAGCCCCCCGGGTAGCGCTCAACCAGCGGCCCAACCCGGTTCCGCGATCGTTCAAGGGGCCGGTGGGAAAGCTCCGGAGACCACATTGCCGCCCGATTCAACGCGATCGATGCCGGCCTCGTGAGCCGCCCGATCGGAAAGCCTGACACCTTGACAACAGTGCCGATGGGTACAGATGAATTCGAACCGTACGCCTTGGCACGTTCAACTCTCACGGATGATTCCCACAGAACCATCGCTATCGATTCTGCCAGCCCAGGCGCCGCTCCAGCAAAGACCGCTCCCTTCCGGGCAAGACCGCCATGCGCCCAGGGATCGAAATCGCTGCGCGCCCACTAGGTTTCGATCGTGACTGGAGCCGACCTAACGAGTCAAGATGCTCGCGAGCGTCTCCTGACGGCAATGGCTGTATTGCGTGACGTGATCGCCGCACCCGAGATGCTCAATGAGCTCGATGCGACCGAGAAGGCTGACTTCTTCAATGCCGCCGGCGACGTCTTCTACCCCGACCCCGAGATTCGTCGGCGCCGCACCAAGCTGTTGCAGCAACAGCGGCGAGCTGCCAGGACGCAACGCGACGAAACACTCCTCGACCAGACGGGAATCCGAACACTGCGCAGCAAGCCGGTGTTCACGACGCCTGATGTCTTTGCGCCCAACGGCTTCGAACAGCACGAGGAGGTCGACGATTCTCAGCTTCCACCGTTTCGCGAGACAGTTGATGCACAGCACTGTTACATCTGCAAGGTTCAGTACCACGAGATTCACCACTTCTACGATCAACTCTGCGCTGACTGTGCAACGCTGAACTACGAGAAGCGTGGCGAACTCGCCGATATGACCGGCATGGTCATGCTGGTGACCGGTGGCCGAGTGAAAATTGGGTACCAGGCTGGAATCAAGTTGCTGCGCTGCGGAGCCGAACTGATCGTGGCCACACGCTTCCCGCGCGACGCTGCAGAGCGATATGCCGCCGAACCTGACTTCGGTGAGTGGTCACAGCGGCTCGAGGTGTTCGGGCTCGACCTTCGACACACGCCCAGCGTCGAAGCATTCTGTTCACATCTGCTCGCCACCCGCCTGCGACTCGACGGAATCATCAACAACGCCTGCCAGACCGTGCGCCGACCTCCCGCATTTTACGAGCACATGATCCAAAGCGAGACCGCCGCGCTCGACACCCTGTCGACCGAGGTTCTCACACTCGTTGGCTCCTATGAGTCGCTGCGGACGGGGGCCACCGAAATGAAGACAACCATGGCGAGCGGTGAAGGAAACAAGACGAACCCAACTGGAGTCGCTGCGTACGCCAAGCACGGCGTCCCCGGCGACGAAGTACCCGGGCTCACGCGCGCCGCTGAACTCTCACAGACGGTATTGGTTCCCGAAGATCGACCGAGAGCCGACACGCTGTTTCCCGCTGGCCAGCTCGATCAGGACCTCCAGCAGGTCGATCTACGTGGCCGTAATTCATGGCGGCTCCAGCTCCACGAAGTGTCATCGGTGGAACTGTTGGAGACCCAACTCGTCAACGCCGTCGCACCATTCGTCCTCAACGCTCGCCTCAAGCCGTTGATGGAAGCGACCCCGGGCGACCACAAACACATTGTCAACGTGTCTGCAGTTGAAGGTCAGTTCTACCGACCACGCAAGACCACGAAACATCCCCACACGAACATGGCCAAAGCTGCGCTGAACATGATGACGCGAACATCAGCGACCGACTACCACGATTCCGGGATCCACATGAACAGCGTCGACACCGGGTGGGTCAGCGACGAAGATCCCATCTCGGTCGCCGCAGCAAAAACTGCCGAACACCGATTCCACCCTCCCCTCGACATCGTCGATGGAGCTGCTCGCATTGTCGATCCGATCATCAACGGACTCAATACCGGTACCCACGTGTGGGGCCAGTTCCTGAAGGACTACGCGCCAACCGATTGGTAGCCGAGCCGCAAAATGGCCCGAAAACGGCAAAAAGCCGCCGACCTTACGGCCGGCGGCGATCAGCTGCGTTCTGAGTTGATCAGACGACGCGGACGTTTTGAGCTTCGTCGCCCTTGCGGCCCTGGCCGATGTCAAACTCTACGGTCTGACCGTCTTCGAGGGACTTGTAGCCCTCTCCAGCGATGTTGGAGTGGTGGACGAACACGTCTTCCCCACCCTCGCGTGAGATGAAGCCGAAGCCCTTCTCGTTGTTGAAAAACTTGACGGTGCCTTGCATAGAAATACTCTTTCGCTTTCAACTCGTCATTGTGACAAGCTCTAAGACCTGACCCTACGGCAATGATCAGACCGATCCTCCTCGGCCCCACGCGACAAAGTCACATGGGGAACCACGAGAAGTTAGTCAGTCGTTCGCTTGCCGACGTTTTGTTGCTCGATTGCCCACTTGTGAAGACGCTCTTGTGGGTGCGGCGAAAAGCTGTCGAGCGGACCGACCCTGGTCCAGCTGTTGTCGGACTGCATATCCCACGCAACGACGTCATCGGCCAGGGCGAAATCAATCGCTTGATCAAGCCAAAGCACGTGACGCGGATGCTCAATCGGCACGAGCACTTCGACGCGACGGTTGAGGTTGCGCGGCATGAGGTCAGCAGAACCAATGAAGTGCAAGGCCTCGCGATGGCTACCTTCGGCGAGTCCTGAGCCGAGAGCGTTGCCATGAGCAAAGCGGTAGATCCGACTGTGTTCCAAGTAGCGGCCGAGCACGCTGCGAACTCGAATGTTCTCCGACATGCCCGCAACACCGGGGCGCACACAGCAAATACCTCGAACGAGAAGGTCGACTCTCGTGCCCGCTTCGCTCGCTGCGTACAACGCCTCAGCCATCACTTCGTCGGCGATCGAGTTGCACTTAAAGGTGATGTGGCCCTCCGCCCCGTATGACGACTCGTGCTCGATCAGATCGAGAAGTTGGCGGCGCAGGTCGCGGGGTGCAACAAGCAACGTCTGATAGTCCACCGAGCGGCTGTAACCGGTGAGATGGTTGAACAGTTCGAGCGCATCGTCACCGACGGCGTCGTCACACGTGAGATACCCCAGGTCCTCGTAGATCTTCGAGGTCTTCGCGTTGTAGTTGCCCGTGCCGATGTGGCAGTAACGGCGAAGCTTGTCACCGTCGTCTCGAACGACCAAGACCACCTTGGAATGCGTCTTGAGGCCAACCATGCCGTACACGACGTGAACCCCAGCCCGTTCAAGCTGCTTAGCCCACTGCACGTTGGTGGCTTCGTCGAAGCGAGCCTTGAGCTCAACGAGCGCCGCCACCTGCTTACCGAGCTCGGCGGCACGAATCAAGCTGCGGATGATCGCACTGTCGCCGCCAGCGCGATAGAGCGTGATCTTGATCGACTTGACCTTCGGATCGACCGATGCCTGGGCGATGAACTCTTCGATACTGCTCGAAAAGCTCTCGTATGGGTGATGCAAGAGCATCGACCGATGCCGGATGGCGTCGAAGATCGGCCGGTCGGCTTCGTCGACGGCCACAAGGCGACCCGCCGTGACCGCCGGCCATGGCTTGTCTTTCAGATCAGGGCGGTCGATCGACAACAACTTCATCAGGCAACTGAGATCGATGAGCGACCGGTGGTACGTGACGTCGTGTGGCGTCAGTTCAAGCTCGCGAACCAACAGTTCAAGGAGCTCGGGCCCAACATCGTGCGCGACCTCAAGACGTACCGCCTTGTTGAATCGACGACGACGTAGCTCCATCTCGACAGCTTCGAGTAGGTCGTCGGCTTCATCCTCCTGGAGGGTGAGATCGGCATTGCGACTCACCCTGAAGGGAGCCCACTCTTCAACGATCATGCCAACGAACAACGTGTCCAGCTTGGCCGCGATCAGCTCTTCGACAGGGAGAAAGCGTCCAACATTGACTTCGACGAGCCGTGGAAGGATGCTCGGAACCTTGAGCCGAGCGAAACGGCGATCACCGGTGTCGGGGTCAGCAACGTTGATGGCGAGTGAGAGAGCGAGATCTGAGATGTACGGAAACGGGTGCCCAGGATCGACGGCGAGGGGCGTAAGTACGGGGTAGACCCGGTCGTCGTACCATCCGTCAAGTGCCGCCACCTCATCGGCGGTCAAGTCCCCGTAGTGAATGATCGCAACCCCGGCCGCGGCCAGGTCGGGCACCAACCGGTCGACAAATGCTTCGTCGAGACGGTCGATGAAGCCAGGGATTGCATACATCACGTCGTCGAGCTGCTGCGCCGGAGTACGACCGTCGGGAGTGGGCCGGTCGAGCCCCGCAGCGATCTGGTCCTTCAGCGCCGCAATGCGGACCTGAAAGAACTCGTCGAGGTTCGTGGAAGCGATCGCACAGAACTTGGCACGTTCGAGCAACGGAATGCCCGGCTCTGTGGCCAGCTCAAGGACACGTTCGTTGAAGCTGAGCCAGCTGAGCTCGCGGTTGAGGAAACGTTTGTCTGCCCCGACGCGGTCACCATTGAAACGAGTCAACGGCATCGCCATCGATTCGCCGAGGTCCGAAGCGCGTTCATCCCGCGGAGCTGGCCAGACGGATGCCTCGGACATGAGCCGATGAGTCAGTCGTCGCTCGACGCGGCGGCTGATTCGTCGTTGGCTGCGTTGACCCCAACAGCATCATCGGACGATGCTTCCTCCGTCGTTACCTCTTCAGCTGGAGCGTTGTCAGCCACAACCTCGTCGATCGGGGCGTCAGGAACCGGCGATGCCGCAACTTCGGCGACCCGCGACCGCTGGACGACCACACCAAGGTCCCATTCGATGGAAATCATTTCACGTTCGGCGTCACGCACGATGCGTTCACGATTGCGGCGGAACTGCGGGTCTTCACGCGGCAACAGAACCAGGCGAGCAAGACAACGGGCCCGGAACTCGTCGAGGGTCTGGCGATCGCCCCAGTCGCCGTAGACCTCCCAGTGTGGAGACACGGGGCCGAGGTAGACGATCCGGGCATGAGCCTTCGGGCCGGTGGATTCCGCGAGGTCTGACATGGCGCGAACTCTATCGAGTCGTTGCGCCGACGCCGAGGTCGATATCGCCACGGGTCCGGTTGAAACGAGTGAACACCCGCCCACACTTGCACTTACATTACGAATAGGTTACAATTCTCCATCGACGCCGCAACATTGTCATGTATGAACACCGGACAAGTTGTTCAGAAACGGACGAGAAATTGGGAACTACGACGGCTTCCCAAACGTCAATATTGGTACTCGACGCATTCGGTTCTCCCCGAAAGTGCCCTCTCCACGAAAGATCCCCCATGATCAAGCGAAGCAAGCGACAGAACCACTCCAAGACAACCGGCCTCAGCGCCGAAGCAATAGCGGAGCTCAACGGCCGACCGAGTGAGCTTGCTACAGCTCCCCCGGACCCCGATTCTGAGAGCGCCTGGATGTCGGACGGGAACTGCCGTTTGCACCCACCGGCCACATTTTTCCCCAGCGATGGCGTAGGAGTCGATAAGGCTCGCAAGATCTGTCGTGATTGCCCGGTTGTTGCTCGCTGCCTCGACTACGCGCTCGATGAGCGCATTGATCACGGCGTATGGGGCGGTTGTTCCGAGCGCGAGCGTCGCCGTATTCTGAAATCCCGCCGCCGGGACGCCACTCAGGTGGTTTTGGTTGGTTGATCCCCAGGGTCAGTCGAGTCGATAGACCCGGCGGGCGGTTCCCGCGAACATTGAGGCCTGCTCATCATCGCTGTATTGCGAGGCAATCTCGACCATTGCGTTCCAGTACACCGCATAGCTCAACGAGAACCGGTCGACCGGAAAGTTGCTTTCGAACATGCACCGCTCGGGTCCGAAGCAATCGATCGTGTGCTCGTACCACTTTCGCTGAGCTGCAACGAGCTCAGCCGACGACGGAGGCGATTCGGCTTCGTGGAAGCCGAATCCGTTGTCGGGCATCGCCAACCCGCCCAGCTTTGCCACCGTGTTGCCGCGCGATGCAATTGCTGCGATGTCGTCCTTCCAACCGTCGAAGATCTCGTCAAGTTTCCCAGCAAACCGGCCGACTCCAACGGGCGTGCCGAAATGGTCCAGCACCATCGTCGTATCCGGTACTGCCTGTGCAAGCTCAGCAAAGTCTCGGTTCTGATGATGAAAGTGCCAGCTGTCGTATGTCAGACCACGCTCACCCAGCCGTGCCACTCCAGCCCGAAATGCGGGGTCCTTCGACTTCCCTTCTGCATAGACGCCTGGAATCATGTGCGCCTCAGGTTCAAGCGCTCGAGCCAATGCATCACGAATGCCACGGAACCTCCCACCAGCTGCCGCCTCGTGCGCGTCGAGGATCTCGTCAAGCCGCGGGTGAGTGAGGTCGGCTTTGGCAACGATGCCGGTAATTTGTGCAGCGCCCGGGTGCCGCTCGGCCAGGTCATCGGCTGACGCAGCAACAAATTCGGTCTCGCCCACCGGCCAAAGATGCTCGGGTCCATCGGTTCGATAACCGGCCGAGCACTCGATAAAGATGCTCTGGGAGATCGCCGGCCCCAAACTCGTATCGGCAACCAAATCGTCAACGCCGTAGGGCATCGGACCACCGGGGGGCCACAAATGGTGGTGCGGGTCAACCACATCGCAGCCCGGTTCAATTGCGGCTTCGACGGATTGTGCGTACCACTCAGGTGTGCCGGGGGTCATAGTGTGACCGTACACAGTTCGGCCGCAGCGAATCGACTCCGACCTGCTTGTTGCAGATCGTTGTCCCCCGACGCCACCTAAGAGATGACAACGCCCTCATCGCTCGACGATGAGGGCACAACCGTGTTCAGATATTGACAGCCGCAAAATACGGCCAGATCGAATCAGGATTCGGTTGACGACTGCTCGTCGTCTGAGGACTTCGCTTCATCAAGTCCGTCCTTGAACTCTTTTTGGGCCTTCCCCAGGTTCTTCGCAAGCTTCGGAACCTGCGAGCTGCCGAACAACAACAGCACGACCACGAGAACGACTAAAACTTCATTGCCACCAAGAAATGCGAGCATGAAATAAGGGTAGCGCACCGATGACCGCGGCGTGCTTAGGCACCGATCGTGCTCCGAGCGACTTGGGCTCGCTGGCGACGGATGCGGCGGCGTTCCCGCTCAGAAAGCCCGCCCCAAATACCAAATTTTTCACCGTTCTGCAGAGCGAACTCGAGGCAGTCGTGACGAACTTCACAGCCTCGACATACCTCTTTTGCCTCACGAGTGGACGCCCCTCGCTCTGGGAAGAATAAATCCGGGTCAACGCCGAGGCAGTTGGCGCGGTCGTGCCAGTCAGCCTCAGGCTCGACGGGAGTTGCGCTGATCGTGATGCTTGATGTGGTGATGAACTGCATGTGGTGTACCTCCTGTCAGGTGCCGGGTCCAATGGCGATGCGAATGTGAAAGACGATTCGTATGTCTGTGACTGACCACGCCAGGCCTCAATGAAACCCCTCATCATCGAGGATGCTTGACGTGACGAACACAACGTTGTAACTACATTGATGTCATTCTGACAGACAAGTGCGGACGACCGCAAGGGCGCGGTCAAAGTAATCGCGCGGACAGCGCTACCAATCGCGCCAAGAGCGCGACTTCAGACGATTTCCAGAATGTTCAACTCGACCCCGTTAAGCGTAAGTACGCGATTACGTACGATCCACCCTCTCGTGGTTCTCTACCTCCAGACCAACCAGCCCCGAGGCCGGTGGGACACCACTGGAGGGCTCGGGGTACGGTTGATCCATGAGCGCTCGGTTCACGTACTCCGCTTGGGATGGCACGCAGACGGGCTTCGAATTCGACGCCGACGCAGCCTTCGACGAGCTCACTGACGAACTCCTGTATCACGGCGACGTCAACGCCGCGCTGCGACGCATGATGCAAGAAGGCATGACCGACCCTGACGGCAACCATTTACAAGGCCTGCGCGAGCTCCTCGAGCAACTGCGCCAGGAGCGTGACGACCGGCTTGCCAACAGCGACCTCGGCGGCGTATACGACGAGATAAACGACCAGCTCAACGACATCCTGGACGAAGAACGCCACGCCATCGAGAACTCGCTGCGCGACGCCTTAAATGCCGGCGACGAGCGTCGGGCCGACAATGCACAAGCTGCGGCGCAAGAGCGCAATATGCGCCTCGACCTCATGCCTGACGACCTCGCCGGCAAGGTTCGCGAACTCGACTCGTACAACTTCGAGTCCAAGGAAGCCAAGCAGCGATTTGAGCAGCTGATGGAACAGCTCAAAGAGCAACTGATGCAGCAGATGGTCGACCAGATGTCAGGCGCAATGAACGACATGAGTGCCGACGACATGGCGCGGATGAAAGACATGATGGCTGCCCTCAACGAGATGCTTGAGAAGCATCAGCGCGGCGACGACACCACCGACGACTTCTCTGCCTTCATGGAGGAGTTCGGCGACTTCTTCCCTGAAAACCCCAAAAACGTTGAACAACTGCTCGAGCAGATGGCCCAGCGCATGGCCGCGATGCAGGCGATGATGAATTCCATGACGCCAGAGCAGCGGGCGCAAATGCAAGAGCTCAACGATCAACTCATGGACGACATGGACATGCAGTGGCAGATGGGGCAACTCAGCTCGAACCTGCAGCAGATGTTCCCGGAGATGCAGTGGGAACGCAGCTACGACTTCGACGGCCAAGACCCAATGGGATTTTCGCAGGCGATGAAGGCCATGCAGGAACTGGGTGACATCGACCAGCTCGAGAACTTACTCCGTAACGCGTCGTCGCCGAGTGCGCTCGCTGAGGCCGACATGGACAAGGTCCGCAACCTGATGGGCGACGATGCGGCCAAATCGCTCGAACGCCTCGCTGAACTCACGAAGCAGCTCGAGCAGGCCGGCCTTGTAGAGAACAAAGAAGGAAGACTCGAACTCACGCCGAAGGGGCTCCGCAAGATCGGGTCGAACGCACTGAAGGAACTCTTCTCGAAAATGTCGAAGGACATGGCTGGCCAGCACGAACTGAGCCAGCACGGAATGGGCCATGAGCGGACGTATGACACTAAGCAATACGAGTACGGCGATCCGTTTGCGCTCGACCTGAATCGAACGATTCGCAACGCGCTGCGCCGTTCCGGGGGTGGGACGCCAGTCCAGCTCTCCCCCGATGACTTCGAAATCGAACGCACCGAGCACCTCACGCGATCGGCCACGGTGCTGATGCTCGACCTATCGCTCTCGATGCCAATGCGTGACAACTTCCTTCCCGCCAAGAAGGTCGCCATGGCGCTCCATCACCTCATCTCGACGCAGTTCCCGCGTGACTCGCTCGGCATCGTCGGTTTCTCGGAGACCGCACGGATTCTTACTGCCCAGCAACTCCCCGAGGTGTCGTGGGATTTCGTCTACGGCACGAACATGCACCACGGGTTCACACTCGCCCGGCAACTCCTTGCTCGCGAATCAGGAAACAAACAGATCATTATGATCACCGACGGAGAGCCGACCGCGCACATCACTCCCGACGGCCACCCATTCTTCAACTACCCGCCGGCCCGCGAAACCGTCGAGGCGACGTTGCGCGAAGTCGTCCGCTGCACCAAAAGCAATATCCGAATCAACACGTTTGGGCTCGGCGCCGACGGTTCCCTGCGTGCATTCATCGAACGAATGACACAGATCAACCAGGGTCGAGCCTTCTTCACCACGCCTGAGAACCTCGGCGACTACGTCTTGGTCGACTTTCTCGACGGAAAACGCCAACAAGCCCGAGCCGGGCGCCGCTCTGCCTGATCGGAGCTGCTCAGCCATTTGGCACTATCGGTGCTTGAAATACTTTGCAAACGACAAGGTATCGAGGTCGCTGACCCAATATCATTGAAGACATGCGCGTTCCACGGACCTTCGTGTTCGTTGACCTCTCGGGGTTCACGAACTACACGGCGGCTTTTGGTGATGATGCGGCCGGGCGCATTCTGAGCGCCTTTCGCACCATCGTCAGGTCCGTAGCTTCAGAGCGTGGCGTTCGTATCGCCAAATGGCTTGGTGACGGCTGCATGTGTGTCGCCGTTCAGCAGCGTGACGCCATTGCGTTCGTCCAAGATCTTGAGCAACGTGCCACTAACGTCTGCAACCCGCTCACGGTACGAGCTGGTCTCGCAACGGGGCACGCGCTCCTCTTCGAAGGCGACGATTACATCGGCTCAGCGGTCAACATGGCCGCCCGTCTGTGCGATCACGCTAAGAAAGTCGAAGTTCTCATTCCCGCAATGCAGGTCGAGCGGCTTCCCGAAGGCGTCACCGCCGAACCGTTCGGCGAAGTCGAACTGCGCGGATTCCCTGGCCCGATCGAAGTCGTCGAACTCCACGGCGTTCCGCAAGCAGTGGACGCTGACACCGGCGATCTCTGGACCCGCACACCCTTCATCTGATCAAGTACGGCGCAGATGAGGTAATCCGCTTCGGCACCAAGCGATACAGAGTCTTGAGGTGGTGCGGAGGGTGCCTGACCCCGTCCGCTCCGACACCAAGCGTCACAGAGTCTTGAGGTGGTGCGGAGGGTGCCTGACCCCGTCCGCTCCGGCACCAAGCGTCACAGAGTCTTGGGGTGGTAACCGCCGAGGTCGGTGGTGAGTACGTCGGACGTGAAGTCGGAGTCGAATGGCCAGTCGGCCTCTTCGCCCTCGACCGGCATCTGGACGAACTGCCCGTACTTGCCACCAACGCGCTCGCGACCGATCAGCGACCACGCCTGGCGCTTGTAGGTCCAGTTGTCCGGCTGCAGTCGATGGCACTCACGGAAGTGTTCGATCGCCCCCTCACGATCACCAGCGGCCCACAGATCGATAGCCACCTCGAAGTGAGCAGCGCCCTCCGACATCGCCGACGATCGCGGTTGCGATGCCGCCACGACCTGATCGGGTGACATCACGAACTCGCTGTCAGCACCCTGAGCGACCCAGTCGCGGATCGCGTCGGAGTACCCAGCGCGTTCCTGACCCGACCGGAGCACGTCCCACAGGCCGGGCCCACCATCGGGAGCGACGGGAGCGTTCGGCGCCGAGGTCGTCGCCGGCATCGAGTCGGCCATATCGCTCGGCATGGCCATCCCGGCCGATGGCCAGCCGGGTTCGGCTGGCCGCACGATCAGGCCGTTCTCATCGATCCACACAACGTTCGGAATATTGACGACTCCGAAAAGCGCGTCCATCTTGTGGGTTGGATCAAGGAGCGACGGATGTTGCGGTGATGCCGCATCGATCAGTTCTCGCGAGGCTTCTGGGCCGCTCAGTTCGAGGGAAACGGTGACGATTTCGAGTCCGTTACCGTGAAGTTCTTCGCGAAGCGCCTGCCACCCGGGCAGGTCAAAGGAGCAGCCTCAATAGGGCGCCCACGACACGATCACGACCTTCTGGCCGAGCAGCGAGGAAAGCCGGAACTCTGTGCCGTCGATGTCATCGAGCACCAGCTCGGGCGCCTCAGCGGAGGTGAGCGCACGGGCATTGATCGACTCCGGGCCAAGCGCCCACCGGTCATTTCGGTCATCACGCACGAGCGCCATGCCGAGACGTGCAGCCGCGTTGGAGAGATCAAAGCCGTCAGGACCGAGCGGCACACACACCTCCCCCTTGCACGCACCTTCAGGCTTGATGTGCCAACCAGTTCCCGCAGCAAATTCTTCGGCAGAAAGATTCAGCGAATCGAGCAGCATCAGACGCGTCCACGGTACGTCGCCGACAAGCCCGACGAGTCTTTATTGAGGCGCTTACTCAGGTGGAGCCCCTCAAGCACGAATTCGACGGCAGACGCCAGCGCCGCGGGTGACTCATCGCCACCGGTCAGCGCAAGCACCGGTTCGCGCAGCGCATCGACTTGGGCAACCAGACCAGCGAGTTCGTCGCTGGTGATGTCTTCGCCGGTGTGGGCCACGGCGCCCTCTTCGAATGCGTCGACAACCGCTCGGGTCTGAGCCGGGTCGACCGCATCCTTAAACACGGTGAGCACCGCACCCTTGATCAGCGTGTCGAGGATGATTCCGTCGCGCCCCTCCTCGAGTGACTCGATCTCAATCTTGCCTTGCGACGAGGCTGGCAACGCACTCAGGTCGTCAACTCGGGCAACGACGTGGCGCTCACCGGATTTGAGCCCACGACGCAACGCGTTCGCCGAAAGTGCCTCGTAGTTGCTCACACTGAGCCGTACCGATACGCCGCTGCGCTGGTTCACCTGATTGCTGGCACGCGCAAGGTGGGTAAATGTCGCCACGACATCGCCGAGGTACTCCGGCACCGTGACGGTGATGTCGCCATCAGGCGTCGTGATGTTGAGCGGCACCGCCTCCTGCTTCATGATCGTGACTTCGGTTGCGACCTCAAGCGGATAGTGCGTACGGATCTGGGAACCAAAGCGGTCCTTGAGCGGTGTGATCATCCGACCACGATTGGTGTAGTCCTCGGGGTTGGCCGACGCCATGAGGATCGTGTCGATCGGCAGGCGGATCTTGTAGCCGCGGATCTGCACGTCACGCTCTTCGAGGACGTTGAGGAGGCCCACCTGGATGCGCTCGGCAAGGTCGGGAAGTTCGTTGATGGCAAAGATGCCGCGGTTGGTGCGTGGTACCAAGCCGTAGTGCAACGTCAACTCGTCGGACAGGTAACGGCCTTCAGCGACCTTGATCGGGTCGACTTCGCCAATGAGGTCAGCAATCGACGTATCCGGGGTCGCGAGCTTCTCGCCGTAGCGACGATCGCGGTGGACCCAGTCGATCGCCGTGGACTCGCCATGCTCGGCCAGCAGGTCGACGGCGTACTTAGAGACAGGGCTGAACGGGTCATCATTGATTTCGCTGCCCGCAATAATCGGCATCCACTCATCGAGAAGCCCGGTCAATGAGCGAATCATGCGGGTCTTGGCCTGACCGCGTTCGCCTAGGAAGATCACATCGTGGCCAGCCAGCAGCGCGTTCTCGAGCTGGGGCATCACCGTGTGTTCGTATCCCGATACGCCAGCGAACAGCGGCTCGCCAGCAGCGATCTTGGCGATCGCATGCTCGCGAATCTCGTGCTTGATGGGTCGCGAGACCCATCCTGATGCTCGAAGTTCGCGCAGAGTTGTGGGCCGGCCGGAGTTCTCGTCTGCCATGTGGCGAACATAGTTCACCCCTTCACAGCGATCCCATCGGAGCAGCCTCGAATCCGGGCGCAACGAGAGTGCTCGGCACCGCGTGGCACGTCGTTACGATCACTGAGATGCAGATGGATGGCCGTTGGGTCGCGCGTGAAGCGAACGACGACATCCGCCGGTTCGGGATCGGCCTCGACAGCGACGACAGTGACTGGGAGCCAATTCAGGTTCCGGGTCATTGGCAAGAAACCCCAGCCTTCGAAGAAAGCGACGGGCCGATCATGTATCGCCACCGCTTTACATCGGAACCTCCAGCCGACGGAAAACGGCGTTGGATTACCTTCGACGGGCTCTTCTACCAAGGCGATGCGTGGCTGGACGGCGCGTACCTGGGAGACCCAGAGGGCTACTTC
>JBLFZD010000046.1:0-15685 GCA_047610085.1 Ilumatobacter sp. | reverse complement strand
GAGGTGCGCGGCCTGCGCAACATTCCCAACACTGCCGATGCGCTGCCGGCGTTCCTCGACGAGGCGGTCATCGGCTTGTTCGAACGGACCGGTGTGCTCTCCCCCACCGAACTCGAGAGCCGCTACGAGGTGTACGCCGAGCAGTACATCTTGTCGATCGGCGTCGAAGCAAAAACCACCGCCGAACTCGCCAAGACCGTGCTGTACCCCGCTGCCATGGCCTACGTCTCCGATCTGGCGACCAGCATCAGTGGTGCTGCAGCAATCGGCGTCGAGTTCAACTCTTCCCCGGTGAAGGTCATTGCCGGTGAGGCGAACTCACTGATCGCCGCAGTCGAGGCACTCGAAACGGCGATGAAGCTGCACGACTTCGCTGACACCGAGGCGCACATGCAGTACTGCGCCGGCACGATTCTTGGTCTGATGGGCACGGTCCGCACCCACGCCGACGCACTCGAAGCCGAAGTGGCCGACGAGTACTGGCCGCTCCCCAAATACCGAGAGATGCTCTTCATCAAGTGACGACGCGACGACGAACATTGCGGACACATTTTCCCGCCATTGCAATGGAATGGGAACTCCCGTTCCATGAACGCTCACCAAGCCGAAACATCCTGGTGACCTCATGATGCGACGATCATTGACATGCCATTCGACCAGACGTTGGAACCCTCGACGACCGAACGCTTCGTTGTTGCACTCGCTCATCCGAGCTTGGATGACGCTGTCGCCCTCTTTTCGACAGAGATACGTGCAGAGCAGCGCTACTTCGGGAACGCCGCACCAAAATTGCCGGCCTCGTCGCTCTCGCGGCTCAACACGCCCGGCGGGCTGCGTCTTGGCGTGATGGTCAACGGTCGGCTGATTGCGATGTCGAGGGTCGACCGCGACGGAGACGCGGTCATGGCCGTCGTCCAGCCGTCACGCGGACAGGGCGTCGGCCGTCAACTGTTGCAGGCCACACTCAGCCGTGCAGCTTCTCAGGGCTGCGAACGCGTCATCTTTCGAAGTAGTCGTCGAAGTAAAGCGTTCGTCTCACTCGCTGAGACGGTTGATGCAACGCTGGTCGACCACGGCAGCGGAAGAATCGACCTCATCTTCGCAGTAAAACGAATCACCCACATTGCGTGATGTCGTGTGACCGACGATTCCGGCCAGGACCTGGCACCCTGAGCAGGTCATGACGACGTGGTTCACGGCCGATCTACACTTCGGCCATCACAACATCATCGAATACTGCAGCCGCCCGTTCGCTGACGTCGATCATATGAACCGTCGGCTGATCGACAACTGGAATGCGGTCGTCGGGGCGGCCGACACAGTCTGGGTGCTCGGCGATTTCGCGCTCGGCAAGATCACCGAAACGCTCGCGTTGACCACCCAACTGAGTGGCCGCAAGATCCTCGTCGCAGGCAATCACGATCGCTGCTGGTTCGGTCACGGCGAACGCTGCGAACCATGGGTCGACCGGTACCTGGAGGCTGGGTTCGCCGAGATCGTGCAGGGAACGACAACGTTGAGAATCGGCGACGTCGACGCCGTGCTCTGCCACTTCCCGTACCGAGGCGACAGCCACGACGACGACCGCTTCGTGGAACATCGCCCTGTTGATGACGGTGCGTGGCTCGTTCACGGCCACGTGCACGACCAGTGGGCGAAGGAGGACCGCATGGTCAACGTCGGCGTCGATGCACGCAGCTACGCGCCAATCAGCGAAGCCGCCCTGGCGGCCGAACTCACGCATCGTTGATCCGGCGTTGCTGCCGGCTGCAACGCTGGCGATATGGGAATCATCGTGTTGCTCTGTACAGACGGCTCAGAAATCGCCACCGCTGCGTTGCGCTCCGGGCTTCCCGTGCTGGCACCCGCAGACCGGGTCGCACTTCTCACCCTCGAGTCACTCGTCGATCCAGATCACCAGATCGACACCGGGTTTACCATCACCCAGGGGTCATCGGACGGAGAGGAACAGATCGAGACATCGGGTGACTGGGCCGCGAAGACCATTCTCGACCGCACCGTTGCGGTGCTCGAACTCGAGGGTGTTGAACTCATTGCGAGGTCAGGCGAGGCAGGCCAGACGATTTGCGACGTCGCTGCCGAGCTGCCTGCTGATGTGGTCGTTATGGGCTGTGAGTATCACCAGCGGCCGAAGTGGCTTTCTGCGTGCCATGGTCGGCTCCACGTCAGATCGCGTGGTCCGATACGCGGTCTGCCCGGTGCTGGTGCAGGGCGCCGGATAACACGCCCTAAAGCCGGCGGGCCATGAAATCGGGTTCAACCCGAATCGCTATCGACCCGAAGGAATCTGGTACTGCGTCGGAGCGTCGCTCGCGACCCTGAACCCATCCTCGGGCTCCACGAATCCCTCATGACGTCACCACACATCGAACAGCCCAAGAGCCGGATTCAGGTTGAGGTCGTCTCAGGTCTCACACACCACGACCTCGCAAGCGACCCTGGTGTCATCGAGGCAATAATTTCACGGATCAAGCAATCTCTGTCGCCGACACCCGCCTCGAAACTTCCTCCACCACGCCTCGCTGCTCCTCCGGTTGGGTCGTCGGCGCTCACCAATCCGTTGGTCGTTTCGGAACGTCAGTGGGTTGGTCGATTTGCCCTGGCGGAATCAGGCAGTTCACCTTTGCGCCACGATCCGCTGACGGCTGCCGAACAGTCAATTTCTTCATCAATGTGAACCTCGGCAGGGACCCGGGGCTGACTCGGTCACACTCGGGTGGTCGACCCACTCGACGAGCGAGTCGCCTCAAGCACCGCCGACATGTCGAGCAGCGTCCGTCGTTCGACTGCTGCGAGTGCACTCTCCGATGGCTTGACGCTGTGGCGAGCGGACTCAACGACTGCTGCCGACGTAGTCGTCAGTCGATCTGTCGACGTCATCGACGGATGGAGGCAAGCGACCCCCAGCAGTGCGGCAAAGCCGATCCAGAAGAGGTCGGCGGGCCCGCCCGGATCGAACGAGCCAGCGATCAACTGAACGTTGTAGATCGCATTGCCAACAACCAGTGATACGAGGGCCAGGGCCATCAGCGTCAGGCTCACCGAGCCTCGACGCGAGATCACGCCGAGCCAGGCAGCGAATCCAAACATCACCGCATCAAGGAGGGGGTACGCCACTGCAACCATCCGCATCTTGGTGTCGAAGAATGGCTCAGCGATGAGGTCACCCATGTAAATAAATTGCAAGACGCCGACAGTCGCAAGGGTGGTAAGGAGGCCGAACGCCACCGCTGACCATGTTCGATGAGGAGCAAGGGTCCGACCGAGCAGAACGATCGCAACCGCGAAAACCGGGTACATCGCAAGATAGATCCAGTCAGCAATTGAGGGAAACGCTACAAATGCCTGCGTCGCCACAAGGTCGGCGTACACGTAGTCGCCAGCCAGAAACAGACCAAGGCCAACGACTGCGAACGCCCAGGCGATTACGTGTCGCGGCCGGTGAATCAACATTCCGGCAATCATGGCAACCATCGCCGAGATGCCGAGGGCTGAGTAGACGGAACCGTTAGGAACCGCACCCGTCGCGGATACGAAATAGAACTGCCCGAGAGCCACGACGGCTGCGACGTACCAACGCCAAGTGTTTGATATCACAACGATGGATCGGCACGACGAGGCCACTTCTTGAGGAATTCAGGAGCTTGACGAACGATGATGCTCCTCGACGTGTCCCCACACGGGGTCACTGGTCAGGCGCTCCGGTTTTGCTGCAACTCCTTGTCAGCAACACGGGCACGTATTCCAATGGGTGCAGTGACTCGGAAGCCGAGCAGGTGACGATCTTCTTCAGATTCTCCCGCCCAATATCCGTACTCTCGATTACTCCGAGCGGATGAGCGACATTCTGTTGTGACGGGGCACACCTCGCAAAGCCGTTTGGCTTTCGCTTCTCGGCGAACCCGGGCTTGCGGACGCTCGGCTTTGCGAGCGAAGAACAGTTCAAGCTGGCCTCGACAGGCTGCATCGAGTTTCCAGTCGACGTTCGCACCGACCAGTTCGGCAAGTTCGGCCGCGATATCGAGCCGCTGGATAGGTGAAATTGTCATCAAAACATCCTTTCGTCAGAAGGGCCCGGCACCAAGGATTCGGTGCCGGGCCCACCTGCATGGGCTTCAGTGGTTCATGCCTCCTGAAAGGAATTCAGGAATCAGGCTTCGAGCAGTTCTTCTGCCGTGGGAGAGATTTCGTCCTCAGCACGGCCGCCAGGCTCGACGTAACCGTCCTCACGGGACTTGGCGAGGGCAATACCCAGCACCAGCAGCCCGAAGAGTGGCTTGGCGAGCACATCGCCGAGCGAGTACATCACTTGACGAGCGACTTCGGCGGTGGCCTCGTCGTCGATCAGCGATGGCAGCATGTAGGCAATCGGGTAGATGCCCCACGTGGCGAGGATGATGTAGCGAAGACCGTCGACGAGCTTCTTGACGCTGCCACTCTGGCGGTCAAGCGACTTACCGAGCTCGACGAAGAGCACCCACAGGATGTAGATAAACGGAATGGTCGAGAGCACGCCCCACACGGTGCGAGCCGAAGAATCCGCAGCAGCAATTTCGCCGGGGTAGCCGAGTGCGATCATTGCGATAGCCGCAATGGTGAGTCGGATGATCAGGCTACGGGTCTTGCCCTTCGTCAGTTTCAACACCACCACGAGCTCAGCAAGCAGCAACGGGACGGTCAGGAACCAGTCGACATAGCGATAGCCCTCATTGAAGGGTTCACCGTCTTGGACGTATTCGCCACCCACGAAACTAAACGCTTCGGACCATGATCCGAAGATCCGGACGTAGTGGTACAAGGCGATGCCGACCACAAGCGTCGAAAGGGTGACCGCCATGCGGTGGCGAGGGGCAACCCGACTTCGGGCGAATAAGAAGAACAGCAGCGCTGCTCCCATACTCGCGATGACAAATGAAAATGAGTTGTAAACGAGGTTGTATTGCGCTTCGGACAACGTGAGATCCATCAAACTTCTCCTTATTGTGAATTGTTCGCACCGTTGCGAACATTTTTCACTTTAGCATGATTTAGCATGTTTTATGAATGGTTAGTGCAGATTAAATTTCGGCTGCGTAACATCTGTGCGTGAATGAGAATCCGGACACCATGATGGAGCTGCAATCAGCGGCGGACGCTCTCGGTGTTCACTATCAAACGGCATACCGTTGGGTTCGCAACGGTCGGCTTCCAGCCCAGCTCACGGGTGGGAAATACCTGATTTCGTCACGCGACATCGCCGAGGTCTACGCAACCCGTCAGCTGCCAAAACCCCGAACAACACCAGGCCCCGACCGGCTCAAGCGACAGTCTGAGCGCATGCATGAGGCTCTACTGGCCGGCGAGGAAACGGAGGTCCGAAAGATCACCCGACGGCTCGTAGACGAAGGTACGACCATCGTCGAACTCGTTGAACAGGTCATTGTGCCGCCGCTGCGTTGGATCGGCCAGGAGTGGCACGACGGCAACCTGACCATCTGGGTCGAGCATCGAGCATCGGCAATTATCGAACGTGCACTGGGCGATCTCCTCCCAAACCCGCGAGGCCGGCGCCGAGGCGTCGTCATGGTGGCTGCCGTCTCCGGCGATCTGCATTCGTTGCCGACAACGATGGCCACGGTCGCTCTTCGTGAGGCCAATTGGCACGTTCACCACCTGGGCGCAGACATACCTGGCGACGAAATCATCAGCTTCTGTGCCGCTCACCCAGACGTTGATGTGGCCGTCATCTCGGTGACCAGTTCAGATTCTGCCGACCGAGCCGAGCAGGTCGCACAGCAGCTCCGCTCAAGTGGGATACCGACGCTCGTCGGCGCTGCGGGAAAAACGCTCGGCGACCTCGTCAATGATGTTCAACATGCAGCCGCCAGCTCTGACTTCTGATGGAGTTGGACGTCGCCAACGTCGTCTGACCTAACGGTCCGCCCGCCAAAGTCGTTCGACGACAACCATGTGCGGCAGGGTCAGCATGCTGACGAAGACCAAAGCCACCGGCACGATCAACTCCGTCCGACCGAGCGCCTGAGCGCCGATGACCAGCACGCCGAGGGCGGCAATCGATACCGAACTGCGAGGGGCGACGAGTCGGGCGAGTTCAACCGGCGCCAACGCTGTCGGAGCCTCGTGATCTCGGAGAACCTCAGCAAGCACGTTGAGGTGGTTGAGGGAGTGCCACAAGCCGAAGTACACGGCAAATCCGATCAGCGGGTCGGCTGCGATGAACAACGCTGTCAGGGTGACGACGGTGATGACCTCGCGTGTGATCGTGGCGTGGTCGCGAAGACACCGAACAGACACGAGACCGACCGCAAGATGTTGGCCGACCAACGCAATTGACCAGGCCGTAGTGTGGTTGGTCAGCCACGGCCAGGAGGCCGAGTCAAATCCACCCATCCGTTCGATCACTGGGGCAACTACTTCGAGGTTGGCGACGAGTAGCAGCCCAACCAGAAAGAGCCCACGGGACAGTTGGATCACAATTTGGTACAGACGCTCGAGCCGAAGATAGGCGAGGTCACTTTGACCGAAGTGATGGACCGAGAGGCCGAGGAACGCAGCAAGCCCAACGGCGGGTGTGGCGAGCCAGACCAGGCCGTAGGCAAGCATCGCCGCAACGTACGAGACATGGAATCTCCACTGCTGGACCGAGGTGACCCAGCGACGTTCCGGTCTCTCCAAACCGGTTGGCTCGATCGTTGCCGCAACGAGGTGATCCACCGCTCCGTGTGGGATCCCGAAGAGGGCGATGACCACCACGACGACCACCATCGACACCGTGTCGTTCGATGGGGCCAACGCAGCGACCACCGCAACCATTGCCGTTACCGCAACCACCAGCCGGAACACCCGCAGCGACGTCGGAGACCGATCAACGTTGAGTCGCTGAAGGGTTGCGGTCATGATCGCCCGGGTACAGCAGCCAACAGATCGGCGCCAACCTCGGTGACGGCAGCACGAAGAAACGGAGCCCACGGCAGCCTTGCCACCATTCGAGCGTCGTCAGCGAACTTGCTCTTCTCATCGAGAAAAGTCAGTACGTCGTCGATTGGCGTCGACCCGAAAAGCCGCTCGAAAATGGTCCGGCCATGCTCAGGGTGATGATGCAAGATATTCAGGAGCGTCCGGTCGGCAAAGCGGAACCGCGCCGCAGGTGGGCGGACCAGTGTCGGTGTAGTGCCGTCGGCCCAGTGGCTGATCAGGTGCTGGGCCTGAGCGTGAATGCGTTGAAATGTGTAACCGCTCGTGGGTTTTGTCATCCCCCCGGCTGTGCCGACATTCCAGACGTGCTGGCCCCATTGCTGGCTACGGCGTCGATCATCCATCGGTATGACGCCGTACTCGGTGCGTTCGATTGAGACGTCGCCAGCCCCGAGCCGCTCGAGGTGTCCTCGGAGCTGAGCGTCGTAGAACGATGTATCGCGAGGATCGAGGGAGAACATCGTGAACTCAACGAGGGCTCGGTTCCGTGACTCAGGAAGGACATAGAAAAACGCCGTTGCCTCAAACTGATCAGTGTCGAAGTCCATCAATGTTGCGACGTGGGGTTCGAAAATCGGGTGCTGAGTCTGAACCTCCCAGCCACCAAAATGTTGGCGCAGAGGATGCCGGGCCGGCGTCGCATCGTCTGATGGCGACAACTGTGTGCTCTGCAACACCAGCGGCGCCCGGAGTTCACCTTCGGGAAGTTCGACCACGCCACCGCCACGGTCATCTCTGATCCGAACGATGTCTTGCGCCACGAACCGGATATTGGGATGACGGGACGCCTCACCGAGGATCGCCGCGTCGTAGTCCCGCTGCCGGACTCGGCTGTACACACGACAGCCGGACGGCGAAGCGCCACGAGGCCCGCGAAGATTGCCAACGGTCTCCCACCCCGGAAATCGGACCCGTAACTGATCCCAGGTCCGATCCGCGAGGTGCGAGAACGGTGCATCCCGCGCCCCCCAGAACCCCCACGTCCGTTGGTCACCCACCTCGAAATCGCGGTCGATGACAATCACCTTGCGGTGCTCGTTGGGTCGCTGCATCACGTGCCACAACGCGCTCAGCCCGGCGCAACCTGCGCCAGCAATAATGAGATCCGCATCGGCGCTCATCAGACGGGGGCCTCTACATCGGCCCGTACGGCGACGTTTCGCCACAACTGCACACGGCCGATACCTCCGTCGGCGCCCCGGACCGTCAACGTGAACGCGTCGCCATCCACGATAATGGCGAGGTCCACTTTGGCGAGGAGCGTGTCGGAAGCGTCGAGCATCTCACGCACGGCTTGCTGCGCATCGCCGACAGCGTTCGATTCCATGTCGTCACCGGCAAGAATTCCCCGCACCCGGTCACTCGTAGCGACCGAGTCGCCAAGGTGTTGGATAACCCCGAGCGTCCGGTGTGTCCCCGATGAAAGACCACCAACAGCGGCCACGACCGAACCAACGACGACCGGCGATGAATCGAGCGGAGCGTTCGCTCTCCGAGCAAGAGGCTCGCGCTCCGCTTCGATCAGTGAGAGGTCCACAGTCACTCCTTCGGAGAAGTACGTCGTGTACGAATGGAAGATACTCACATGATCTTATCGTTCTTTAGTGCTATTTAATTCACGCCTGACTCAACGCTCCTCGCAGCTTCAGCGCCGGACCCGATCGAACAGCGCTCGGCGTCGAGCATGAGGGAACACCTCGGAGAACCGAGCCTCGGCCACGTCGGTCCCAACGAGGACCAGGTCCCCTTCGGACGGCAGCGGAACATGAGCGTCGGGGTTTCCCCTGATCAAGCCGCAGGACTCAACCGCCACGACGTTGCACTGCGTGCGCCGGTAAACGTGCGCCTCGGCCAACGTCGTTCCAGCGAGTTCGCGCGGGATGGGGGTCCGGAACATGTTGAGCCCATGAGCGACCAGCAACGTCTCGTCTCCACGGAAGTGGTTCCAGATCACCGACGACCCCGTGCCGGCATAGGACAGCACAGCATCCGCGCCGGCACGGTAAAGCGTCGACACATTGCGGTCCAACCGCGATCGGGCCACGATCCGGACGTCAGGCCGCAAACCACGGCAATAACGGGTCAGGTACACGTTGACGTTGTCGTCGTGGGTCGTGATCAGCACAGCACCAGCGCCGTCAATCCCGGCCTCTTCCAGGATTGGGCGGTCGGCAGCGTCGCCGATTACGTACCGCACGCCCTCGCGACGGCGCTCGGGCAACTGCTCGACAATCGCAAAGTCAATGCCCTCGGCGGCAAACGCATACCCCACGGCCCGGCCGACCCGGCCGCCACCGATGATCACCGCGTTCTTTGCTGTCGGCGAGTCGGTCGCGTATGCATCATCAAACGCCACAAGTTGTTCGGTGGAGCCCGCGAGAAGCAGCATCGATGATTCGCGAAGGCAGGTGTCGGCGTGCGCGACCTCGAACTCGCCACGATCCCACACGCCGATGATCCCGACACCAAACCGCTCTCGCAGGCGGGTCTCGGCCAGCGTTCGGTTGACGAGATCGGTGCCAATGGCCCCAGCTTCGGCAATCTGGAGGCCAGCGAAGCTCCCGATCACATGGCTCTGTCCACCGAGCCCAAGCGTGCGGGCCGCCATCGACGCGCCGAGGACCTCGCCAAGCTGCACGACGTGATCGGCGCCGGCGATTTCCAAAATGTCGATCGAAGCCGGCGAGTTAGCGCTGGCGACGATGTCGACCTTGGGCGCGATCTCTCGGACCGTGAACGCGATGTTGGTATTGGTCTGATCGTTCTGAGTGGCCACCACCATCGCCGCATGCGCGACGCGTGCGTTGTGATAGGTGAGCGGATCGTCGAGCGCGCCGACCATCACCGTGCGACCCTCGTCGTGCAAGCGACCGGCGTCGTCGACATCCTCGACGATGACGACGTAGGGCACCTCGGCTTGGTCGGCTTTCTCGATCAGGTCCTCCTCGACGGGTCCAAGCGAGGTGAGGATCAGGTGGCCAGAGGTTGACGCCGGCAGCGTCCGCGGCGCCCGCCGACGCTCACGATCGTTCATCCATGGGATGAACACGAACTGAATGAACACGAACGGGAGCATCACCAGCAAGAACGCGGACCCCGAAAGCAACACGACGACGGAAAAGATGCGCCCAGCATCTGACTCGAAGGTGATATCGCCGAACCCAAGCGTCGTCATCGTGGTCAACGTCCAGTAGACGCTGGTCGGCCACGAGAAGGAGCGGCCCTCGCGATCCATCAACTCGTGAAACACTGAACTGAACACGCCGACCAGCACGACGAGACTGACGGTCAAGGCAACAACCGTCCGAAACCGTCGTCGCCGCTCCGCTCGGAGTGCCACGTGTTGCGTCCGGTCGTGACGACCCAACTCGCTTGACGGATCACTCGGGCGCAAACGCTGTGTCACCACGGCCATGGTTGCGCCAAGCGATTTCAACATGGCGCGAGGCAGACCAATCTCACATCTTCATGTTGCCACAAACAACAACATGGCGGGAAGACAGGGACCCGAAAGAACCGACACCGAAGGGCAAGGCAATGAGCGGTCAGACCGCCGCGGACAGCCCGCCGCCTCGGCGCTCAGCATCGCATGATCGGCGGCATCGAGCGGATCAGCGCCGTCCAGGAGCGCAGAACCGATGCTGACAGAAACGTCGATCAGGCCAGACTCAAGGCCGAGATCGATCAGCAACCACCGGCTCGTATAGTTGGCGTTGTCAACACGGAGCTCCTCGCACAGCATTGCTCGCACAACATCACGCGATGCGCCGCCCATCTCCAAGTCGAGCGATCGGGTGATGGACCCATAGAGCGCCACAAGTACCAGCAGCACGGTCCACGACCAGCCATCCTGACTGGTCTTTTGCCTGGTCGGGATGACGTCGACGGGATGGGCGAACCCGTCCTGGTCCAAGATCGACAGGCGGAACGGCAAAGGGAGCGCGATTGTTTCTTCAGACTCGTCAGCGTTTTCGATGAAGTACAGCGCCAGTTCCTCGGCCTCAGCCGGCGGAACGTGATCGAAGACGTTTGTCCCGGGAAGCGACGACACGTCCATACCGAGAAATCCCCCAAAGCCTCCGCAGGCTTGCTCGACCATTCCGTCCTTGAGCACAACAATCAGCAAACCACGCGTCGAGTCGAGCAGCACATCGGCATCCATCTCAGGATTCATCGTTCATCCTCAGGGTTCCTTCTGAAGATACATCGGCCGCCGCCGGTGCAACCTTGACTTCGGTCCCTATCAGAGCCCAATGTGGTTGAAATTACACCTCAGATCATCGAACAGACAGTCAAAGAGAAGCGGTAATGACCCGGAACAAGCATCTCAAAAAGATTCGGGAATGCCATGAAATCAGGGTCATGAGATCGGCCCAACGACGCTGATCGACCTGGGCGCCGGCCGAACGAACGGCGTCACCCATCGAGCGTCGGTTATCCTTACACGTAAAGCGCTCGTCCTCGGAGGGCCTCTCCAACGAGCCGCAACCCAGTGGGCGACCGCCGGCACTGAGGTGTAACTGATCGGCGGGGCCGTAGCCGAAACCAGGAGGAAAATGATTGATTTGAATTGGTCAACACAGTCGGTCCTCGTGACTGGAGGCGCGTCGTTCATCGGATCGCACCTCGTTGATTCGCTGGTACAGCGCGGTGCTGCGGTCCGAGTTGTCGACAACCTCAGCAGTGGGCTGAGAACGAACCTGAGTGACCATCTGGCGTCTGGCGCAGTCACGTTCCAAGAAGCAGATCTTCTCGATCCTTCCGTGGCCGACGACATGGTTCAAAGCATCGACACCGTGTTTCACTTGGCTGCCGATCATGGCGGACGTGGGTACATCGACCTCCACCAGGTCGATTGCTCAACGAACATGATTCTCGACGGCAATGTCTTTCGTGCCGCTGACCGGGCCGGGGTCGACAAGGTCGTCTTTGCGTCGTCGGGCTGCGTGTACCCCGAGCATCTCCAGACCGACCCGAGCGAGCTGCTCTATCTCACCGAGGGTCTCGTCGGACCGCCATTTGACTCCGACAATCTCTACGGCTGGGCGAAGCTGATGGGCGAAATGACGCTGCGCGCATACTCCGCCGAGAACCGGATGAAGACCGCTTCGCTCCGGTACTTCACGGCGTATGGCCCGCGCTGCACCGAGAGCCATGCCGTCATGGCAATGATCGCCCGAGCGGCGATCGGGCAGAATCCCTTCGAGGTTTGGGGCACCGGCGAACAGATCCGTAATTGGACGCACGTGTCCGACATTGTCGAAGGGACGATCCGCGCTGCGGAACGCATCGAGGATGGCACCGCGATCAACATCGGAACCACTGAACGGACCAGCGTTCTCGAGTGTGCGAAACAGGTCGTCAGCTACATGGGCAAGGACGTCGAGTTCGTGTGCGATCCAAGTAAACCAACTGGCCCATACAACCGGGTGAGCGACGACTCACTGTGTCGTGAGTTGCTCGGGTGGACGCCGGAGGTCAAGTTCAAAGAGGGCCTCGGCGAAACCATCGATTGGTACCTCGACACTCACCCCACCACGAGGCTCCACTCGCTGAACAGCGTGCTTGACGGTCGCCGGCGCGCCTGATCAGATCGACCACTCGTGCAACCGAAACAACAATCAACTGGACCGGCGACGCCGGAGTTTGCGATTGTCATTCCAACGTTCAGGCGGGCGGCAAAGTTGACGGGTCTGGCTGCGAGTCTGGCAGCGTCCACCCAGGTGCCCTACTCGCTCTTCTTTGTCGTCGAGCGTGAGGATCAGCCGACAATCGACGCAGCAAATCGCCTTGGGGCCTCCGTCATTTTCAACGAAGGACCGGGCACCTACGCATCTTGCGTCAACACTGCCTATCGGGTGACGACCGAGCCCTACATGCTCATCGGTGCGGACGACATCCGCTTCGGCGATCACTGTCTCGAGGCAGCGCGAACGGCGCTCGCCAATGAATCGATTGGCGTGGTCGGTGCATTCGACCCACAGAACGTGAAAGGCGACCACGCCGATCACTACGTCGTGCGCCGTCGCTACATCGATGAACATGGCGGCTCGCTCGACGCGCGAGGCGCCGTGTTACACCCGTACGGGCATGCGTTCACCGACGTCGAGTTGGTCAGCGTGGCCAAGATCCGCGGGGCGTTCACCTTCGCCCACGAATTCCAGATCCTTCACGACCACCCCGGCTGGGATTTTGGTGGGACCGTTGATCGGACGAGCAACCTCTTCGATGAAATCTACGCGAAGGGCAATGCGTCACACAGCGCCGACGCCCGGCTGTACGGGGTTCGGTCACGCATGTGGCGCCGCGCATTAATCGCTCGACCTCAGGCGACCAAGATAGATCGGCGTTTCGCCTTCATGGGCCGAGTGAACGACCCACGAATCGGCTTCCTCTACAAGCCAGCGGACATCGTTCAACGGGCGAACCTTGCCCTCCGTCGACGGACCCCGGACCGGATAAAAAGACAAATACGCGAGCGACGCGACCACCGCAACGATCAGGCGCTGCGACCGTAGAAGGTGGTGATGCCCGATTCGGACAGTGCCGCGCCGGGTCATGGTCGACGACGAACATCACAAGCAGGAACGCCGTGACGAACCATTCAGAGTCGCCCCGAGAACCACAAAAGCCCTGGCCGATCTTGCGATCTACAAGGGCTTCATAAATGCTGGCGGGGGCAGGATTTGAACCTACGACCTTCGGGTTATGAGCGCAGTGCGGGCCTGACAACAGGGTCTGGGCAGTCCCGCAAGTGCTGTTCAATTCACCTTGCCTCGTCAAACGATGACGTTAGATGTTGTCGAATCCGGAACGTGACAAGCAGTCCGTTTGACATCGGGTTGACACGACGTCCACTGCTCACCGCTGAGGCTCAGGTCGGTACTCGATGCTCTTCTGGAACTCGATGAGATCGACCACACTGCGCGTCTTCTCCGGAATTTGAGCGAACGCCGCAATGGCCGCAGGAAGGTCGTCTTCGACCAGCACCGACGACAACATGGCTTCGTGGTCACCCATCTGTCACGCGCCGAAACCTTCGCCGATGCCGGCCTTAAGATCGATGTGACGAATCATCCGACCACGATACAGACGAACGCCTCGCCGGCTTGGTTGCCGAACGAGGCCCGAGCCACGCTGTTGATCTGACTTCCACGAGATTTCTCGATATTGTAGGTCGATGGAGAGTTTTGCAAGCGAATGGATGAACGCCGCGGAACATCAGCCTGATGCGGTCGACAATGAGCGGATTGCCGCTCCCGTCGACGCTGCACCCGAGATTCGCAGAGCACCGGCGAACGGTGGTGATGCGGCAAAGGTCGACAATCGTTCACTCAGTGCCGCTCTCGCGGCCGCATCAAGGGCGCCTGCCCCACCGGGCGGGAACACTGGGGCACCGGGCCGGGTCCAGCGCGCAGCAGCTCCGCTCCAGGTAGGGCGAGGTATCGCACAGGCCAAGCTGAGTGTCGGGGCGAGCGACGACCCGTATGAGCGCGAGGCCGATGCAGTCGCAAAGCGCGTGGTGCGATCGTTGCGTTCCACATCCGTTCAGCGACAGGACTCCTCCGTCGGCCAGGTTGCAGCATCGGCACCACGCGTCCAACGGATCCAGCGCGCCGCTGGAATCGGCGCAGCCGGGGGCGACGTCGACAGTGACACCGAACGTCGTGTGCAATCAGCGCGATCTGGTGGCAAAGCCCTTCCCGATCATGCTAAATCACAGATGGAGGGTGCCTTTGGTGCCGACTTTGGTGGTGTCCGCATCCACGAAGGGGCGCAATCCACTGAGCTGAATAACCGGATCCAGGCGAAAGCGTTTACGACCGGCAGGGACATCTTCTTCCGCGATGGCATGCCCGACACGTCAACCGCCGACGGGCAGAGTTTGCTGGCGCATGAGCTCACTCATACCATCCAGCAGGGTGCCGCAGTTCATCGCTCGACCGACCAAATCCAACGATTGTCGTGGCCGTGGAAGCATGCGGCCCCGCCAGCCCCGGCGCCCGCAACGATTTCTGCACCCGCAAACGTGCACGGTCGCGCAGGCGGGGGGGACGTCGAGTCGCTGGGATACATCGAAAAAGATATGGACCGGCCTAATAAGAAAGCGCAGAAGCTACTCGGCGAAGATTTTGGTGCGGGACTGGCTCCGGAGGAACGCGACAAGTTGCACGGCGAAAAGGCGGAGTTGGCACCATTAGACGAGTCCAACCCGGAACTCGGCATGTCGCCGGTCGGCGAAACAGTCCCAGGGCCGCACCAACAGTTTCAGGATTCAGAGGAACTTGGGGCGAACGACTTGCTGTTCCCGTCACCGTCGATCGCTGACATCGACCTCCCAACCAAGGCGGTATTGGAAGACGATCCAGTCGGTGTGATCTCTGCATATACGACCTACGCCGGCCAGTTCTTACAGCACACCCAAAGTCACGACGTCAAGATCGAGCGGTATGCCCGGTTCATGGAAGCCGACTTCGAGTTCGTGGCCGGCACGAAGGAGCAGTTCGAGGCCGCCACCGCGGCGAACGATGAAACGAAGCAGAAGAAGCTGGAAAAGGAGGTCGGGGGGAACCCGATTGGCGAGTTCCACTTAGGCAAATATCGGTTGGAGCGGGCACACATTGCCGAGGCCGCGAGTGATCGCGAAGTGCCGCTCGTTGACGGCATCTACGAACAAGCTCGCGATAAC
>JBLFZD010000045.1:0-15973 GCA_047610085.1 Ilumatobacter sp. | reverse complement strand
ACCATCGATCTTCACAAAATCAATCGGGAATCGCTCCAGGTAACTCAGCGAGGAATATCCGGTGCCAAAATCGTCGACAGCCAGGCGGACGCCTATCTGGCGGAGGCTATGAAGGTTGATCATTGCCGTCTCCGGGTCGGCCATGAGCGCGTTCTCCGTAATCTCAAGGATCAAAAGGTCCGGGCGCACTCCGCTCCGATCCAAATGAGCCTGAACACGTTCGGGTAGTCGCCGATCGAGGAGTTGATGCGGCGAGAGATTGACGTTCACCGCTGGGGTCTCCGCTCCAAGGCTGTCCTCCCACCGTCGGACCTGGCGCAGCGACTCCTCCAACACATGATTTCCTATTTCATCGATCAAACCACTCGCCTCCGCGAGCGGGATAAACGAGCCCGGGTCGAGGAGACCGCGCTCGGGATGCTGCCAACGAACAAGCGCCTCGACCGCTCTCACCCGCGATAGCCCCGTCTGATAAATCGGCTGGTAGTTGACAACGAGTTCACCTCGCTCGGCGGCGCCGCGCAGATGGCCCTCTAAGTCGAGCCGTTCGAGAGCGGCGTCGTGCATGTCGGCACGAAATACCCGATAGCAGCTTTTGCCCTGGCCCTTCGCGGTATACATCGCCAGATCTGCATTACGCAGCAGCGCGCTCCCGTCAAGACCGATTTCCGGTCGACCAAATGCGATCCCGATACTTGCGCTGACTGCGACCTGACGTGAATCGAGCATCACCGGCTCACCGAGCACCGCGACGATCCGTTCAGCGACGCTGGTCGCCTGCATCTCATCCTCCAGGTCCTCGATCAGTACCGCGAACTCATCGCCGCCCAGCCGGGCAGCGGTGTCGTTCGAGCGCAGACACATCAGGAGTCGACTGCTCATCGCTACCAGCAACTCGTCACCAACCAGGTGTCCAAGACTGTCGTTGACCGTCTTGAAATCATCGAGGTCGATGAACAGCACCGCCACCGAACCACCCGTGCGTTCGATCCGCGCCAATGCATGCTCAACCCGGTCACGGAAGAGTGACTGATTCGCAAGCCCCGTCAACGCATCATGGAACGCCTGACGCGTCAGCTCAGCGCGAAGCGTCCGGTCCAGAGTCACGTCGCGGAAGCTCCACACACGTCCGACCACTTCACCGTCTACGTACTGCGGCGACGAGTTCGGCTCGAACAGCCGTCCGTCATGGAACTCGAGAATGTCGCCGGTCTGGGCGTCGGGGTCGGCAAGGAGAAGTTCGGACAACCTGTCCCGTATCGCTTCGCCATCCTTGAGCTGCGGCAACACATGGGCAAGCGCCGCCCCGACGTCACGTGCAGCGAGGACGTCGTCTGGAAGCCTCCACAGGTCTGCGAGCCGACGGTTGAAACTGATAATCCGGCCAGACATGTTCACCACAAGGATGCCGTCAGCCGTTGATTCAAGCGTGGCTTCGAGCGCCGAGTTGGAATCACGCAACGCACTTTCGACCGCTAAACGATCAGAGATGTCGTGCCCAGACACCACAAGCCCGCTGACCGTGGGGTCATCGAGAAGATTCTTAATCGTAATCGCAAACGGCGCCGTCGATCCGTCATATCGGGCGAACACCAGGTCGATCGTGACCGACGATCCTGTCTTCACTCCATCGCCGCAAACCTCTTCGAGTGCTTCGCTCCAACGCTCGACGTCTGAAGATTCGACGACATCCTCAATTGCTCGACCCTCCAGCCACGCCTGATCGTGCCCGAGCAACCGTGCGACTGCCGCCGACGAGCTCTGGACGACGCCCGATGCGTCAACGAGCATCGTCAGCATCGCCGCGTTATGCATCAGCGAGCGGAAGCGGGCACCATCGTCGTGCGCAACCTCCCACCGGCGCCGTTCCGTCAGATCGCGCAAGCTCAGCACGATATTGGCCCCCGACGGGGCTCCGATCAGCTCGACCAGACGCCAGCCGTCGTGGGCCAGGACCCGGACCTCCAGCGGCGTTCCGACATCTTTTGACTGCACACTTGCGATCGCAAGGGCCGCAGACTCAAGGTCGTCAGGGTGGATGAAGTCATGTCCACTGAGGCCGACGGAATCAGCAAACTCCATGCCGAAGAGGCGTTCCGCGCTCTCGTTCGCCCACAGCACCTGCAGGATGGAGTTGACGAAAAGCACCGCATCGGGAAGACCGACAGCGACCTCGACAATTTCTTCCGCATTCAGCGGAGCGCAACGGGGAAACACCTGCTCACCTTCCATAACATTACTTACGGCAACAAATAGTCTCATCTTTAACTGTTGTCGTAATTATCGACACTGCCGAATCGAATGGCACGCCGCGACTCATGCGGGATGGCGGCGAGGAGGCGGTGCGTTCTTGCCAGGCGCGGCCGGCCGGGGCACGTACGTCGACGCTGATCTCGTTAAGCGGACGGTTCATTCTTTGATGTAGGTGACCGTCATCGGTGCCTCATCGGTGCGGTTGCGTGCCTGGGTACGGTGCGTCCATGTCGCGCCGCTCAGCCCGAGGTATGGGACACAAGCAATCGACAAAGGAAATGAATTCGTGACAGATATCAGAGATTCGACCGAGCTGGTTGCAGGAATCGTCGAACGAGCAATGCGCTACCTCGCCGAGCCGCCGCGTGGTGACGATCCGGTGATCGATCTCGCGTCACCCGAGCAACTGGCCGACGCCTTTCGCGAAACGGTCGGGCTCAGCTTCAACGACCACTCGCCCGCCGAACCCGACGATCTCCTCCTCAAAGCGGCCGACCTCGTCGTGAAACACTCGATGCACACCAGCCATCCCCGTTTCGTGAATCAGAACTTCGCAGGGCCCGACCCAATCTCGGTCGCTGGCGACTGGCTTGGGTCAGCATTAAACACATCGGGGGCGACCTTCGAGATCGCCCCGGTGTTCACGCTGATGGAAAGTGCTGTACTCCACAAGCTGGCGCGTTTGGCTAGGTATGTCACCGACGACGTTGACCCAATGCCTGTACTGCCGCCCGGCATATTCTGCGCAGGCGGCAGCCTTGGCACGCTCTTTGCACTCCATTTGGCCCGCCATCGCCATCAGCCCGACATTGCCCAGCGCGGCACAAACGGAGACCGGCTGATCATTTTCGTGTCGGCGTCCGGGCATTATGCGGCCACCAAATCTGCCGCGTTGCTCGGGATCGGGACCGAACAGGTGGCCAAAGTTGACGCTGACCGTGAAGGTCGGATCTCGCCCGCTGCACTCGCCGAAGCGGTCGCCGCCGCCCGCCAGCAAGGTGATGTGCCCCTAGCCGCCATCGCTACAGCGGGAACGACGGTGACTTCCGCATTCGATGATCTGAACGCGGTGGCCGACGTCTGCGATGCCAACGATCTGTGGCTTCATGTCGACGGATGTTACGGCGGGTCGGCACTGTTCTCTCCCACCCATGCGTATCGACTCGACGGCATCGAACGCTCGGATTCGTTCGTGTGGAACCTCCACAAGATGATGGGTATGACCCAGCAGTGCTCCGCCCTGCTGGTGAAACGACCAGCACAGCTCGCCGAGTGTTTTGCGACTCGAGCTGACTATCTGTTCCAGCCCGACAAGCAGTTTGGCGACTACGACTCAGGTGATCGCACGTTCCATTGCGGCCGCCGGATCGACGTTTTGAAACTGTGGATGGCGTGGAAGGCCCACGGCGATGCCGGGTTTGCGGCTCGGATCGACCACGCTGTGATGTTGGCCGATTATTCGCGCCAGCGCATCGCGGAGAGCAACGGTGCATTCGTTGCCGTGACGACGGGAACCTTCACCAACGTAGTGTTTTCGTGGGTGCCACCCGAGCTTCGTCCGCTCGCCTCGGCGTATCCGCCGGAGTTGGATGAATCGGTTCGATCCACGTTGCATGACCTCCCCCCACGGATCAAAGCGCTGATGCAGTCCGAGGGCACGGGGATGATCGGGTTTCAGCCAATCCATGGAATGAATACGTTCCGAATGATCTGCATGAGCACCACTCTGCAAACCACCGACATCGACGCGCTCCTCGGCTCGATCAATACCTACGGCCTGGCTTCCTAACGTCGGTCAAGCGACCAACACCGTCAGCCTGCGTCCGAAGCACGAGGATGCCTCGCGCCGAATCCGAGCAACGTTTGCCCAGTCGGCGACCTTGATCAGGTCGAGAGCGCTTCAGCGAGGACTTGAATTGGGTGAACGAGTTCGTGATCAAACCGTCGAACCTGGCTGCGACACGAATATCCGCTCGCGCACCGAACCATCGGGCCCTCGGTCTCCAATTTTTGGCGCCACCCAGATTCGAACAACGATGTCGACATCACCTGGCTCTCAGCCTCGTGCCCAAAAACACCCGCCATGCCGCAGCACGTAGTCGCTTCGGTCGTGACGACGTAGCCGGCCGCCTCCAGGATCGTCCGATACACCGCCATCCGGTCAGGCGCAAGACTCAACTCGGTGCAATGCCCGAACAGCTGCGCCACTCCCCTGCTCGGCAGCGCGGGCAGTTCGCCCAACAGGGGTTCCAGAAAGCTCGCCAACGACATCACCAATTCTGAGGGAAAACCTGGATCTATGGCTGTGTACTCGTGAGGTCCGAGCAGCGACACCGCAGGCTCGATGACCACGAGGGGCACGCCATAGGTCGCCAGCTTCTCGAGGTGTTCACGTTGACGAGCTACCACACGTGCGAAACGCGACCGTCGGCCCTTCACATGATCGAGCTTTCCGGATGCCAGAAACGTTGAGACCGCAGGGCGCTCGCCAACCGATCGCAGCACCTCTATCGCCGCGACGAGAACGTCGGGGTCAAGGAAGGCCGTAAACGCGTCCGGCGCAATCACCACGCTGGCATCACCGATGCCAGACGCCGCGTCAACCATGCCGACGCCGAGCGCCGACATTCGACGCCGGAGCGACGTACGCGGCACAACCGGCAGGTCGACCACACCGAGGAGTCGCTCGGCAATCGGAGCCACAGCCCGTTGAAGTGGGTTGACGACAAAGGCCATGCGCTGGGCATAAGGCAGGATGTCTTCAAAACGACAGAGCAACGTGTCGCGAAGTCGTCGGCGGCGAGACTCGTCGGGATGCTGTTCAAGGAACCGAGACTTGAGCTCGGGAATATCGACCTGAACCGGACAGCGCCCGGTGCACGCGCCGCATGACAGACACTGCCGCAACGATTCGCCGACCTCGGTCACCAAGCGGCCGTCACCTTGGTCGGCCAACCATGCGCGCAACAGGTCGGCCCGCCCCTTCGGCGACAAACGCGGGTCGAGGGTCACCTTGTACGAAGGGCACATCACCTCGGCCTCGCCCCAGTGATGACACACGCCGTTTCCATTACAGCCAAACGCTGAGTGAAAGTCACCACGGGCCGACTCGGCAACGGTGCGATCACTGTGCACGCGCAGTGGCACTTCATCGATCTTCTTGATCGGCGGTGCGCCGACGAGCGGCGAGTAGAGCTTGCCCGGGTTCAAAATGTTGCGCGGGTCGAAGGCGGTCTTCACTTCTCGCATTCGGCGCACAGTGTCATCATCGAGATCGAGATACTCGCCTCGGAAGCCACGGCCGTGTTCCCCCCAGAGCACGCCACCGAATTGAGACACCAGTGCGGCGACCTCGTCGGAGATCGTGCGGAGCAGCGACTCGTGCCCTTCGTCGTACAAGTCGAGCGCAGGTCGGACGTGCACGCACCCCACGTCCGCGTGCCCAAACATCCCGTAGCTCAATCCATGGTGATCGAGCACCTCCCGGTAGCCCACGACGAACTCCTCAAGGCGATGCGGCGGAACCGCGCAATCCTCGACGAAGGCGACCGACCGCCGCCCCCCGACCGCCTGACCGAGAAGCCCCACAGCATCGGCGCGCACTTTCCAGACTGCCGCGATGTCGTCAGGATCGGACGTGGTCGCCACCGCCGCCGCTCCGGCCACGTCGTTCACGATGTCGCGAAGTTGGTCCATCCCGTCCGTTCCGTCGAACTCCATCAGCAACACCGACCCGCCAGCGAGCCCACCGGCACCGCTCAACAACCTGGCCAGCTGCGGGAAGGCCGGCGAGACGTCCGCAAGGGACATCGTGTGATCGTCGAGGCATTCGATGGCGATCGGGTTAGTGACCTTGAGCCGGTGAGCGTCACGGATTGCGTCGACAAATCGCGGATACGCGATCACTGCGAGGTGCGGATCCGTGATGAGCGGCATGAGCCGGATCGTGATCTCACCGATCAGCGCAAGCGTTCCCTCCGACCCCGTGAGGATCTTGGTCATGTCGAGGCCCAGGCCCGCGGCCGCGCCTGCCAGGTTGTAGCCGGAGAAACCTCGCGGCACGTCCGGGAACGCATCAGATCGCAGCCCTTCGGTCGCTCGTTGCACGAGACGATGCAGCTCACCGATGCGATCGTTCCGTTGAGCGAGTTCGTCAAGCTGTGCGGGGTCCAACGCTCCGAAGGTCCAACGGGTGCCGTCGCCGAGAACAGCGTCGATCGACACGACGTGGCGATTGGTTCGTCCGTAGACAAGCGAGCCTTTGCCTGCGGCATCGGTCGCGACCATGCCGCCGATCGTCGCCCGGGTCGCGGTTGACACATGCGGAGCGAAGAACAACCCGTACGGTTTCAACGCTGCGTTGAGCTGACCGAGCACAACGCCAGGTTGGACCACAGCAGTGCACGCAACGGGGTCGATCGAAATGATCCGGTTCATCGAGCGCCGCGTGTCGATCACCAACCCATTGGTAAGGCTCTGGCCGTTTGTCCCCGTACCGCCGCCTCGCGCGACGAGATCGAACGGCTGATCCAACGAATGGTTGAGTTGAGCAATCTCCATCAAGTCGTCGATCGAGGTGGGAACGACAGCGCCCACCGGACGGAGTTGGTAGACCGAGTTGTCGGTGCCGTACACGATTTTTGTCGAACGGTCGGTTTCAATCTTTCCCGCAAAACGACGTTCCTTGAGCGCCGCGACAAAGTCTCCGATGTCGGTCACCCCGTCATGTTCCCATATTGCTCTCCCGAAAGACGCTGCAAGCGTGTGTTTCGCCGACCCACGTCGACACGTGAGTCGCTCGTGTGGGTGTGACTGGGGGCATGGCGACTAGTTTATTTTTTGGCGAGCCAATTCGGCTCGATTCGTAACGACGCAAGGGGTTACACGTGGCTGGTGCAAGCATTCTGGGAACTCGGGTTCAGCGCAAAGAAGATCCGAAATTTCTGACCACAGGTGGGGTGTATGCCGACGACGTCGCCGACCCACGCCTCGAGGGCGCAGCGCACGCCGTCTTTGTCCGCTCGGCTGTTGCCCACGGAACGATCGAGTCGATCGACACCGAAAGTGCCCGAGAGATGCCCGGCGTACTGTCCGTGCACACCGCCGAGTCGTTGGGACTCGAGCCCATTGCATCACCGTTCAACCCCGGCGCAGCGCGATCACTGCTCGCCAGCGACAAGGTGCGCCACGTCGGAGAGCCGATCGCTGTGGTCGTTGCGGAGACGTACCAGCAAGCGACCGACGCCGCCGAAATGGTGTTCGCCGACTACGAGTTCCTTCCGACGCTGGTGGACATCGAAGAAGCACTTGCCTCCGACACGCTGATCTACGAAGCCGCCGGCTCGAACGGGGTGTTCGACACCACGGCGCTCGGCATCCCAGAAAACACACCGACCGACGAATACTTCGCCGACTGCGAGGTCGTCATCAACGGCCGGTTCATCAACCAGCGAGTCGCACCCTGCCCACTTGAGGTGCGCGCTTCGGCCGCTGTCTGGGACGGCGACACCATGGTTCAGTGGATCTCCACGCAAGGTGCACAGGCCGACAAGGCCCACTTCATCGCAGCAAACGGCGGCGAAGGCACCAACGTTCACTTGATTACTCCTGACGTTGGTGGTGGTTTCGGCGCCAAAATCGACGCCTACCCCGAGGAACTCCTCATGGGCTCCCTTGCGAAAGAAATCGGGCGCCCGGTGCGCTGGGTCGAGACCCGCAGCGAATCGATGATGATGCTCGGCCACGGCCGCGCACAGTTGCAGTACGTCACGATGGGCGGCACACGTGAGGGCAAGGTCACCCACTACCAGCTCCATGCTCTCCAGGACTCTGGCGCTTTCGTCGGGATGGGCACCATCCTTGCGCCGTTCATGACCCGTCCGATGGCCTCGGGTGTTTACGACATTCCGAACATGGAAGTTCGCACGACCTCGGTCGT
The DNA here is from genome assembly GCA_047610085.1 of Ilumatobacter sp. GTDB lineage: Bacteria > Actinomycetota > Acidimicrobiia > Acidimicrobiales > Ilumatobacteraceae > Ilumatobacter_A. Next base: position 7,782 of record JBLFZD010000045.1, on the reverse strand, counting down.
CACGAACACCACGCCAACCACCGCCTACCGCGGTGCGGGCCGGCCCGAAGCCACTGCGGCGATCGAGCGAGCGATGGATTTGTTTGCTGCCGAGATAGGCAAGGACCCGGTCGATGTCCGCCGGATGAACTTGATCCCCAAGTTCATGGAACCCCACACCACCGCCGTGGCCCAGGCGTACGACGTCGGCGATTACGAGACCGCACTGGACAAAGCGCTCGAAGCCGCTGATTACTCCAATCTCCGCCAGGAGCAGCAGGAGCGACGCGACTCGGGAGATGTCAAGCAGCTCGGCATCGGTGTGTGCGTGTACGTCGAGATCACCGGCGGCGTGGACCCGAAGCAGGAAGACGCCAAAATCGAGGTCAACGACGATGGCACTGCCAGCGTGTACACCGGCACCACGCCGCAAGGCCAGGGTCATGACACCGCCTGGTCGATGATCGCCAGTGCCGAAACCGGTATTCCGATCGATCAAATCACCCTCGTCTTCGGCGACACCGAAAAGACCCCTGTCGGCGGCGGAACGATGGGTTCGCGCTCGCTGCAACAGGGCGGCGTGGCGGTCAACAAGGCAGCCGTCGAGCTCGTCGAGAAGGCCAAGAAGACTGCGGCCAAGATGCTCGAAGCCGATGAAGCCGACGTTGTGATCGACACCAACAAGGGTGTCTTCCACGTGGCTGGCACCCCGGCGATGTCGAAGAGCTGGGCTGACGTCGCTGTGGCTGCCAAGCAAGAAGGTGGCGAGATGACTATCAGCACCACGTTCGTCGCCGAGATGGCCACGTTCCCGTTCGGGGCACACGTTGCGGTGGTGGAAGTCGACACCGGCACCGGTCAGGTGAAGCACCTCCGTCAGGTGGCGTGCGATGACGCTGGCCGCGTACTCAACCCGCTGCTCCTCGATGGACAGATTCACGGCGGCATTGCCCAAGGCACCGCCCAAGCGTTGCTCGAAGAGGTTCGCTACGACGAGGACGGAAACCCCGTCACCTCGAACCTTGCTGACTACGGCATGATCTCGGCCACCGAGCTCCCGAGCTTCGAAGTGATCCACATGGAGACTCCAACGTTCGTGAACCCGCTCGGCGCCAAGGGCATCGGAGAGTCCGGCACCATTGGTTCCACCCCCGCCGTCCAGTCCGCTGTCTGTGACGCGGTGAAGCACCTCGGTGTGAAGCACATCGATATGCCCGCCACCAGCGAACGCGTGTGGCAGGCCATCCAGGCCGCACAAAGCTGAAGGGTCCGGCGGGGCGCCAACGCCCCGCCGGCTACCCGGTTCGACAAGGGAGCAATTCATGACCGATACCTCATCACGCGCCACTTTCACGACGTTCGAGGAATCGACCGCCGAGGACTGGGCGAAGATCATTCCTCAACTCGAGATCACCCAGTCACTCGTGGCTGACCGCGTGCTCGGGCTCCTCAAGGATCTCGAGGCCGATCATGGTGGCTTCCCCGTGAACCGGCTCGAACACAGCCTCCAGACGGCGACACGCGCGGAGAAGGCCGGCAAAGACGACGAGTACGTATTCTGCGCGCTCGTCCACGACATCGGTGACACGCTCAGCCCATACAACCATCCCGACATTGCAGCGGGCATCGTGAAGCCGTTTGTTTCCGAGGCGAACTACTTCATGGTGAAGCACCACGGCGAATTCCAGGGTTACTACTTCTGGGACTACATCGGCCTCGACGGCGAGGCCCGCGAAAAGTACCGCGACAGCCCGCACTTCGATCGCACAGTGGAATTCTGTGGCGAGTACGACCAGACCGCGTTCGACTCGAGCTACACGAGCAACCCACTCGAGCACTACGAACCGCTGGTTCGCCAGATCCTCCGCGGCGCCTAACGTTCAGCTGGTGCCGTTGGCGACACGGCGCATGTACTCGTCAGCTTCAATTTCGCCGCCCGCTTGAGCTGCTTTGCCTTCGTCTGATGCACGCAGAAACGGCTGAAGCATGTCGATCCGCTTCCACGCCGGATACGGCTGCGCACCGCCCGCATCGGGAATATATTCCGACGTGCGAACCCTGGTGTGGGGGTGGATGTAGCGAGCGCAGTTGATGAAGGTGTTCTCTACTCGACAACGCACAACGAGCTCTGCGCCAGGGAACCGGTCTATTGCTGGGTCATCAGCAAGAACTGTTGCCTCGGCGTGCAACCGGAGCCGGTTTGGTGTTTCAAAATCGATGAACAACATCCCGATTTTTGCGGTCGCTACGATGTTGCCCATCGACATGAACATGCCATTGCCGTCGTAACTCGGGAACACCACCGTGTGCTCGTCTTCAACGTGAACGACGCCCACAGGTCCACCCTTGTAGGACACCGTGGGCCAGCCGTCATCGCCGACCGTCGAAAGGAAGAAGAAGTCGCGTGACTCGATAAACGCCTTGCGGTCGTCATCGATGCCACTTTGCACGATCGACACCTCATGAACATCGGCGAGCCGCCGCGTGTCGAACTCATCTTGCAGCGCACGCTGGGCATCTTGGTAGAAGGACTGTTGCCCAGGATCATCGCTCATCGAATGATCCTTGCACCGCACCACCCTTGCCGTCGATCTCACGTGGCTCGTCGGCGAATGAACTCAGCCTTCGTTGGACTCTTCCATCTCGTCCATGGAACCGTCGTCCATGTGATCCATCTCCATCTCGTCCATGGCGTCACCGATCTCTTCGATTGGGGCGGTAAACGAGATTGGGTCACCTTCGCTGAGCGTGAGGGTCACGTCGACCTCGTCGGTCGGGAACTCCGCAGGGTCGATACCGAGCAACATGATGTGGGGCCCACCGGGCTCAAACACGAACTCGCCGCCTGCGGGCACCGTGAAGCCTTCAGGAACTTCAGCCATCGACATCACACCGTCGTCGGCCATCGTCGTCTGGTGGAGCTCGACCTGATCGGAGGTCGAAGAGGCCGCACTCACAATCGTGATATCGCTGTCGGTCGGGTTGGCGACCGTGAGGTACACGACACCGCGGGTCTGGCCCTCTGCGGGCTCGCGGGACAGCGCGTCGGACACGATCAGCGAGGCGACCTCGACCCCGGCGCCAGGTGCGGTCGTATCAACGGACGAGTCGGCATCGCTGCCACAGGCGACTGCGCCGAGCGAGAGAGCCGACACGGCGACAACGGAAACAAGGATTCTTCTGCGGTCCATAACTGCTTAGGTCGCAGCGTTACCCAATCGAGTTCCCCGACACTTTCGGCTCCGACGAGCGTCACACCACCGATTCTTCTACACGCCCGGTCTTTGTGCGCACAATATCAAAATGGCTCAACTCACACTGCCGATCGTTGCCGAAGGTCTCAAGCGCTACTTCGGATCCGGTGACGACGTCGTGAAAGCCGTCGACGGTGTCGACCTCCAGATTCAGCCTGGTGAGATATTCGGATTCCTTGGCCCGAACGGCGCCGGCAAGTCGACCACTGTCCGCATGCTCACCACCCTGCTTCGTCCTACCGGCGGCGTCGGCCGAGTTGCCGGCTTCGACATTGTCAAGCAGGCAAATGAAGTCCGCCGCAACATTGGCGTCGCACTCCAAGACGCCGCTATCGACCCATTGATGACCGGTGCCGAACTTCTCAAGCTCCAGGCAGTCTTGTACGGCCTTCCAAAATCCCAGCACGCGACAAAGGCCGGCGAACTGCTCGAACGCGTCGGGCTCACCGCTGCCGGTGACCGCCGGGTCGGCACCTACTCGGGCGGCATGCGCCGCCGTCTCGACCTGGCACTGTCGCTGATTCACGAGCCCTCGGTGCTCTTCCTCGACGAGCCGACAACCGGCCTCGACCCAATGAGCCGCATTTCCCTGTGGGAAGAAATTCGCCGACTCAACAACGACGGCACCACTGTCCTACTCACCACGCAGTACCTCGAGGAAGCCGACCAACTCGCCGAGCGAATAGCAATCATCGACCACGGCGTGATCGTGCGCAAGGGCCGCCCTGACGAACTCAAAGCCGAGGTGGGGAGCCCGACACTTTTTGTCACCGTCGACGCAAGTGCGACCGAGCGAGCTTCGGTGCTCCTCGCCACATTTGGCGACCTCCGCCCCAGCCCCGAGGGGACCCTCGGGGCCGGGCTGACCGATGGCCCAAGCGCAGTTTCGAACGTGGTTCGGACGCTCGACGAGGCAGGCATCACGGTACGCAATCTCGAACTGCGCGAGCCCAGCCTCGACGATGTGTTCGCCGAGGCAACCGGCTACCGACTTGAAGGTGCTGACGCATGACGATCACTCCCGATTCAGTTCGCACCGTCCCGATGACCGAACGGCTCAACCCCTCGAATGTTGCGCAGACCTGGGCGATGTCGAAGCGTTCGGTCCTCGCTCTGTGGCGCCAGCCGTCGCTCGTGGTGCCGTCGATCATCTTTCCACTGTTCTTCGCTGCGCTCGGGACGTCGTCGTTCGCCCGGGCCACGTCGATCCCCGGGTTTCCTGAGGTTGATTCCTACCTCGACTTCGCGCTCGCCGGCTCGATCGCCCAAGGAATCCTGTTCGGTTCGACCGTGGGAGCAGCGGCGCTCGCAACCGACATCGAAAACGGTTTCTTCGATCGACTGCTCAGCTCACCGTCGACCCGTTCCGGCATCGTGATCGGCCGGATGGCCGGCGGCATGGTCTACGGCGGCGTGCAGACGTTGTTCTTCATTGCCGTGCTTCTGCCATTCGGACTCAGCATCAAGGGCGGAATCGCCGGTGTCCTCACCATGGCCATTGGCGGAGTGTTTCTGGCACTCGCCGTTGGCGCACTGATGTCCGCCATGGCGATCAAAACCGGTTCATCCGAAGCCGTGCAAGGAGCGTTCCCATTGCTCTTCATCGGGTTGTTCTTCTCTTCTGCGTTCTTCCCGCGCGAAACGATGAGCGGCTTCTACGGGACGATGGCTGATTTCAATCCGATCTCGCATCTCGTCGAAGGAATGCGTGCTCTTACGATCGAAGGCTTCTCGCCAAGTGCAGCGATTCGTGCAGTGCTCATTCCGGCAGCGATGGCGGTCCTGACCGTGATGCTCTCGCTTCGTACGCTCAACAACCGGCTGGGGGCACGATGACCATCATCGACGACACCACGTCGACAACCGAACGTTCGGTCGCCACAACGCGAATTCTGCCGGCATCGGTTGGCTTGATGCGCCGCAACCTCCTGAACATCATGCGGCTGCCGTCGGCGTTCATCCCATCGGTCATGATGCCAATTTTCCAGGCCATCGCGTTTTCGGGAACCTTCTTCGCAATCATTCAGATTCCGGGCTTCCCGACCGATCGCTCGATCAACTGGTTTCTTCCGCTCGGCGTCGTCATGGGCTCCGGTTTTGCGGGCATCGGTGTCGGGTTCTCAACAATTCGCGACCTCGAGGGAGGGTTCTACGACCGTCTTCGGCTCACGCCCGCCCCGCGCTCATCGTTGATCACCGGGCCGCTGCTGGCCGCACTCGTCCGATCCGTTTTGGTGACGACCATCGTGTTCATCGTCGGCTCGCTCTTTGGCGCGCGCCTCACGCACGGGCCCCTCGGGCTCGTCCCCCTTTACGTCGCAGCCCTCGGCATCACCATCATCGGCACCGGATGGGGCCTCGGGCTCGCGTACGTATTTCGTGACATGCGTGCAGCTGCGATCATGCAGCTGACGTTCTTCCTCTTGATCTTCCTCACCGAAGCCCAGACCCCACTCTTCATCATGGAGGGCTGGCTCGAGAACGCTGCACGCATCAATCCATTTAACAACATCATTCGCCTGTCCCGGCTTGGCTTCCTCGACGCTCCCATGACGTGGAGCGATACGTGGGGCGGCCTGTTAGCGATTCTCGGATTGAGCGTTGCAACACTGCTGTTCGCTCGCCGCGGGCTCTCGCGTCTCTCTGTCGTCTGATTCAGCGATTCGAGAGGCTTTTCGCGAGGCCTTTCATGCCCTGCTTGAAACCGATCGCTCCGAGCTTGGCAAAAACCGGAGCTAGAAACTGCGGGACGAATCGGATGGTGACGTCTTCGAACCAGTCGAGACCGGAGCCGTCTCCATTGGGCGCAACCGTGAATCCGGCGGATCCCTGCAAGATCGGCCCCAATTTATCGACGGTGCACTCCCCCGATGTGGCCGCAGCGTCCCAGTCGCAGCGAGCGACACGCATCCGGTCTTCGAGCGACAGCGGACCCAGTCCGGTCCAGGCCGTGAACTCGTGGCCCACATCGGTCGGTGCTCCGTCGCCGACTTCGACTCGAGTCATCGGAATCCAGTCGGCGTGGGCGGCCCAATCGACCAATTCGTCCCACACCACGGTCGACGACTGTTCAAATTCGTGGTGAACGTCAAAGTGGATACGAGCCATGTGCACATGTTCTCACGCGTACGGTGCAATCCGCACGCCCAGGACTGTGCCGCGGTGTGAACCGCGGCACGGCGCTACGGTGCGCACGGATGAGATCGACGGCGGATCGGCTCCGAGTAGCGCTCGGCATGGTTGCCGCTGCGACTATTTTCGGCACGGTTGGCTACCTCGCCTTCGGATTCACCCTGCTCGACGCGCTGTACCAGACCATCACCACCATCACCACGGTCGGCCACCACGAATTGACCGAGTTTGGAACCGGACTCAAGATCTTCACGATCGTGGTCGGCGTGTCGACCGTTCTCTACCCATTCACCCTCGTCGTGCAGTTGGTCGTTGAGGGCCAGGTGCGAGAGTTCGTCGGGGGGCGGCGCCTGGACAGACAACTCAGGCAAATGAGCACGCACACGATTGTATGTGGCCGGGGACGTGTGGGTGCCGCGGTTGCTCACGACCTCCGGATGGTCGGCCAGCAGGTCGTCGTGGTCGACCAGAACTCGCAACGGATCCAGGACCTGCCGTTCCCCACCGTGGTGGGTGACGCCACACTCGATGACACGCTCAAGGCGGCAGGAATCCATCGAGCCAAGGCACCGATCGCTGCGCTCGACGGTGACGCCGACAACCTTTTTGTGACGCTTTCAGGTCGAGATCTCGTGCCCGGGCTGTTCATTGTGGCCCGAGCCCAAGCGGACGAGAGCATTCCCAAGCTCCAACATGCGGGCGCACACCGGGTCGTGAACCCACAGGAGTTGGGTGCAGCACGAATGCCCCCCTTCGTAGCGAGCCCGCACGTGGCCGAGTTCCTCGATGTTGTCATGCACGACCGATCACTCGAATTCCAGATACGGGAGTTCACGATTCCCGCCGACTCTCGCATCGCCCACAAGACGCTCGGCGAGGCGAACTTGAGCGAGGAGAACGGCGCCCTTGCTCTCGCGCTGCGGTCCCCAGACGGAAGGTTCACAACCAACCCGCCCGGGGACACCGTCATCGAGCCCGACCAGGTGATCATCGCTGTCGGGACCGACGAAGACGTTGATCAACTCACATCGTTTGCGACCGCTCACACCGGCAGATAATCCTTCCTTTTCTCCAAACTTGAACGACGGACCATGTATTCCTCCCCCATCTCCCCCACCACCCACATACTGCTCGACCTCGATGGGACCATGTCCGATTCCGAGCGAGGCATCGGCCGATCCCTCGTCCATGCCTTTACCGAATGCGGGTACGAGGCCCCGGATCGCGACACGATCCGGTCGATGATCGGCCCCCCCTTCGAAGTCAGCTTTCCCAAAGTTGGCATTCACGTCGACGACGTCGAGCGTGTGATCGCTGCGTACGGCGTCCGCTATGGAGACGTCGGGTTGTTCGAAAATGAGCTGTACGACGGCGTCGTCGACATGCTCGAGGCATTGCAGTCAGCAGGCCACACCAT
>JBLFZD010000044.1:0-15991 GCA_047610085.1 Ilumatobacter sp. | reverse complement strand
TTCACATTGAAGCTGTCACCGCCACCGTGATCAACAGGTTGCCGCTTGGCGAGGAACCCTCGGAGATGCCCGTGCGATCGATACCGCCACTGTCGCGCTTGCGCCTCCCGCGAGAGTCCCGGAACCACGCGAAGCTTAGAATAAATCCGGCGCTCCGCCGACAGTAAAGTTCACAGGCAGGTCGCCAAGATTGCTGACGGCCACCGTCCCCGATGACGTTCCGCTCCCGGCGCCAAGATCGAGCGAGCCGGAACCAACGCTCAACCGACCTGCGGTGGGCGGGACCGTCGTAGCCGTGGGGGCTGGTTGGGTTGTTTCCTGTATCGCCGGGCCGCTCGTCGTCGCAGGCACAGGGGCAGCGGTTGTTGCGGAGGTATTGGTTGGTTGAGGCGTGACGACAGGGGCGGTTGCGGCCACGGCGATGGTGGTGGCTTTGGGCCCGGTCGATCCCGCGGGACCGGTCGTGGCCGTTTCTGGTGTGGTGCTTTGGGGAACAGGATTCTTGGCCACGGCGGCCGTCGACTCGATGGGCTCCTCGATGACCCGATCGAGAGCTGAACTGGCAATCCTTCCGCGCTCATCGCTCGAGTCCAACCAAACGAAGCTGATGGTGGCTTCGACCAACATCAATGACGCCGCAGCGGTCGGTGCGACCCATGCAGCCATTTTGCGGACGCCCTTGACGATCTGTGGGAATCGATCGGTTGCGGTGAACTGGTACGCCTTCGCACGAGCGGCAGTGAGCAGCGAGGCAGCGTCAAGAATTCGGTCGCGCAGCGCGGCCGGGGGCGGTGTACACCGGCGCACATCGCCAACGGTGCAACCTTCCTACGCCGCGTCGAGCAGGTGTCACATTCATCGACGTGTCGTGCAACTCGCTTACGAATGAGCACGGTGAAGTCGCCGTCCCATTTACCCAGCAACCTGTCGAGGTCGCCACACTCGTTCCGGCCAGCCTTCGCGATCACGTAGGCGCCGAGGCTCTTCTCTCGACGCGCTTTCGCCTTCTGTGCACCAGCGTGTAGCTCTGGTTGGCACTCACGCCAAGGGCGTCGGCCAGGTCGTGCCCACCGAGCCCCTGGCGGACCGAAAGCTCGAGCACGAGTTGGTCGCGATCGTTCGGCGAAGAGTTTTCTTGCGTCGATACACCTCGTTGCGCAGAATGGCGAACAGCCACGGTTTGAGGCGGTCGGGGTCTCGGAGCTGGCCAAGCCGTTCGGCGGCGATGAGGATTGCGTCGTGCAACACATCGGCTGCCTCGCTGCGATCGCGGGATTTTCTTCAGGTTTTCCGAAGTGGCTGTCAGGTTTGGGGAGGTTGTCGACGAACGACGATCACCAACCGATGGTCATGGTATGTCGCAGAGGGCGGCCAGATGCGACGACTTCGGGCCTGATCGTTGCTGCGTCGGGTGGACCTGACTGCGGCTCGACGCATGTGGTTGCATCGGGCATGTCGTACACAACCCAGTGGTCGCAGTCTTCGGATGCAACCGTTATCGCCGGCGCCACCAGACGTTCGTAGTGCATCACCACCGGCCGTTCGTTGATGAAACAATCGTCCCACCGGCCAGAGGGCGGCTCGATGAGTTCGCCGGTCGGAAGGCCAATGTCGTCACGGACGTACATCGCCGTCGGCGAGAAGTCGAGTCGATCAGGTTTGACGAACCACGGATGCCAACCCACCGATGCCGGGAACGTGGTGTCGCCCTCGGCCTCGACTGACAGCTCGAGGCGGATGTGGTTCGGGTGCAGCGTGAGGATCTGTCGAGCGGTACCGGCAAACGGCCAACAGAGTGCTCCCTCCAGCGGGCAGGTCATCTCCACGCTGATGTCGGTGCTCGACACAACGTCCCATCGTCGAGTGAATGTGGTGCCGTGGATCGCGTGACGCCGATCGTCGGCTTCGATCGTTGCTGGGGCAGGATCTGCGGGGTGGATCAACCCGCCGTTGTCGCTCGGCCCGTCGACGTGATTCAGATCGAGTCGAACATCAGCGTGGAGATAATTGAACCGGCCATGGCGAATACGCCCGGCCCAAGGAGCCATCGGAAATGATCCCCACCCTTTGGAGTGAGCGAGGGTGTGCTCGTGCGCTGCGAACACGGTGATACTTGTCTGGCCGTCATCGATGGTGATCTGTCGGACCCGTCCACCGTCTGCGGCAGCAACCTCGACGGTGACGGCGTACCCATTTTGGCTGGTGGTCTTCAGCACGATGTCGTTGTTGCTCATTGCATGCACTGTACGAATCTGATCCCACAGGTGCGACGATGAAGTGATGCGAGCTGTGGTTCAACGAGTCGTCTCTGCGGCGGTCACCAGCCGGCCTGATCCGGAATCGCTCTACGTGGTGGTTGGCGAGGTCGGGCCAGGGTTATGTGTGCTGGTTGGGGTTACCCACGGCGATGGCCCCGACGAGGCCGACAAGTTGGCGGGGAAGCTTGCCGGACTGCGGATCTTTGCCGATGATGAGGGCGTGATGAACCGAGGAGCGCTCGAAGTGGGCGCCGAGTTTCTCGTTGTCAGTCAGTTCACTTTGTATGGCGACACGTCGAAGGGGCGACGCCCGAGCTGGATCGAGGCCGCTCGGCCCGAGCATGCCGAGCCGCTGGTCGACCGGGTGGTGCATCAACTCCGCGCACAAGGTGCCACCGTGGCCACCGGACGCTTTCGAACAGACATGCAGGTGTCGATGGTGAACGACGGCCCGGTCACTCTGGTCGTCGAGGTGTAAGAACAATTCGTCAGTACCTCAAAAGGTGCCGAGAGGGGTTGACAACACGGCGCGGGAGATCGCTCGACGCTGGCATTGAGGCCGATCTCGGAGGATCCGGTTTCACCAACGGCTCGGTTTCGTCAGATAGGGGCGAGCGGCCAAGTTGGACCGCCGACGAGTCGGCGGGCGGCAACCCGAAATCTTCGTCGTCTGCGACTTGGTGGTCGCGCCACCGCGTCATGATCCAGGCGCCGGCGAGTACGACCAGGAGCCCGATGATGAACGGACGGTCGCCGAGCTCGACGTACCACGTCGTTCCGGAACGCAGTGGCACGTCGCGAGTGATCACGATCTGCTCGCGTTGCGAGGTGCGCTCAACCACGGTGCCGTCGGCGTCGACGAATGCGCTGAACCCGGTCGGTGCTGCCTGCACAACCCAGCGTCCGGTTTCTATTGCACGCAGCCGGCTCGAAGCGACCTGTTGGGTCTGCACGATCGTGCCCGTGTAGCTCGCACCATTGGTCGGATTCGCAACAACTTCGGCACCCAGCGCAACGCCCTCGCGTGCCCGTCCACCGAAGAACACTTCCCAGGAGATGACGACTGCCAGCCGCTCGCCGGTCGGCAGGTCGAGGACAGCCGGCGTCGTTCCAGCGACCGCATCGCCGACACGGTCGACGGCCGAGCTGATTCGCTCGATCGTTGAACGCAGCGGCACGTATTCGCCGAACGGAACGCGGCGAACCTTGTCGTAGCGGCTCACAATCTCACCGTCGGGGGTTATCACCACCTGCGCATTGGTGAAGCGCCGCTTGCCATCGATCCGTACGTCTTCGGTCAGGCCGACAGCGATGGGCACCCCAAGTCGAGCGGCCTCCGCTGTGATGAGCGGCACAACGTCGGAGGTCTCGAACGTCACCACATCAATAGTGTTCTCGGGCCAGAGCACGAGGTCGAGGTCGGGGTCGGGTTCGATCGTGGCGGTTGCTGCGAGGTGCCGCTCGGTCACGACGATCGAGGGGACGTCGAGCGCGCTCGTGCCTTGTTCGCCACCGCCTTGCACAACAGCGATGCGTAGCGTCTCGCCGGTGTCGGTTCCCGACGGGGCGACGATCGAGGCACCGATGATGACGACACATGCGACGAGGGCGGCTGCTGCAACTCGATCGAACGGTCGGGGACCAGCGACAGACTGACCGGTGAACACTGCGGCAAGAGCGAAGCCGATTTGGAACGTCAGCCAGGTGAGCAGGATGACGCCGCCAATGCTCGCAACACCGGCGAGCGGTCCGCCGACCTGCGACATCCCCAGAGTGGCGAGTGGAACGCCCCCGAATGGGAACGAGAATCGCAGCGCCTCGACCAGCGCATGAGCTGCGGGTCGGCCGAACACTCTCCACGGCCCTGTGGGTGAGATGGAGGCCGCCACAGCATGGAGTCCCGCAAAGATCGCAGCGGCCACCACGTACCCGGGGCCGGTCAGCTGGATCATCCATCCCATGCCCAAGAACATCCACCCGGCACCGAAGAGCCATCCGCGACGTCGACGCACCTTTCGTGTCGGAGCGTCACCCAGGGTGATGTCGAACAAGATGATGCCAACGAAGGCGAGTGGCCAAAAGCCCCATGGTGGAAGCGAGAGGGCTAGGAGTGCACCGGCACCGAGTGCCAGAGCGGGCCCTGAAAATCGTTCGTTCAGGGGCGGTCGCTCGTCGGGAACGACGATCAGGTCGGCTTCGTCGAGCACGGGGTCGGACACGGCGACAGTTCTACCGGCCCAAAGGTCGGTGGCGGCGGACTCAGAGCTTGAGTTCGAGGTTCACGACGATGCGCTGCGCAACCGATCCGGGCGGGTGGCACGCAAACAGGGTGGCCGTTGGGGTGTCGGTCGGGTCGACGATCCAGATCGCATCAGGATTCACGATCTGGGTGCCGGTGACGACGTACTCGGTCTCGCCGGCATCGGTCGTGAACATTACGGCGTCGCCAGCAATGAGCTGGTCGATGTTGCGGAATGTGCCGCCATGGCTGGTGCGGTGGCCTGCGACGACGACGTTGCCGACTTCGCCAGGCAGTGCCGTGCCGGGCCAGTGACCCGGCCCTTTGTCGAGCGTGATCAGGCGGATGCCTGAGTACAGGGGGGCGCTAACCCCCAATTTCGGGATGGAAATACCGCCAAGCCTGATTTCATCTTCGTAACCACGAGAGTCGGCAGGCGGGGCGATCGGGGCGGCCGGTTGTTCGGGCAGCCTCGCGATCGTGGTCGTGGCGGGGATTGTTGTTGTTGTCGTCGTCGTTGTCGTTGCGGGCGCAGCGGTGGTTGCTGGGGCTGGTTCGCTGGTGACGCCGGTCGACGTGAAGATGGCGTCCTCGGCAGGCAGCGTGACCGGAGCTGCGGTTGTGGTGGTGGACGCCACGTCGCCGGTCCGCACGGCATTGTCGCCCGACCCCATGAGGAATGGCACCGAGATGAGCGTGGTGACGACAAGGACGACGGGGGCTCCAACTTTGAACATCTTCGACGCGCCAGGCTTGGGTGCCGACGAGATTCCAGATTTAACCGGAGTGTTGAGCGGTGGAACAACCATTGGACTCATGATGCCAGAGCTCTCACGTGGAGTGCAGCGTTTTCCGCATTTGTTCTTCCGCTTCTGATGCAGGCCGGAAGCCCAATTCCATCGAAACTTGAGCCGGCGAGGAACAGGCCGGATGGCAGTTCCGATCGGACGGAATCGACCCAGGCGCGGTGATGGGGCCGATACTGGGCAAATGCGCCGGGCCAGCGACTCACTCGGACCTCGCGAGGTGTGAGGCGCGACCCAAGGTGTTTGGCGAGGTCGTCAAGTGCCCGATCAACGAGGTCATCGTCGTCAAGGTGGAGCACAGGTGCGCCATCGCGACCCAGCGACGCCCGAAGGATCTGCCCTCCCTCTGGCGGTTGCCAGTGGCCCCATTTTTGGCTGCCGAACGATACAGCCGTGAGGTGGCGTTGGACCGGCTTGGGAATCAGGTAGCCGCTCTTACCAACGCCCGCTTCGGGAAACTCTCGCTCATCGACGTGGAGGGTGAGGAGCGCAACATCTGCGGTCTCGGAGAGTGCAAGCAATGCTGCCGCTGGTGGTGAGGCCCGAGAGACCAACGTGGCAGCTGTAGCCGCCGGAACGGCGAGTACGACCGCATCGAATGGTTCCCCATCGACCATCCAGAGCGTGTGGGCCTGGTCGACGAGTTCAATTGAGACGGTGCGGCCGGTGTGGAGAACCACGCCGTTGTTCTGGGCTGCGGTGAACGTTCTGGTGACCAGTGTCTGAACGCCGGCCTTCGGCGTTGCGAAGATCGGGGCGGCGCCAGCGGTGGCGGTTCCGGCATTGCGGCGAGCGGTGCGCCGAGCGGTCAGCAGCATGCTGCGACCTGCGGTCAGGGCAGCGACTTGGGGCATCTCGGCGAGACTGAACCGGTCGGTATCGGTGGCATAGATGCTGCCGACCAGGGCGTCGACGAGTCGTTCATGTACCTCGTGGCCAAATCGCGCCCGAACGTAGGGCCCGATGGCATCGGCGTCGGTCGACGTACGTGGCAAGAATGGCTCGATTGCAGCTCGGGCCTTGCCACGCCACGACAGCAACCCCGATTGGGCGAGCGCGAATGGGTTCCCCGGGACGCCCAGCACCAAACCTGCGGGAATGTCGTGCAATTTGTGATGCCAAACTGCAGCCCCGACGGGCTGGGGATGGGTGAGTTCGGCACCCAGGCCCACCTCTGTAGCGAGTGCAACGGCGTCCGGCACACGAGCAAGGAACGCGTCAGGTCCGCAATCGACGTGATCGAGGCCAGCGAATGGGGAGGTCTGGCTCCGTCCGCCGACGCTGTCCGCGCGCTCAAAGACCTCGACCTGGTCGAGTGCCCCAGCCGAGAGTTGCTGAGAAAGCTCGAACGCTGCGGCCGCCCCGGTGATGCCGCCGCCGATGACCGCCACGCGTCGCTGCTGAGGAGCGGGCGAGGCGGGCGGGGCAGTCGTCATGAGCCGCTCAACTTCGGGTCGTCGTGGCATGGACGTGCTCGACGACTGCGTGCAGCACGTCGGGGTCACTGAATTGATTGACGCCATGTCCGAGGTTGAAGATGTGGCCGGGATGGCGAGCGCCGTCCGCGCCCACGTTGTCGGCGAGGACGCGGTTGGTGCCAGCAATCGCCGCGTCGGTGCCTGCAAGGATCAGCGATGGATCGAGGTTGCCCTGCACGGTCAGGTCGTGGCCAAGCCGTCGGCGCGCATCGCTGATCGGTGTGCGCCAATCGAGGCCAAGAATGCGGGGACCAGCGGTCGGCATTGCTTCATACATCGAAGTCAGTAAGTGGTCGCAGCCGATTCCGAAGTGCACGCATGGGGCGTGGGGGTGGCGAGTCCGTAGCTCGGCAAATACGCGTTTGGAATGCGGGAGGACAAAGCGGTCGTAGTCGGCGAGGGAAAGCGACCCGGCCCAGGAATCAAAGAGCTGGAAGGCGGCAGCGCCGGCGTTGAGCTGCGCGTCGATGAAGGTAATTGCGGACGTAGCCAGGCGATCCATCACGTCGTGGAACAGCGATGACTCGTTGTGCATCATCTGTTTCGTCCAGCGGTAATCCTTCGACGGCCGACCTTCGATCAAATAGCTGCCGACGGTGAACGGCGCTCCTGCGAACGCCAGCAAGGGCACGTTGCTCGGGAGTTCGCCTACCAGCAATTTCACGGTGTCGACCACGTAGCTCACATCGTCGACTTCGAGTGGACGCAGACGTTTGAGGTCGTCCGCAGAGCGGAATGGGTTGTCTGCGACCGGGCCGGTACCGGGCGTGACATCGATTCCGAACCCAACGGCATGTGGCGGCACCACGATGTCGCTGTAGAGCACCGCAGCGTCGACTCCGTAACGACGAACCGGTTGCAAGGTGATTTCGGCGGCCACGTCGGGCTGCTTAATGGCGTGGAGAATCGATCCTTCGCCGCGAACACCCTTGTATTCGGGCAGGGAGCGGCCGGCTTGACGCATGAACCACACGGGGGTGTGCGCCGGCGTGCGGCCATGAGCAGCATCGAGGAACGGCACGGACGGCTGATCAGTCATCACTAACAAACGCTATCGCCAGCCACCGAACCGGCCGATGTGGGCTCGGAACAGACGTCACGTCGGACAGGCGCAGGGGATTCGGAGGCTCGCCGATAACGTTTCGGCGCCCCGATTTATGACGCAGCAGCACCCAGACCTCCCCGACGAACAGTCCTACATCGATCATGCATACGACTGCCTGGCCGCGAGCCGAAGCGCGGCGCTCCGCATTCGTGACATGAACGAAGCCGACCTCGGAGGCACGTTCCAGGCCCGATACGAGCGCAACACGTTTGACGCCGCCATCGTCAAGCGGCTCGAGGAGCTCAACTTGGGCGATACGTCGCTCGTTTTCGGTCGGATCGACCGGCTCACCGAGTCACCCGACACCATCGAGCCGTTCCACATCGGCCGTCTCGCTGTGGCCGATGAGGATCGTGAACCCATCGTCATCGACTGGCGAGCCCCGGTTGCCGAGCCGTTCTACCGAGCCACTGGGCGTGACCCGATGGGTATCGCTCGTCGTCGCCACTTCGTGATCGAAGGGCGCAACCTGCTCGGTATCGAAGACGAGTTGTTCGGCGATGGTCACCTCGGTCTGGGTCACGATGACGGCCTCGGCGGGTCGACCGGCGCTGTCGTTGCCAGCGACACAGGCTTGCGCGGCTATTCGACGCTCTTGGCATCGATTGAGCGCGGACGCACCGGCACCCTCGGCGACATCGTCGCCACGATTCAGGGCGAGCAGGACGAGATCATTCGTTCACCTCAGCAAGGTGTTTTGGTGGTGCAGGGTGGCCCCGGAACAGGTAAGACGGTCGTTGCATTGCACCGTGCCGCCTACCTGTTGTACACGTACCGTTTCCCGCTCGAAGATCAGGGTGTGCTCGTCATTGGGCCGAACCGTGTGTTCCTGCGCTACATCGAACGTGTGCTCCCATCGCTCGGTGAAGCGGGTGTTGATCAAGTTGTCCTCGCCGACCTCGTGCGTGGTGTGAACTACTTGCGCCCCGGCGACGACGGCGATGATTCGCCGACCGCTGCACGCCTGAAGGGTGACGACCGGATGTCGGATCTCATCGACAACGCGGTCACCGATCGTGAACGGCCGCTTCGCGAGGACCTCGTCCTGCCGTTTGGAGCTGGCTACGTCCGTCTGCGTGCTGAGGAATCCGCCCGCATCGTGAGGAATGCGAAGCGCCGTTTCAAGCGCCACAACGCCGGCCGTCGTTTCGTTGAGAACGAGGTCTGGTCGGCGATGGCCGCGACGGTGCGTGACGAAGAGATCGGCCCCAAACACATCAGGGACGCACTGCGCGGCACTGACGATGGTCGTCGGATTCTTGACTCGATGTGGCCGATCCTTACACCGGCGCAACTGCTCCACGACCTGTTCGGGTCCAAGGCGTTGTTGAAGATGGCCGCTCGTGGCGTGATGTCGGAATCCGACGCACTCGCCCTCTTCCGTCAACGGTTCGAATCGGTTGACGACGTTCGCTGGACCACCTCTGACGTTGCACTCCTTGACGATGCATTTGATGTGCTCGGCCCGAAACCTGGCAAGGGCGGCAAGCTCGACGAGACCGACGAGATTCGTACGTTCGGTCACATCGTGATCGATGAAGTGCAAGACCTCACACCGATGCAGTTGAAGATGGCCTCACGGCGGTCACTCAGCGGATCGATGACGATCGTCGGCGATATCGCACAGGCCACCGGGCCGTTGGCGCCCGACTCCTGGGACGACGTGCTCAAACACCTCCCGGATCGTAAGCCGCCGCGGGTTATTGGGCTCTCCGTTGGTTACCGCATCCCCGGTCAAATCATGGAGCTTGCGAACAAGGTCGCAGCGGTCGCCACACCTGGTCTGCGTGCGCCCGATTCGGTCCGGTTCGGCGATGTCGGCCCGTCGATTGTTCGGGCCGAATCTCATCTCACCTTGGCGGCCACCGTGGCTGTCGAAGTCGAAGCAATGCAAGCGGCGATCCCGGGAGCCTCGCTTGGCGTGGTCGCTCCCGACTCGATGCTGCCCGCGCTGTCTGAAGCACTTACCGCAGCGGGAATCAATCACGGCAGCGCGACACGCACCGGTCTTGACTCGGGTATCACGCTCGTGCCGGTGAGTGTGGTGAAGGGTCTCGAACTCGATGGTGTGATCGTCGTGGAGCCGAGCCGCATCGTGAGCGACATTGAACACGGGCTGCGGGCGTTGTACGTCGCGCTGACTCGCAGCACGCAGCGCCTCACGGTCGTCCATGCCGACGACCTGCCGCCGTCGATGATCGACTGACCTCGCATCGGGCCGGTCTCAAAAGATCCTCGACGACCGAACACCTGCCGAAGTTCTCTGTGAAATCCGTCCCGGAATCCGGGACGGATTTCACAGAGAACGACGAATCGTTCAACATTCCCCGCTGAGAGCGAGTCGGCTCTCACGTTGGATCGAGGGCAACGCAGACCGTCCCAGAACCGTTCCTTGATGACGTGCCCGGGTATGCCCATATCGCCGAATTGGCGGCGTGGCCGGACAAGCGGTTCTTGAGAGCGTCCTGCGCCGTCTCACTCGGCGCTGGGCTCGTCTGCCACCTTCGGACCTGATGACGAGACCTCCGAAGACCCCGATAGTGAGGCCACCGACGCTCCTGATGGCGAGCATGACTCGTTGGAGCGTTCCAGTGATCGGGTTGATCCGGCCCTGCCCATCTTTCACGAGCGGTTTCAGCGGCTGACGGACACCACCGATATAGCTGCGACGGCCGGAGCCAAGACGCGTGGAGCGGCGGGTTGTGGAACTGACGGAGGTTCTTGACACCTGAGTCCCTTTCATGAGAAGGAATCAGATGACTGAACAACAACTCATCCGCCAAGCCAAGCAACGACTCGCGATGTTGCAGCACGCCGAGGAGGTGACGGGCAACGTTGGTCGCAGATGTCGCTACTACGGGATCAGCCGGCAGTGCTTCTACACGTGGAAACGGCGCTCCGAAGATGACGGTCTTGACGGCTTGCGTGATCGATCGGGCAAGCCCCACTTCAGCCCTTCGGCGACGCATACCGCCGTGGTGGGCAAGATCGTCTATCTGCGTCAGCACTATCACTTCGGTCCGCTGAAGATCTCGATGTACCTCGCCCGCTATCACGACATCGAGATCTCGCCGTCGGGCGTCTACCGGATACTCAAACGGCTCGACCTAAACCGTCTGCCGGCGAACCAACGAAACAAGACCCAGGATCGTCGCTGGAAGCGATACGAGAAGTCGCGTCCCGGTCATCACGTGCAGATCGACGTCAAGTTCATTGATCCCGTGGCTGGGGCACGAGAGAAGAGGTACTACCAGTCCACCGCGATCGATGACTGCACCCGGCTACGGGTGCTGCGGATCTATCCGAAGAACAATCAGCTCACTGCGATCCAGTTCCTTGACGACGTCCTCGAGAGGCTCCCGTTCCAGGTCGAGGCTGTCCAGACAGACAACGGCGCCGAGTTTCAGTCGAAGTTCCACTGGCACGTTCTCGACCTTGGCATCCGCCACATTTACATCAAGCCACGCACCCCCCGATTGAACGGCAAGGTCGAGCGATCCCACCGAATCGACAACGAAGAGTTCTACCGAATGCTCGAACACGGCGTCGTGATCGACGACGCCCAAGTGCTCAACGACAAGCTCCAAGAATGGGAGGATTTCTACAACTTCAACCGACCCCACGGCGGACTCGGTGGACAAACGCCATACGAACGACTACGACAGAAGACAACAGCGACTTAGATGTCACCAGCCTCCGTCAGTTGCACAGCTAGGAGCGGTAACCGAGGGTGCAGCGCATTGCGACCGTTGGTCGGTCGGGCGGCGGCAGAACGACGTCGTATGTCGGGCGATACACATATGACGGCTCGCCGCCCCATCGACTGTGCGAGAGTGAGAAGGTCAGTGGATCGTTCAGTCCACCGAGGTTTTGGCCGTCGATCCATGACGAAAAGTAACTGTTGCAGTCAGAGAGGCATTTGCGTGCCGCAGTTCGTCGCTCGACTTCGGTGTACGGACCAACCGGGTGGGTGGCCGATTCCATGACGATCTCGCTGCCAAACCAGTCGTCGATCTTGGTGAGCGCCAGCCAACGACCGTTCTTCAGCTTAAAATAGTCGGGATTTGCGACCCATCCTGATCGCTCGATGATCGGCTCAACGTTCGACTTTTTGCTGCTCCAACCGTTGTCGTCCTCGTACTCGGGACGATCAAAAAGACGGCCGGCCGGAACGCGTGCCACGGTAACTCGATCAACACATGCCGTGTCGTCGGACGCGACGCGAGGATCTCGTCGTAGCCAAACTGTCGGTGGCACTGAGCGAACAGGGAGGTCCAGTCCCCGCTGGTCTCGATCGACCATCGATACAAGTCGCTGCTCGTGTCGGCCGGCAGCCAGTACCACTAGATGTTCGAGTTGTCGGGGTTGAAACGAGCCGCGAACGTTTCGCTGGGCTCGGCAATCTCGAGCGAACGCTCACCACGCTCGTGCATTGCGACTGCGAAAATGTAGACGCAGCCGTTCAGGCCCACCTTTGCATCGAGTTGCCAGAACCACCGATATTTCGGTGTGGTGTGGTGCGGGAACAACCAGGCTTCGGGGTAACTGGCGCTCCCACCGACGAGCACGTTGCAACACGCGCCCACTTGTACCAGGCCGATGTTGTGGACATGCCGCTCCCCACCGTCGGGCGTTCGGATTCGCGTGTTCTGGAAGGTCCAGAGCACGCTGCCGACGCCGATCTCCGCGGTCCGGGGATAGTCGGCACCGATGATGCCCCCAGGTTCGTTGTCGAACATCCTCGAGAGTGACGGGGCTGACAGGTCTGGCAGGCAGAACGCGTCAGCGATGTACGTCGAGTCTGCCCGTTCGTAGGCGGCTCGCCCAGCGATGAGGGAGCCAGCTGTTGCTGTTGCGGCGATCGTTCCGGTGAGGCACACACCGATGGCAAGGGATGCCACCCATCGCCTTGTTCGCCCAATCCGACCCACGCTTCCGCATATTGCCAATGCCGGGCGCAGGCTGGTGTCACTCGCCCACATTCACCGGTGGCACGGTTCATGCAAACCGAACGGCCACCAGAAACGTGTACCAACCCGAACTGGTCGGTGCTTCCGGGCGGGCGGGGTCAGCTGTCGCCGGTAAACGCGTCGATCAGATCCGTCAGAAGGCTGAACGCTTTGTCCGCATCGGCTGGACGATTCGCGTCGACGCCCGTACGGGCCATGTCGACCGTTGCCTGGATGCTATTTACGAGTTGAGGATGTGTCGACGTCACTTCTGCCTTGATGGCTGCCCAGCTCGCCTCGATCCTGGCAATGGTTGCGTCTTCGTCGCCAAGGTCGCCAATTTGGGCGCTCAGTTGGCTCATGTCGATGCCGATGTCGGGCAGCAAATCGGCTGCTGTGCCCGCAACGGGGATGGTGGACTCGGGCGCATCGGAATCGACGATGACCTCGGGGTCGAGCGGACTGGTGTCATCCTCGGCGATCTCACGCCCTTCGCCACCCGTGAGTTCGGCCTCACTCAACAATTGAGTCGGGTCACCATTTGCATCGATCTCATTGACCGTTGTGCTGCATGCGGCAAACGAGGCGGTCACAAGAGCGAGCGCTGCGATCCGAGTGAAAGAACCCATCGTCTCAGTCTGCCCAGGTGTGAGGTCCGACTGGCGTCATGCCGTGACGAGAATGCGTTCACTTGCGAACGCACCCACGCCGACGTGACGCCCATCGATGTGGATCGTGAGCGTGCCATCAGGTGACGACGCCGTGACCGTGCCGACGTTGCCGGGCTGAATCGCCGACTCTTCGAGGAACTCAAGCAACCCGGGAGCAAATTCGAGTTCTTCGGTGATCCGGCGAACAGTAAATTCGTTGCCGACCTCGATCGCCGACAGCGGCTCGGAATCAGGTGCGACGTAGTTCGAGCCGGGAATCGGGTTGCCGTGTGGGCACGTGGTTGGGTCGCCGAGGAGGTTCACCATCGCCTTTTCAACCGAGTCACTGATGACGTGTTCCCATCGGCCGGCCTCATGGTGAGCTTCAGCCCACGACAACTTGAGTACATCGGTGAGAAACACTTCGGCGAGGCGGTGGCGACGCACGACGGACTCGCCCAAAGCGCAGCCGGTATCGGTGAGTTGAATGCCATCTTCAGAGGTGATCAGGCCTTCTGCTTCGAGCCGCTTCATCATCTCACTGACGGCCGGTCGGCTGACCTGTAACCGTTCGGCGATGCGCGCCTGAATGACGTCAACGTCGTCTTCGCGTAGTTCGAAGATGCACTCGCAGTATTCTTCGAAGGCGGGGTGGTGCTCTCCGGCGGTAGGCATAGGTAACACTCTACCGAGAAGGCCAGCGCAGCTGTCACGTTGTGCTCTGAACGCGACCGACCGACCTACCGACCTACCGGAGTAGCTTGCGGAGCCACGACTCGCCATAGCGGAGCCGCCGGGATAGCTGCTCATTTGTTGCGGTGGCCACCCGAGTCATGCCAGCCAGCTTGTTCATCTCCCCTTGCACCTTCGGGTGGGTCCAACCAGTGACGTCCACGAGTCGCTTGGCGACGTGGGCATTTCGAGTGCGAAGGTCATCCTTCATCTCGGCGACGCTGAGCGAACCAGCCGGCACAAGCCCCGCAGCGGTCGGAATGTCGGGCAATTCGAGCGACAGCGATGGGTCAGATGCGAAGAACGGGGTCGGCGGATCCGGCTCGTCATCAAACGCTGGTGGTCCGCCGACATCGTATGTCGGCTTGAAGTGGGTGTCGATATCACCGGCGATAATGCCACCGTCCGCGCCGACGGTATGGATCGAGATGTCGGTGGCATGAGCTCGCACGACCGAAAACTCAGAGAACAGCGCAAGCTGCTCAGCGTCGTCGGCCATCTTCTGGTCGTCGAGCCCACCGTCCTCCTGGAAATCGTCGTCGTCTTTGGCTCCTTTGGGTCGCAGCACGTGGCGCCGAGCTTCAGCGATCGCGAAGGCGTGAGCGCGCAGGCGTGGATCATCGGGGATGTAGACGTACGCCTTCTGGTTTGGGCGGCCCGTCTGCCAGCGCACGAATCGTCCGATCGCCTGACGGAAAAACAACTCGGTCGACGTGGTGGTCGCGAACACGCCCAGTCGAAGCCGAGGAATATCGACGCCTTCTGACACCATCCGTACCGACACCAGCCAGGGCCGATCGTTGTTCGAGAACTCTTCGATCTTCTTCGAAGCGCCGGGGTCGTCGCTGACGACCACGTCGGCGGGTACACCGAAACGATCGCGCAGCAAACGAGCGATGCCCTGTGCATGTTCTTGATCGATGGCGATCACCAACCCGCCCGCATCGGGTTGTCCGCCCTCCGCAGCGGGGGAGGTGCGGATCGTGCGGAGCTGCTCGACGGCTTTCGCGAGCACCGACGGCATCCACTCGCCCTCGAGGCTGAGTGCCGTGCGCAGCCGCATCGACACCTGGTCCTTGGTGAGTTCGTCTTGGAATGAGGCCGAAACCTTGTTGCCACTCGCCGTGGTCCACTCCATGTCACCATCGACGCGTGGGAAGTACACCGGACGTACGACTCCGCCGTCGCGCAGCGCATCGGCGTACCCGTATGTGAAGTCGGCGTGCGCGAGTTCGCCCTCGCCGCTTGCGTCGTAGCGAACGAACGGGATCGGTGCGGCGTCGCTGCGGAACGGTGTGCCCGACAGCGACAAGCGCCGGTGAGCGTGAGGGAAGGCCTTGCGGATCCCGTCACCCCAGGCCTTCTCGTGTCCCGCATGGTGGACTTCGTCGAGGATCACAAAGCCATCGACGGACAGCCCAGCGAGCTTATTTGCAGCGGCGCCGATCGCAATCTGTTGATACGTGGTGATCAGCCCGTGGACGTCTCGCGCTAATCCGTCACCCGGCGACCAGCTCGGATCGAGCTGCAGTCCAAGGCGGTGGGCGGCCAATGACCACTGCGTCTTGAGGTGGCTCGTGGGGGCCACGACGATGAGCGGTCGAGGTTGCTCTGACAACGTGGCCCGAGCGCATGTGAGTGCAAAAGTGGTCTTGCCAGCGCCCGGTGTGGCGACCGCGAGAAAGTCGGGATGAACCGACCCATCGCTGGGGTTGGGCTGCCCGGCGGCCACAAACAGGTCAAACGCGGCACGCTGCCAGGGGCGGAGGTTGAT
>JBLFZD010000043.1:0-16357 GCA_047610085.1 Ilumatobacter sp. | reverse complement strand
GTCGGCGTCTACGTCCGACGCCATGACACGGGCTACTTCGAAGCATTCCCGGCCGACAACGAAGGCTCCACCCTCACGGCGCTCCTCACTGCTCTCGCGCTTGGGGGGCTCGGCACCATGGTGCTCGCCACGCTCTTCGGCTTCTCGACAAGCCGCCGCCTTCTCCGCCCCCTCAGCCGCGTGGCCGACGCTGCTGAGGACATCGCGTCCGGTGGTCTCGGCACACGGCTCGAAGGAGAGTCCGACCCCGACCTCGACCGACTCGCGAGCTCGTTCAATGACATGGCCGATGCCGTCCAAACCCGAATCGAACGCGAAGCTCGCTTTGCGTCCGACGTGAGCCATGAACTTCGCTCCCCTATCACCGCGCTGACCGCTGCGGTCGAGGTGCTCGACGCCCGCCGAGCAGACATCCCCGAACGAACCCAGCAAGCACTTGAAATTGTTATCGGCCAGGTCCGACGGTTCGACCGCATGGTCATCGACCTGCTCGAACTGTCCCGCATCGATGCTGGCGTCACCGACCTCAATATTGAAACACTCGACATCATCGACCTCACCCATCGCATTGCCGCCCGGTTCGGAAGTCCCGACATCGACGTCGACGTCGACAACCGAACGCCGCGTGAAATTGACGTCGATAAAGTTCGCTTCGAACGAGTGCTCGGCAACGTCATCGAGAATGCCAATCATCATGGCGGCGGAGCACTGCGTGTCGAGGTGGCACCAGCGCGCAACAAAATGCTGAGGTTTGCTGTCGAAGACGGCGGGCCTGGTGTCGCGCGGAGCGAGCAAGACCGGATCTTCGAACGATTCGCTCGGGGCAGCGCTGCCCGGCACCGAATCGGCACCGGGCTCGGACTTGCCCTGGCCGCCGAGCACAGCGCGGCAATCGGCGGCGATATTTGGGTGGAAGACCGTGCCGGTGGCGGCGCCCGATTTGTATTCGAGATCCCAATTCGAAGGGCCGGACAATGAGATCGAACGGCCCCCCAGCCATGGCCTCGATCGCCCTGATACTTCTCGTCGTTGCCGCCTGCGGCGTTCCTGTCGGACCGGACAGCTTCGAAGGCATCGCCGATGCGAACGTTCCCAACCGTCTTGCTGAGACCACGACGACGACAACAACAACGACGACCACGACCACGACCACGACCACGACCACGACATCGCCCAACCAACCCGAAACGACCCTCGCAAGCACGACACCAACCACGATCCTCCTCACACAGTTGGTCGATATCTTCTTCCTCTCACGTGGCGACCTCCGGGCAATCGAGCTTGCGGCGCCAGCCCCCGCTGAGGCGAACGATCTGATCCTGCTCCTCGAGGCAGGCCCGACGGGCCCATCGTCTTCACTGCTGAGCAACCTGATCGACGAGAACCTGATCGAAACCACGACCCAGGAAGACGGCGTGCTGACCATCGAGCTGAACAACCGGATCTTCGAACAGATCCCCGTTCGAGACCAACGTGAAGCGGTCGCGCAGATGGTACTCACCTTCCTCAGCAATCTCCGGGGTGTCGGTCAAGCAACGTTCACGATCGGCGATGAGCCCCTCACGGTTCCCACGGGCACGGGCGACGGGCAATTCACCGACGAGCCTGTGTCGCTTGACGATTACGCCAACATGCTCGTCAACAGCGGCCCGACCAACAATGAGCCACCATCGGGCACGACGACAACCACCGCACCCGAAGAAGCAAGCATCACAACCGGCCTCCCCGCAACCGAACGGTGACGACGTCCGGCACCGAGTATCCGACAATGCGTGTCGGGCACCGAGTGTCCGGTTTAGTAACCGAGGCGTTCGACCCGGTCGGCTCGGCGCTGCCAGTCCTTGTCGACCTTCACCCGCAGCTCGAGGAATACTCCCTCGGGAAGTTGCCGGCGCGCCGCCTCGCCAGCCCTCTTCAGCACGATCCCGCCCTTGCCAATGACCATGCCCTTTTGGCTGTCGCGCTCAACGATGATGTCGACGCGAATCCGGGGCCACTCCCACTCGACGACCTGCGTTGCAATCGAATACGGCAGCTCATCGCGGGTGGCTGCAAGCAACTGCTCGCGCACCAACTCGGCAACCCAAAGTTCTTCGGGCTGGTCACTGACTTCTTCGTCCGGGAAAAACTGTGGGCCTTCGGGCAGTCCCTTCAGGATGTAATCAACGAGTCCATCGATGCCATCGGTCGTCTTCGCCGACAGCGGGAAGTACTCCTTCGCTCCCAGCTCACTGGCTGTCGAGAGCATGCCGAGGATCTGCGTTGGGCTCGCTAGGTCGATCTTGTTAACCACAACGATCGAGTTCTTCATATCAAGTTGCCCCGCCACCCAGCGATCGCCCTTGCCGAAGGACTTGGTGGCATCGAGCACCAAAGCCGTCACGTCGACATCAGCCATGCTGCCGAGCGCTGTTGCGTTGACCCGCTCACCGAGGGCGGTCACCGGCTTGTGGATCCCCGGGGTGTCGACGAATACGATCTGACTGTCGGGACGAGTCCGGATCCCCATGATGCGGTGCCGGGTTGTTTGGGGCTTGTCACTCACGATGCTGATCTTGCGTCCGCATATCGCGTTGACGATTGATGACTTGCCGACGTTGGGTCGACCGACGAAGGTGACGAAGCCTGAACGGAACCCTGACCAGTCTTGGGACGTCGAATCGTCGGCATCATCGTTGTGCTGCGTTTCGTCGGTCATCGGGCCAGTCTGGCAAGCTCAAGGCCATGACGCGCATGATCGATGGAATCGACGGAATGAAGGCCCTGGTCGGAGAGCACCTCGGGTACTCCCCCTATGTGGAGATCACACAGGAACAGGTCAACACCTTTGCCGAGGCAACTGGCGACCATCAGTGGATTCACATCGATGTCGAGCGAGCCAATGCTGGCCCGTTCGGCGGCCCGATCGCCCACGGCTACCTGACGCTGTCACTCGGCCCGATGCTCTCACCGCAGATCTTTGGCGTGTCGGGTATTTCGATGGGCGTCAACTACGGCACCGATAAGGTCCGCTTCCCTGCTCCTGTTCCAGTCGGTTCGCAGCTCCGCCTCGGCGCGACACTCAAGTCGGTCGACGACGTCGCTGGCGGCGCTCAGGTGACGATGGAGTTCGTGTTCGAGATCGAGGGTGCGAGTAAGCCCTCGTGCGTGGCCGAAGTTATCTTCCGCTACTACGCCTGACGTGACCAGCGTGGAGTCGCACCCCGCAACTGCGGAGATCGCTCTGGCCGATGTGCACGAAGCGATCGCGGCCACACGCCCCACTACTGAATGCCTGGTCTATCGGGACCGTCGGCTCACCTGGGCCGACGTCACCGACCGAACTCGTCGCCTGGCCAACCATCTGCTGGCCAACGGCCTCACCTGCCATCAGGAGCGTTCTGAGGTCTCGAGCCATGAGTCGGGTCAGAGCCACCTTGCGATCTACCTCCACAACGGCAATGAGTATCTCGAATCGATGCTCGGGGCACTCAAGGCGCGGGTTGCATCGCTGAACGTGAACTATCGATACGTCGCCGAAGAACTGCAGTACGTCCTTGACGATGCGGGTGCCGATGCAATCGTCGTACATTCCGTGTTCGCTCCGATTCTTGCTGAGGTTCTGCCGGCGCTCCCCCAGCTCACGGTGATCCTTCAGGTCCCCGACGAGTCGGGCAATGAGCTCCTGCCCGGCGCGCAGTGGTACGAAGACGCACTGGCAGCAGCCTCACCCGACAAGCCCGCTGTTGTGTGCAGCGCCGACGACTTGTACCTGTTGTACACCGGTGGAACCACCGGCATGCCCAAGGGCGTCATGTGGCGCAATGGCGACGCGATGCGACAGTGCTTCGGCGGCTCGCTGACCGCCGAAACCGTCGACGAGTTCGTCAGCGAGGCAACGGGTGGACTCCGATCCCTGCTGGCCCCACCGTTCATGCACGGAGCGGGACACTGGATGAGTTTTCGAACATGGCTTTCCGGCGGCACCGTCGTTGTGCAAAACATCACCGACCGGCTCGACCCGGTCGATATCTGGACGACGATCGAGAGGGAACACATCGAATTCCTGCTGATCGTTGGCGACGCGTTTGCCCGACCGTTGCTCGACGAACTCGACCGCGGCGGTTACGACCTTTCGTCGCTCGCTGTGGTGCTCTCGGGCGGAGCTGCCTTGTCGGCCCCATTGAAGGATGAATTTCTCGGGCATCTGCCAACGCTGATGATCATCGACGGGCTCGGTTCGTCTGAGGCCGGGGGCCAAGTCTCACACGTCTCGGCTGGTGGCAGCGCGACCACCGGCACCTTTGCGCTCACTCCCGGCAACGTGGTCTTATCGGCAGGCCTCGACCACATCGAGTCGCCCGACCACGACGAACTCGGCTGGTTGGCAAAGACCGGTCGGCTGGCACTTGGCTACCTCGGTGACCCCGACAAGACCGCTCGCACGTACCCCATCGTCGACGGCGTGCGATACGCCGTGCCGGGTGACCGTGCTCGCTTGTTGTCCGGTGACGCCAACGGGGCGGGCATCGTAGAACTCCACGGCCGCGACTCCGTCACTATCAACTCCGGCGGCGAGAAGATCTTCGCCGAAGAGGTCGAAGCGGCTTTAAAGCAGCACCCCGCAATCTATGACTGTGTCGTCGCTGGTCGCCCGAGCGAGCGGTGGGGCAAGGAAGTCGTCGCCATCGTTCGAATGCGCGATGGATATGAAGCTCACGATGACGAACTCCTCGGAGAAGCAGGACGTCACATCGCCCGCTACAAGCTGCCCAAGCAGATCTTGCGTGTCAACGACGTCGTTCGGTCGCCAAGCGGGAAGGCCGACTATCGCTGGGCCACCAGCGTCGTTTCTGGACAGTGACGAGCCCACCACATATCGACGCACCGTCTGTCGAATCGTTGCTGACCTGGTCGGGAGTTATGCAATCTCTCGTCGATGGCCATGCGTTGCCAGTTGCCCAGCTCGACGACACGTTGCTGCGGCGCAACGAGGACACGTTGCTCTCGCGTTCGGCCATGATCGACGGCCTCGGTGCACTCGTGAAAACCGCAACCGTGTTCCCCGGAAACTCGGGACTCGGCAAGCCAGCCATCAATGGGTCGGTTGCCCTATTTTCCGACACCACAGGCGAACTCACCGCGACGCTGGACTTCCACCTACTCACCAAGTGGAAGACCGCCGCCGACTCTCTCCTCGCCGCCACGCGTCTCGCCAGGGCCGACAGTTCCCGTATTTTAATCGTTGGGTCCGGGACCGTTGCCGAATCGATGGTCGATGCCTACCGAAGTGTGTGGCCCGACGCGTTGATAACGGTGTGGAGCCGCACCAGATCCAACGCTGTTGCCCTCGCTGAACGGGCGGGTACAGAAACCGCACATGACTTGGAGACCGCCGTTCGTGACGCACACATCGTGTCAACCTCGACCATGTCAACCGAACCGCTGATCCACGGAGCATGGCTCCAGGAAGGGCAGCACCTCGACCTCATCGGTGGGTATCGCCCTGATATGCGCGAGGCCGACGACGAGTGCACCCGCCGATCGAGCGTGTTTGTCGACAACCACAGTACGGCCGCTGAGGTCGGTGACATCCATACGCCGCTCGCCACCGGTGCGCTGGGTTCGATCGGACCCGACTTCAGGCATCTCGCCGACCGTTCGTTCGCACGATCATCGAGCGACGAAATCACGCTGTTCAAGAACGCCGGTGGTGCTCACCTCGACTTGATGGTGGCATCACACATGGCGGCAAGCGCCTTGACGATATCTTGAGGCATGGTGTGGCCACAATGCTTAAGGTAGGAACGGATCGAGCCGACAATCAGTTTCACGAGGGACAATTTCAGCCATCGATCACACCCCCAGTGCTCTGAACAGGGGCGAGCTCGAGACAAAGGAGCCACACTCCTTGAACTCCTCATCGTGATCGTCGCCCTCGGGATCCTCGCCACCGTCGCCGTGTTCGCTGTCCAAGGCATCACCGAGCGCGATCGCGACAACTCCGAAGCCGACCTCGTCACCGCGAACGCAAGCACGCACCGGTGACGTCGTCGGCACAGACGGCAGCGGAGGTAGTAACACCACCACACTCCCCTCGGAGCCAGGCAACTTCACCCCTGCACACGCAATCGCTACCTACAGCGCCCTTCGCTTCGGCCAAGGCGCCAAGACGCTCGTGTTCCTCGACAACGGCGATGATCAATCCCACGCTGAATACAACGAATGGGTTTCAAACAACCCGCCGATCGCCGACACCCAGTTCATCTTCGTGACTGATGCGCCAGCCCGAGACACCGACTCGATCGAGGAAGTCCTCGCCGTCGGAGCAACCGCGTGGATTGCTCCCTGCGACTTCGGTAACCAGTGGACCGTGTCCTCTGGTGGCCAACAAGTTCCGCAGTGGCGGTTGTCACCAGACGGCTGCACCACTGGTCCAACTTGCGTCAAGACCGGAGTTGCTGCGGCCTCTCTTGCCAACGTCATCTAATGGTCAACCTCGGTCCCGCTCGCCAATTCCGTGAACATCTTCGAGACCACCTACTGATCACGCAGAAACTCAGGAACCAAGCCACCGCCAACGAACACACGGTGTGGGTCTACCTCAGCGACCAGTCGCCGATTTCGGTGGCGCCGGACAATCAACCAATCAATTCGCAACGTGGGGCGGGGTCATCGCGTCGATTGCCGAGAAAATCGCTGTCTGATCTGGAACGATTCCGACGCCTTGATCACCACAACAACCCAAGCTGAGCTTCAGCCGTCACTCTCCGGGTGGCGGCCATTGCCTTTTGCGACACATTTCACGTGCCGGGTGCTCTATGGTCTGAGCACGATCTCAATCTGTTGCCCACGGGGCGACAACGAACACGAAAGGTGGGCCTGACATGGGGCTTCTCGACAAACTCAAAGGCGAACTCGTTGACATCATCGAGTGGATGGACGATTCACGTTCCACGCTTGCGTGGCGCTTCCCGCGCTACCAGAACGAGATCAAGAACGGTGCGCAGCTGATCGTCCGAGAAGGCCAGAAGGCAGTCTTCGTGTATCGGGGCAAGCTCGCCGACCAGTTCGAGCCGGGCCACTACGAGCTCAAGTCTGAGAACCTGCCAATCCTCTCCACGCTGCAGGGGTGGAAGCACGGCTTTGATAGCCCCTTTAGGTCCGAGGTCTACTTCATCAACACCCGTCCGGTGACCGACTTGCGCTGGGGCACGCCCCAGCCCGTCACCGTTCGCGACCCTGACTTCAAGATGGTTCAAGTTCGGGCGAACGGCCTCTGCGTTGTAAAGATCGCCGACGTCGAAATCTTCCTCAAGGAGGTCATTGGCACCGACTCCGTCGTCGAAATTGACGAGATTGCCGAACTGCTGCGACGCGTGATCTCCATGGCTTTCTCGGACCTGGTGCTCGAAACCGGTCTTGGAGCGATTGACCTCCAGGGTCAGCAGGTGTCATTGTCCGGCAAGTTGGCCGAGTTTGTCCAGGAGCGCGTCGACGACGAATACGGGCTTGAAATCCCCGAGATGACGATGAACATCTCGCTGCCCGACGAGATCACCGCGGCCATGACCAAGGGCGTTGCCAAGGGCGTTGCGGCATCCGGCTTTATTGAGAATGTCGACCTCAACAAGTACCAGCAGGCGCAGGCCGCCGACGCAATGCTCGCAGCCGCTCAGAACGAGGGCGGGTCGGTCATGGGCGACATGATGCAGATGGGCATGGGGGTCGCAATGGCCGGGACCATGGCCAATCAGATGGGTGGCATCGGCCAACCACAGGCTGCTCCGGCAGCTGCGGCCCCCGCTACTCCAGCCCCTCCACCGCTCCCGGGCCAGACGATGTACCACGTCGACCACAACGGCAACCCCGGCGGACCGTACAACATGGGTCAGATGCAGCAGGGCATCCAGGGTGGGCAGGTCACCGGACAGACGCTCGTGTGGGCGCAGGGCATGGCTGCATGGTCTCCGGCCCAAAGCGTGCCCGAACTGCAGGCACTGTTCGCTACCCCGCCGCCGATGCCGCCTACAGCATCACCGCCGCCTGTACCGCCGCCTACACCCGCCCCTGCTGCATCGGCGGAGTGACTCGATGAGCCCTGCTCCTCCTCCGCTGCCCCCTGGCGACAGTCCACCACCTCCCGGGTCCCAGCCACCACCACCACCACCACCTCCGGCTCCCGCTCCACCTCCGATGCCTACTCCGGGTCCGAACACGCCTCCCCCGCCCCAAAGTGGCGTCGTCGACCCAGCCGAAGAATCGCTCGAACCCACCGACGACCAGTCGCTGGCAATGAAGCACTCAACCGAGTCGTCACGCACGTATCCGTGCACAGCGTGCGGCGGTGAGCTGCACTTCGACATCGCCTCGCAGCTTCTCAAGTGCCAACACTGCGGGAACACACACGAGCTCGTTGAGGTCAAAGGTGAGGTTCGCGAGCGCGACCTTCGCGAAGCGCTTCGTCTCGTCCGCAACGGCAAAGTTGAACACACCGCCAACTTTCTCGAAGGCGAGAAGGAAGTCGTGTGCCAGAACTGCGGCGGTCACACAACGTTCACCGGCAGCCTCACCGCTGACAAGTGCCCCTACTGCGCGACACCAATCCAGCGCGACGATGTCCATGCTGCTCCGGAGCGTCTGCCGGTCGATGCCGTGCTCCCGTTTTCGATCGATCGCAAGTCCGCCGAAACGCTCATCGACAAATGGATTAACGGACGTCGATTTGCCCCATCTGAATTCAAGACATATAACCGGACCGGTTCCTTCCAGAGCGTGTACATGGCGTACTTCACCTATGACGCCGACACGTCCACTCGCTACTCAGGCCAACGCGGTACGACCCGAACCCGGACCGTGGGGTCGGGGGACGATCGCCGAACCGAGACGTACACGACGTGGTCAAACGTCGGCGGCACCGTGTCGAATGCCTTTGACGACGTTCCGATCTTGGCGAACGAAGGATTCGAAAAGAATCGCATCGACAAGCTCGAGCCGTGGCCCACTCAAACAGCCAAGCCATACTCTGCCGAATACGCCGCGGGCCACCTGGCCCGAACCTACGACCACGACGTCGAAGAGTGCCTCGGCGAGGCCACCGTCATCATGGAAGATGGGATTCGCACCACAGTGCGGAGAGACATCGGTGGTGACCAGCAGCGAATCTCCTCGATGGACATCAACTGGCGCGAGATGACCTACAAGCACATGTTGCTGCCATTGTGGCTTCTCACGGTCATCTACAACGAGAAACCCTTCCAGGTCTACATCAACGGAGTCACCGGCGAAATCCATGGCTCACGGCCGTACAGCAGGGTCAAGATCGCCTTCGCAATCGCACTCGCCGTTATATTATTGATCGTGGTCATCATTGTTGTCTCTGCATCGGGAGCCGATTCCGGTTGATTATCGTTGCGCTCCTCGTGTTGTCCATTGCAGCAGTGGGCGTCTTCAGCGTCATGCTGGCTGCCCGGTCCAAAAAGGAATTCGCTGAGCAGAACGAGGTCGTTCCCGGCCAGAAATCACCGGCTCCGGCGAGCTGGGCTGGCGCCCATTCGCGTGAGGCAAAATTACACCGCCGGCTGGGTGACGCTGTTCGTGGTGCCCGCGCCAACCCGCGGTTCGTGGAGCTGGGCCTTGCATCGCAAATGAACACCATCGAAGCCGAAGCACTCGCAATCGATGAACGCCTCGTCGCCGCGGCGTCCCTTCCGAGAAGCCACAAGGAACCAGCGATCGACGACCTCGAAGCACACGTCGACGAACTGGAATCCACGATTGCCGAGATGGTCACCAGCGTCACGGTCGCCGACTCAAAGGATCAACTCGAAGCAGCGGTTTCTGCTGCGGACATCAAATTGCAGGCGCTCGCCGAAGCCCGCGCCGAAGTCGAACTCATCGATCGTCGAGCAGCGGGCACCGGCACCACCTCCGTTGAGGTCATCGAAGCAGAATCGACCGAGACCGTGCCGCCACCAGAGCCGGGCACAGCAAGCGGCGCCAGCTCGTCGTAGCCTGGCACGGTGAAGTCTGAGGGAACATCGACGACCGAGTCTCGACGCTGGGACACCGACAAGCTTCCCGAAGGCGAGGAAAAAGTCGCCGCAGTTCGTGACATGTTCGATGCGATTGCCCCGAAATACGACCGGCTGAATCGGATCATCTCGTTTCGTCTCGATGTTCGTTGGCGCAAGCGTGCGTTAAAACAGCTCGCGCTTCCCAGCGGGTCGACGGTGCTCGACCTTGCCAGTGGCACGGGCGACATGTGCGTCGACCTGAGCAAGGCCGGGCTTCGGCCGTTATCGATGGATCTGAGCTACGGGATGCTCGCCGCCGATCGGTCGGGTGCCCCTCGTGTGCAAACCGACATCTTGCAGCTACCGGTGCCCGATGCGTCAGTTGATGGCGTCACCTGCGGCTTTGCTCTTCGTAATCTGCTCGACCTCGGCGACTTCTTCACCGAGCTTGCGCGTGTGGTGCGGCCCGGCGGACGGATTGCGCTTCTCGATGTCAGCACGCCGCCAAACCGGATACTTCGGTTCGGTAACAACATCTACTTTGGCAAGATTGTCCCCAGGATCGGTGCGCTCCTTTCCGACGGTGCGGCGTACAGCTATTTACCAAAGAGCGTTGCGTACCTCCCCGAACCCGCCGAGCTACTCCGCATGCTCCACGCTGCGGGATTCAACGATGCGACGCACCAACAACTCTCAGGTGGCCTCACCCAGCTGATGGTCGCCACACGTTCTTGATCCCTCGATGAAAGCCGTCACCCGCCCGTTGTCGGATTTCACCGATGACACACCCGACCTGAACGACATCGCCGCCGATGACGGTCTGCTATTTGTACGTCAAGGGTCAGGCGTTGCTGGGCGCGGGGAAGCGCTTCGTTGCAGCGTCGATGAGGCGACCAACGCACTTGCCGCGATCGAACACGATTCGACGATTGCCGACGCTCAACCGCTGGCGCTCGGCTCGGTTCCTTTTCGACCCGGGGCTCCAGGCACCGTGATTGTCTCATCGGTCACCGTCGTCAAACGCAACGGCGAGGCCTGGGTCACGGCAATCGATGGTGCGGACGTCGCTGCAGCTCTCGTTCCGCCGTCCGAACCCATGGCGAGCGCGCCAGCCTGGACGCTGCACCAATTGGTTCACCCCGACCACTATCTCAAAGCTGTTGAGGCCGCTCGCGATGCAGTTCGCGACGGTCAGCTGACCAAGGCCGTGATCGCCCGCCCCATCGAGGTGCGCGCCGACGCCGACATCAGCGTTCACGCCGTGCTTCGCCGGCTGCGGGCGACCTTTTCGTCCAGCTACCGGTTCTCGATCGATGGGTTCGTCGGGGCCTCGCCCGAGCTCCTTGTTGAACGAGATGGAGCAGTTGTCCGCTCACACCCGCTGGCGGGAACGACGCCGCGCACCGGCGATGTGGACAACGACGCCCGACTGGCCGCTGAGCTCCAGGCCAGCCCGAAGAACCAGATCGAGCATCGAGTCGTCATCGACGATGTACACGACCGGCTGCTTCCCTGGGTGAGTTACCTCGATTGGGAACCCGAACCTTCGATCGTAACCGTTGCCAACGTTCAGCATCTCGGTACGCGTCTCGAAGGAATGCTGTCGCAACCGGCGCCGTCTGTTGTTCACCTCGTCCGAGCGCTCACGCCAACCCCCGCTTTGGGTGGGCACCCTCGCGGTGCTGCAATCGAGCTGATCGAACGGGTCGAGGGTTTCGAGCGCGGTCGTTATGGCGGCGCTGTGGGATGGGTCGATGCCGCCGGGAACGGCTCATGGGCCGTAGCTATCCGGTGCGCCGAGTTCAGTGCCGATCGACGATCTGCTCGGCTCGTCGCTGGTGGTGGCATCGTTGCCGAAAGCGAACCCGAAGCCGAACTCGCTGAAACTCAAGCGAAGTTTCAAGCCATGCTCTCGGCCATCATCCGCCCGTAGCGGCGCTCACAGCAGCGTGGATCGCCCGGTGAGCTTCGACGTTTTTCGCCCGGTCTGAGGGCACTCGACAGACCCACGGTCCCGGCTGGCTCAGCTGCTCGATCAATTCTGCTCTGGTCGTTGCCGTTGCCGTTGCAACACCATGTGCCCCGGCAAGCGAAAGCACATCGGTTCCCAGCGGAGTTCCAAACAATTGCTCGAAGCGGTCGTGCTCAAGCAGCGACGCCTGCGACAAGAAGGAGAAGATCCCTCCACCGTCATTGTCCACCACCACGATGCGCAAGTCGACACTGCGCCGGTTCAATCCGATCAGCGCATTGGAATCGTGAACAAACGCGAGGTCGCCAATCAACACGTAATTCGGCGTTGACATCGAGCCACGGCTCAAAGCCCGGCCAACAGCGGTTGACATGACTCCGTCGATGCCGTTCGCGCCGCGATTGC
The DNA here is from genome assembly GCA_047610085.1 of Ilumatobacter sp. GTDB lineage: Bacteria > Actinomycetota > Acidimicrobiia > Acidimicrobiales > Ilumatobacteraceae > Ilumatobacter_A. The sequence goes on along the minus strand of JBLFZD010000043.1, from coordinate 3,985 downwards.
TGTGCGCACCCGCTGCCAACCCGCCAAACCACTCGAGGTCACGCACCGGCATCGACGACGAGACCGTCACGACCGAGTCCGTCGCTGCGTGCTCGGCGAGGGTTCGCGCAACATCTGGCTCGGTCAACGATGCTGCCGAATCGAGCCATGAAACGATCGCCGCATTGGCGACACGCTCGTGTTCCCTCCACGACGCGAGCCACGTCGAGCCATCACGAGTCAAATGATCGGCCGCGAGAAGGTCACGAATCGAGCACACGGCGGCAACGTTGCGACCTGGGTCAATACTGCCCGGGCCGCCCACCTGGACCAACGTGACTCCTGCGCGGGTCGTCCACTGGCTCAGCAACTTCGACGTTGAGGGTCGGCCCACCCGGACGATCACGTCCGGCATCCACGCGTCGGCAAACTCGGGATCGCGGAGCAGTGCATCAATCGTGGTGACTGTGCTCGCGTGGCGTAATCCCGAGATGGGATCAGCGATGATCGGCCACCCGGTCTGTGTCTGCAGTTCGAGCACTTGGTCGAGGTCGATGCCCGGCAGTCCTCCAACGAGAATCACCCCTCGTTCCACACCGAATCCTGCTGGCACCGGTTCGGTTGGCGCTGTCGTTGTTGGTGCGGCAATCGTTGTAATCTCTACAGGCAGCTCAAACGCCGAGCCAACGAGCGGTTCTCGGAACGGCAGGTTCAAATGCACCGGCCCGTCAGACGACTTCAACCACATCATCGATGCCAGCTGACGCCACCCCCCTGCTTCGGAAGCATGGGCAACCCCCGGATCGTGGAACCATCGGACATGGGAACCATACAACTCGATCTGATCGATTGTCTGAGGTGCGCCAACCCCGCGCAATTCCTCGGGCCGATCAGCGGTGAGCACGATCATTGGAATTTCAGAGAGGCCCGCTTCAACGACCGCTGGAAGAAAGTTCGCTGCGGCAGTTCCGCTCGTGCACAGCAGCAGCGCCGGCACCGCCGGTTCGTTTGAGCTCTCCCGCAGACCCAGACCAAGCGCAGCAAACGACGCGACCCGCTCGTCATGAAAGACATGAATTGCAAGCTCATCACGGGCGGCCATCGCAAGCGCCATCGGTGTCGAGCGAGACCCGGGCGCCACGACCGCGTGCCGTACCCCGAGTGCGATCCACTGATCGACGAGCGTGGCGCAAAACGTGGCTTGTACGTCGGCCGGCTCGGCGTCGTCGAGCGAATCGGACGAGGTGGTGTCGCTGCCCTGCATTGCTCCTGACGATAGGCCCTACTCTTGGTGACGTGGACAATATCGAGACGCCAACAACGCCCGCACGCCCGACCGTCGGTATCGATGTGTACTCCGATGTTGTGTGCCCCTGGTGCTACATCGGCAAGCGCCGCTTCGAGCAGGGGTTGGCGAGCGCCAGCGCCGACGGCGATCTCGGCGTCGATTTCGAGGTCCACTACAAGCCGTACCAGCTCGACCCCTCCGCCAAGCCTGGAGATTCCGGTCCAGTATTTGACGCCTACGCCAAGAAGTTCGGTGGCCCAGAAAAGGCTGAGGCCATCATCGCCAACGTGACCGAAACAGCTGCAAAGGACGGTCTCGATTTCCGCATGGACAAAGCCCTGCGGGCCAACACATTGCTTGCACATCGGGTGATCTGGTTCGCTGACCAGGACGAGTCCCCCGTCACCCAGGAGGCCGTGAAGGAACGTCTCCTCGCGGCGTACTTCACCGACGGTGTGAACATCGCCAATCCTGACGCGCTCGCCGACTGCGTGTCCGAACTCGGCGTTGACCGCAACGACGTCATCGCATTCCTCAAATCTAATCGAGGCGTGGCCGAGGTCGCCGCCGAACTCGATGAAGCTCGCGACCACGGCATCACCGCCGTGCCGACCTACGTGTTTAACGACGAATGGGCCGTGCCGGGCGCTCAAGACGCTGAGACGTTTGCCCGGGTCCTCAAAAAAATGGCGGCGACCGCACTCGAGAACGCTGCCTCGTGACTCGGGCTGTCTTCGCTCACGGCTTCACGCAGACAGGCCGAAGTTGGGATGGCATCATCACCGCGCTCCATGCGACGCTCGGCGACCTCGACCCGCTTTCGCCTGACCTCCCCGGGCACGGCGACGCACGCGATGAACACCTCGACCTGTGGGCGTCGGCACGACGACTCCTCAACAGCGGCGGGCCCGCTACCTACATCGGTTACTCGATGGGTGGCCGAACAGCGCTCCATGCGGCGCTGCTTGAGCCGTCCCTGGTCGAACGTCTCGTGCTGATCGGTGCGACCGCCGGCATCGACAACTCCGACGAGCGAGCACAAAGGCGGGCAAGCGATGAGGCCCTTGCGGCTCGAGTCGAAGAAATCGATGTCTGCGACTTCATCGATCGTTGGCTTCAGAATCCATTGTTCGCCGGGCTCACCGACGACACAGCACAGCGATCCGACCGGCTTCGCAACACGGCGCACGGCCTCGCATCAAGCCTGCGCCTAACCGGAACGGGAACGCAGGATCCGCTGTGGGGTCGCCTGGGTGAGATCGAATGCCCCACGCTGATTCTTGTGGGTGAACACGACAACAAGTTCCGCACACTCGGTGAGAGGTTGAACGCCGGGATTACGGACTGCTCCATTGCGGTGATCGCCGACAGCGGACACAGCGTCCACCTCGAACAACCGATAGCCACCGTCGCTGCGATCGCCGAATTTCTTCGCTGACCGGATCCTCCCGCTGTCGCCGGTAGGCCCGGGAACGGACTTTCGTGCAGACCTGGGCCGCAGTTGTCCACGAGGGACCCGCTGAGGCCGGTCAGAGAGCGAGGCCGACGGTCGCGGCGAGGCCGAAGGCCAACTGCAGCTTGCCTGTTGCGCCGAGCACACCAACCAACTCCATACCGGTTGCTCCGCAAAGCACGGTGCGGCTCGGAGCGATTGCAAGCGAAACGGCAATGAGTCCGAGTAACACCCATGGACGGTCGAACGCTGCAACGCCCACCAGCACAAACGCCGCACCGACCAGCGCAACGTAAAACCAACGGGTTCGAGTGTCACCCAACCGGACGGCAAGCGTCTTCTTGCCAACTTCCCGGTCGGTTGGGATGTCCCGCAAGTTGTTGATCACCAAGAGCGCACAGGCCAACGACCCAGCAGCACACCCGATCACGATCGACAGCGGCGTGACGGTTTCAGTGGCGGCGTACGTGGTTCCAATCGTTGCGACCAGACCAAAGAAGACGAAGACGAAGATCTCGCCGAGCCCGAGATACCCGTAGGGCTTTGGACCACCCGTGTAAAACCATCCAGCGGCGATCGCAGCTACACCGACGACGAGCAGCCACAACGAGGTCGATACCGCGACAGCGAGTCCCGCTATCGCGGCAACTCCGAAGGCGGCAAAGGCAGCAAGCTTGACCGACTTGGCCGATGCCAGCCCGCTCGCCACGAGCCGCGTTGGCCCGACCCGAACGTCGTCGGTCCCTCGGACCCCATCGCTGTAGTCGTTGGCGTAGTTCACCCCAACCTGCAACGCCAGGCTCACGATCAGCGCAAGCGCAACTCGCCACCACACGATGCCGATCGAGTCCGCAGACACCACCACCCCGCCATCGCTCCACCAGCCCAATTCACGCGGCACACCGACTGCACATGCAGCGCCAAGCGCCACCGGTACAACCGCTGCTGGCAGCGTTCTGAGGCGGGCTCCGATCATCCAACGGTTCATGTCTGAGCCATGATGGAGGCAATGACTCGCTCGCGCCAACTACTCGGGGCCGATTCGTGACCAGCCTCATCGCGATCGACCTGCCTGGTGGCCCCCAATTCGTTACCGAATTGCAGCGGATCTGGGAAAACGGCGATGCCGCGTTCCCCGTTGATCAACGTCTCAACCAGGCCGGAAAGGTCGCTGTCAAGCAGGCAATGCGAGTCGATGATCCAATCGAACCGGGCGATGCGCTCGTCGTAGCGACCAGTGGATCAACCGGAACACCCAAGGGCGT
>JBLFZD010000042.1:0-16485 GCA_047610085.1 Ilumatobacter sp. | reverse complement strand
TACCCCAGCCCGACGGATGTGGAAGCAGCGATCTCTCCAGACTGGCACTACATCATCGTGAGTTTGAAGCGTGAAGCTCCCGAGGTGCGTAGCTATCGCATGGTCGCCGGAGAGATCATCTCCGAGCCCCTTGTTGTCGTCTGACGCAGCAGTCCAGCGACCCCGCAGGTAGATTCCTGACGAATCAGATCGGATTTGTCGGAATGCCGATGCCGATTGCGTTGTTGACCAGGGAGATGACTGCGATGACACCTACATACATGCCGACTCACGTGCCAATGCCCGGCACCCGACACGGCAGCGTGTTGGACATGATTGGCAACACCCCGATGGTTGACGTTTCGAATCTGTCGCCGAACCCGAACGTTCGCATTCTGGGCAAGATGGAGATGCAAAACCCGTTCGGGTCGGTGAAGGATCGGATCGCAAAACGGATGATCGAGACCGCCGAAGCTGAAGGTCTTCTTTCGCCGGGCCAGACCATAGTCGAGCCGTCCTCTGGCAACACCGGCATAGCACTGGCTGCAATTGCCCAGCTCAAGGGTTACCCGATCAAAATTCTTATGCCGGAATCGGTGTCGATCGAGCGTCGCCAGATGCTTGAGATTTTCGGCGCAGAAATCATTCTGACGCCGGGCGGCGAAGGCTCCAACGGAGCGGTCGCCCGAGCCAAGGTGCTTGCCGACGAGAATCCCGACTGGTTCTTTCCCTACCAATACGCGAACGACTCGAACCCCCGAGCACACTTTGAAGGCACCGGACCCGAGATCATCCGTGACGTTCCGGAAATCACCCACTTTGTGGCGGGGCTTGGCACGAGCGGCACGCTGATGGGTACGGGCACGTTCCTCAAGCAGCACGACCCGACGATCCAGATCATCGCGGTGGAGCCTCCACTCGGTGAGCGCGTCGAAGGCCTGCGAAACATTGGTGAGGGCTATATCCCGCCCGTGTTCGAGAACTGGAACGGATATGATCTGCTCGATCGCAAGCGTGTCGTGCGTCCTCGAGAATCAATCGAATGGACCCGGCGCCTCGTAAACGAGTGCGGCGTGTTTGCGGGCATTTCGGCGGGGGCGGCGCTCGCGGGGGCCGCGAAGGTTGCCTCCGAGATCGAGTCGGGCACGATCGTGTTTATCGTGTGCGACGGCGGATGGAAGTACCTCTCAACGGGTGCCTACACCGACGATCTCGACGTGGCGGAGGCCAACGCCGAGAAAATCATCTACTTCTAAGACGTACGGCCGTGAAGCGCGGCCAGCTTCTTGAAAGCTGGTCAGGGCAGGCCGATGACGTGGACGGAGAAAGCGCCTGACCTCGTTTTCAAGTTTGTGATTGGGTCAGCGTGAGGGGATCGGCGTGACATCGAAGGGGTGGCCGTGAGATCGTGTACACCGATCGGAGCGGAGGGCCACGGGAAGGAGTCTGCTGTGAGCACCAGACCGTCCCGCTCGTTTCGGGGTTCCGTGTCGGCCCGTCGGCTATCCTCACGCTGCAATGAGTGGTCCAATTGGGATGTTCGACTCCGGCTTTGGTGGGCTCACCGTTGCTCGGGCGCTGATCGACCTGTTGCCGGCCGAAGATCTCGTTTACATCGGTGACACCGGGCGTTACCCCTATGGATCCAAACCGCTCGTCGATGTTCGCAGCTACTCGACCGAACTCGCTCACAGCCTGGTCAATGACTATGGAGCGAAGGCGATCGTGGTCGCGTGCAACACGGCGACTGCGGCGGGTCTCGACGGACTACGAACGGCCCTCGACGTGCCGGTGATCGACGTGATTACGCCGGGCGTCAAAGCGCTGGTCGGCACGACGACAACCGGCCGTGTTGGCGTCATCGGCACCGTCGGAACCATTTCGTCGGGGGCGTACGTTCGTGGCATTGCTGAGACCGGCGTGCCGGTCAATCTCAGTAGCGCAGCGTGTCCAGGATTCGTCGAGTTCGTTGAGCGCGGCCAAACCCTTGGTGACGAAGTGACCGTGTTGGCGGAGCGGCTGCTTGCCCCGATCATCGACGCCGACGTCGACGCGTTGTTGTTGGGTTGCACTCACTACCCGTTTCTGGCTCGGGTCATCGGTGACGTGATGGGCCCTGGCGTCACGCTCGTGAGTTCGGCTGATGAAACCGCATTTGCGGTGCGTCACCGTTTGATGGACGCCGGATTGCTTCGAACGTCGAAAAGTGCTGGGTCGCATCGGTTTGCTTCGAGTGGTGACATCGATGCCTTTCGCGAGCTCGGCAGCCGGCTCCTCGGTCCAGAACTCGACTCCACCGAACTCTGGCCCAGCTGACCCCAACCGGTGTTTCTGGAACCGGATGGGAGAAACAGGGGATGGTGTGGCGCGGGTGCAGATTGATGGCCCGGTAGCTTGCGGGCCATGACAGGATCTGCATCACGCCCCGACGGTCGAACCGACGATGAACTCCGACCGTTTTCGTTCCAGCGAGACTTCACCGAAATGGCGGACGGGTCAGTCCTCGTGTCGTTCGGCGACACACGGGTGTTGTGTACGGCGTCGATCGATGAGGACGTGCCGCGTTGGATGCGTGGTTCCGGCAAGGGCTGGGTCACCGCCGAGTATTCGATGTTGCCAGGCGCCTCCCCGGACCGCATCAACCGTGAAGCTGCCAAGGGCAAACAGAGCGGCCGCACCGTTGAGATTCAGCGACTTATCGGTCGCTCGTTGCGCGCTGCCTGCGATATGGAAGCGCTCGGTGAACGCCAGGTCATCGTCGACTGTGACGTTCTGCAGGCCGACGGCGGGACCCGTACCGCCAGCATTTGCGGTGGATTCGTGGCGCTACACGATGCACTCGAGCGTGTCGTGCAACGGGGTGGCCTTGCCGTCAATCCGCTCCACTCGTTCTGTTCGGCGATCAGCGTCGGAATCGTTGGAGGCGCCCCGGTGCTCGATCTGCCGTACGTAGAAGACTCGATCGCGGAAGTCGACATGAACGTCGTGATGTTGCGCCCCGTGGCTGGCGGTGATGCCAGTTTCGTTGAAGTGCAAGGCACTGCCGAAGGAATGACCTTCAGCCGCGCCCAACTCGACTCGCTGCTCGGTCTTGCCGAGGGCGGTTTGGCCACCATCACCGATGCGCAAGCTGCCCTGGTCGCCTCTGCTCCGTCACCGCGCCAGAAGCGCTAGCCGTTCGATGTTGCAGCTTGTCTGTGCGTCGGCCAACCCGGACAAGGTCGCCGAGATTCAACATCTCCTTGCGGGCGTGGTCGACTTATTGCCGCGTCCTGTCGACGTCGCCGATGTTGTCGAGGACGCCGAAACGCTGGTTGGTAACGCCCGTTTGAAGGCCGAAGCAATCGTTGCTGCGACCGGTCTTCCCGCAGTTGCCGACGACACGGGATTGTTCGTCGATGCACTCGCGGGTCGGCCCGGCGTGTTCACGGCCCGTTATGCGGGGGAGGGTTGCACCTACGCCGATAATCGAGCGAAAATGATCGACGAACTGGGGAGCAGCGTTCAACGCGACGCCCGTTTCATCACGGTGGCGATGGTGGTGTGGCCAGACGGCAACGAACTGGCTGTCGAAGGGGTGTGCGCCGGGCAGATCACGACGACCGAACGCGGTGATGTCGGGTTCGGCTACGACTCGATCTTCGCACCCGACCATGCCGATGGGGTGACGTTTGCCGAGATGACGTCTGCTGCAAAGCATGCGATCTCGCACCGGGGTCGAGCGTTCGCGGCGTTACTCAGCGCGCTCGAACGACGCTGACAACAAAGCCTCGATGATCACTGCCGGGCACCGCGAAGTCCTCAACACCCGTCGAGACGAGTCCGTTACCCGTGAGTGCGTGGTCGAGGCGGACGAACGGGGGCACCCACTCGTCGGTCGGCCACGACGATGAGAACCCGCGGCCGTGCGCAGTGTGCGCATCGGTGAAGCCCTTGTTGAGGATGTCTCGGAATGCAGGGTGCCAGTATGAGGCGTTGAAGTCGCCGATGATCAGCGTGGGCTGCTGCACCGTTCTGCCGACCTCGCCGAAGATGTTGAGGTCGTCGAGCCAGCTATCGAATCGGAAGATCGGTGTCGGCGGGTGGACGCCCAGCACCCGCACCGGACCGTCGGGCGCCTCTACTGTGATGTAGAGAGTTTGCTTGAACGTTCGGGGCGGTTCTTCTTCGGTGATTGGGTAGCGGCTCCAGAACGCGATGCCGGTGGCGAGTCGGCCGGCTCTTTCGATCTTGTAGGGGTATGCCTCCGAGAGGGGATGCGAGCGCATCACCGCTCGATGGTCAGGGGTGTATTCGGTGAGCAGGATTGCGTCGAGGTCAAGCGCCAGCAGTTCGTCTGCCACTTCATCGACAACGGGGTTATAAAACAGCAAGTTGACCGCAGCAACGTTGACCGCAGCAGCATCGTCAGCGTGCGCAGGCTGGTCGGCGGCGAACACGAGCGGCGCCGCCAGGATGAGGCCGCTGACCCCCACCAGGCTCGACATGACCGCCAACCGGTCGGTGCGGGTCCAGCAAGCGAGCACGGCAATGGGAGCAACACCCAACAGCAGATACGGCGTGAGTGCTTGGACGATGGCGACGAATTTGAAGCCGTCCCAACCGGATGCCTGAGTCAGCATCAGGAGGCCGACGGCCGCGGTGACCAACCAGCCGGCCAAGACGCATATCCGTCTCAGGCCGCCTGATTCCACCCTGTCAATCCTAGTGCCGGCGGCGGGACTCGAACCCGCACTGACAGGCACCTAAAGCCTGTGCCTCTGCCAATTGGGCTACGTCGGCGTGCCTCTTCAGGTTAGGGGTCCGCGGGGTCGCTCGTGCGATGGGTTGCAGCGGCGAGAGATACGTGTCCCCCGAGCCAATGGGTCAGCGGCTCAGTGCAGGGCTGAACGGACGGCATCAGGGACCTCGCTGAGCTTCGAGACCGACAGTGTGTAGGACGGAACGGCCGCCGTCGTGCGTGCAAGGACGTCCCATGTGGTCCGTTCGGCGATTCGAAGCTGGAACAGCGTGCTGGGCGCAACGGCTTGCATGCCGCGCGCTCTTGATATCGGAACCAGGTGGGTTGGTTGCGCCGGGTCCTGGACAACGTGACAGATGGCGCGAATTGGCAGAAGGTTGGTCGGAGGGTTGTCGAGGTGGAGCAACGTCTTGCCGTTAACGCCGTGACCGATGGCGCGCTCCCGGAGGTGGGGGAGCAGGTCCAGCGATCGTTCGTCGAGCTTGGCGATCCGATAGGTGGCGTGGACGAGCGGCGCTTCGCCGCCGCTCGGTGGTTCCACGAGACAAAAATCGTCACCGAGTACGTCGAGACCTTGATCGATACATGCCATCGTGGTCGTTGACTTGCCGGCGCCCGAGTCGCCGGTGAGTAGAACGGCGCCGTCGGGTCCAGCGACCGCTCCGGCGTGCACGAGCGCTGCGCCGTTCTCGGCCGCCCACCAGTTGGTGGCGACGCGTAGTGAGACGCGATCCCAGAGCGGCACGTCGTTGTGGCGTTCGGTCCATCTGACAGCGAGGCCCTGCTCGGCATCGAGGATCCAGGTGCATCCTTCGAGTCCGGAAGCAAAAATTATCGTCCGACCGACAACGGCGCGACGGATGTCGGCGCCGACGGGTCGCAGCGGCTTAGGGAGCCCGCCCAGCGACACCGTGGCCGCCGTGACCGAACGAACCTCGAGTGGCTTCCAGTTCGGGGCACTGCTGGTTGACAGCGAGTCGCGGTAGTCATCGAGCCAGTCGGGCTCCTCAACGCCCATCAGGAGCGGTACGGGCCCGAGCTGGAGGTTGGCCTCGGCGGATGCACCTTGCCGTGCTGCTTCCATGATGTCGGATAACCACGATGGCGACGGTGGCGTATCGATCTCGGAAGTGTTCATGCCGGGCGCCCCTTGGCGAGTTGTCGGCGACGGTCGATCGCCGCCTTGAGGACTTGCAGATAGTCACTGCGGTGGTCTCGATTGCTGATGCCCATATTGCGGTCGTGGATACGCCGACGCATGAGGACATCGGGCAGTATTTCGTGCGTGACGCCGGCATCGACGGCGCGGGCGAACCAATCGATGAAGTCGCCGATGACGAATCCACTCGAGAACAGTCCGACGCGGTCGAACGCCTCGACGCGAGTGAGCATCGTGCCGGTGGCGAGCCCTGCCATGATCTCTTGACCCGGTGGAACGCCGCACGGGACATCGGCCGGGAGCTCGGGGCTACGGAACTGTTCGACGTGAGTGAAAACCATGTCGAGGTCGGGGCGGTCGTGCAGTTCGGCGACTTGGCGGCTGATTTTGCCGGCCGACCATGTGTCATCGCTGTCGAGGAAGGCGACCAGGTCGCCCTTGGCCCGTTTGACGCCTGCGTTCTGGGCGGCGCTGACGCCGGCATTGGACTGGTACAAGTAATTCACCCGGTCGCCATACGATTGGGCGACGATGGCGCTGGCATCGGTCGAGCCGTCGTCGATGACGATGAGCTCGATGTTGGAGTAGGTCTGGGCGAGCACACTCTCGATTGCTTCGCCAAGGTACCGGTCCACGTTGTGCACCGGGATAATGGCACTGACGAGCGGGTTGAGCTGGTTCACTGCGACTCGTTTGTTGACATCATCGGGAGGTCCGTGGCGGTGCCATGGGCCTGTCGTCGTCGGTTGATTGACGCCTTGAGCATTTCAAGCGTCTGTTGGTTTCCCGCCGCGACGTCATTGGTCATGTTGGTGTCGTGGCGTCGGTATTCGGCAACGACGTCGGGGTGGTTGAAGATGATGGTTCCGGCCTCGCGTGCGCGCATGAACCAGTCCCAGTCGTCAGCGAACGCACGGCCGACGTCGAAGCCGCCAATGCTGTCGAAGACGGCGCGACGAATAAGCGAGGTGGAGAGGGCCAGGACGGTGAGCGGATCTCCGAATGGCCGGAAACATGGCGTGTCCTCGGTCGTCGTCGTGAGCACCATCCGTTGAGCGAGCCCGTTGACCACATCGACGTCGGGGTGTTCGCTCAGAAGTGCCGCCTGCCGGGTGAGCTTGCTGTTGACGTAGACGTCGTCGACGTCGAGGAAAGCGATCAGGTCACCGTCTGCTGCGGCGAGGCCGGCGTTGCGGGCGCTCGCAACGCCACCGTTTGCTTTACTGATCAGTTGGATGGGGACCCGATGGGACACAGCGATGTCGGCACTCTGGTCGGTGGAGCCGTCGTCAACGACGATCACATCGATATGGGGGTGCTGTTCGGCGGCGATGGAATCGAGAGCGGTGGCGATGAAGCGTTCGCCGTTGAAGCACGGGATGATCACTGAGATCAACGGGGACGGGCCGTACCTGCGAGATATTTCGCCGTTGGTCATGAGCGTCTTGTCCCAGGCGTCGGTAAAAGGTGATCGAAGACATTGAGCCCGTCGACGGGGGGAAGGTCGTTGGCAGCACCTTCTGTTCGTCGGCGGTCGAGCGACTTCTTCATGGCGGCGAGAAACCCTTGTTCGGTCGCGGCCCGGTCGGTGGTCATGTTGGTGTCGTGGCGCCGGTAGAGCAGGACGACGTCGTCGAGGTACGCGGTCGAGAACTGCTGCTCGCGGGCCCGCAGATACCAATCGATGTCCTCGCCGAATCGCATCGACTCGTCAAACGAGCCGATGGACTCGAAGGCCTCCCGACGAACGAGCGTCGCGCCGACATTGAGAAACAACATGACTCGCCCTCCCGACTGGTCGCCGTCCTGCACGTTTACGTTCGGTGGCAGGACGGTGCCATCGTCGACGATTGGTGTTGTAGCCCCGACGACAATGTCGATGTTCGGTGTCTGTGCAAGCAAAACGGAGCGGACAGCGAGGCTCGCGTTCGTCCAGAGGTCGTCGGAGTCGAGGAATGCCAACCACTCACCGGTCGCAGCGGCGACGCCAGCATTGCGAGCAGTGGCAGGGCCGGAGTTCTCCGGCAGCCGGATGGCGATGTCGGGAGCGAGTTCGGCGATCAGGTCGCTCGTGCCATCGGTAGAGCCGTCGTCGACAATGATCAGTTCGAGTTCGCTGACCCGCTGGGCTCGAATGCTGTCGACGGACTGGCGCAGGAATCGCTCACCATCGTGGACCGGCACGATGACGCTGATCCGCGGGATCCTGAGCGTCACGAAGTCGACGGTGGAGACTCTGGGGAGTTCGGCCAACCGGAGATGTCGACATCGTGGATTGGGTCGAGCATCAGCAGTTGTTCCATGTCGGAATATTTCGACAAGGTCGGGGGCGAGAACGGTGCCTCGGTTAGGGGGAACAACTCGGAGAGGTCACGTTCGGATTCCGGTGCGGCCCCTGCATCAGGAGTGATCAGCGCTTCGGCCTGCAACTCGTCGAGCAGCCGATCGATGTGGGCCTGGACCTCTTCGGTACTCGAGGCGCCAGCGGCAGCGGCAGCGGCCGCGGTCACGATGGTGTCGATTGGCGTGCCAGTCGTGAGCGCAGACCAGATTCTCGAACCGGTGTCGTCGAGGCTGAAATACAGACCGCGACCGAGATCGGCGATGATTGCCTCGCCATCGATCACGTCCTCAATCACATCAGGTTCGTTGACCTTGAACCGTCGTGTTGCCTTGCTCATTGTTCCCTCTCCCATCGCTTTAGAATGACGCTACGTTATCTTTTGATGGCGGAGGGCCATGAGACCCGTTCCGTGGTTCTGGCCTCCGTGTTCGCTTGCGGAACTATCATCAACGTGTGAAGGTCGGACCAAGCGAATCGAGCGCAGTGCGTCGAATTGGACGTGCTGGCCCCAACGGCAACGAGATGGACCTGTTGCGGGCGGCAACGCTCGATACTGACCGAGCGGCAGCGGCGTGGCGTCGCTGGATTTCGACGCATGTGGTCAATGACGCCTATCACCGCTCGACCGACTTGTTGCCAGCGGTGAGCGCAAATCTGTCGAACGAGGTACTCGGTCACGAGGCGGACCGGTTGCGTGGTCTGCGACGGCGCGGATGGTTCAACACGCAGTTCCGGCTCGAAGCGATGGTAGACGCGCTGGCACTGTTGGAACCGCTGGGAGTGGGACCGATCTTGGCGAAGGGGGCGGCGTTGTCGACGACGGTGTACGCAGAGCCGGGGCTCCGGCCGATTGCCGATGTCGACCTGGTTATCGGCAGCGACGGCTTCGACGATGCGCTGGCGGCGTTTGCTGCTGCGGGTTGGCGTCGGCCGACGGCAACGCTCAGTCCATACGACCACGCCGTCGAAGTGGTTGATGAGCGGGGTCGATCAATCGATCTGCATCGTTGGGTTCTTTTCCCTCGGTTCTCGCTCGTCCCAGAAGACGACTGGATGGAGCGCTCGGTTCCGTATTCGGTGCGCGGGTGCGATGTGTCCAGGTTTCGCTGCGCCGACGAATTGGTGCTCACCGTCTTGCACGGCCTCCTGGTGAACAGTGCCAGCTCGGTGCGCTGGCCATTGGACGTCGTGCAACTCGCCCGAGACGCCCCCGCAGTCGAAGGCGTGACCCCCGAGGCGTTCTGGTCCGAGGTTGCAGAGTCAGCATCGGCAATCGCAGCCGGCCCGGTGGTTGCGAACGCATTAGAGATGTGCCGCGTTGAGCTCGATGCCGATATTCCATCTGCGTTCGTTCAGCAACTCGTAGCGACGCCGCTCGACCGCTCGCTTGCCCAGCACTGGACACTCTGCCGACGCGGTATCACGTTGGAGTGGCGGCTGCGTCGGTACTCCAAGGTGCAGCGGGCGACAGGTCGGCGCCCGACGATCAGGGGGTACGTCGGCCCTCGCGTCGAGGCGTTGAAGTCCAAGGGCATCTCGACAACGCTTTCTGTTCGCGCTGACCGAGTGAAGCAGGTCATCGCCGACCAACGGCGCGACTAATCATCTCGATAGGCGAAGTTACAAGACCGGAACCCAGGCGCACACGAGTTGTGTGACCTTCACGTCGGTTTTCTCCAGACCGACGTTGAGCGTGGTGATGTTCTTGCCGACCTCCATCCACTTCACGTCGATCTCGATGATCTCTTCCTCGAGTTCGATCTCGAGATCTTCGACTTCTCCAACAAGGCGTCCCATCTTGTTTTCGGCACTCTCGAGTCGCTGCGCGGAAGCATTGGTCGTGCCGCGCCGGCGCGCCGCCGTGCCGGCTTTCCCCAAGAGGTCGCCGATGAGGCCACTCTTGCTTTTACGGCCGCCGAGTAGCCCGCCGAGGACCGAGCTCGCTGTTGACAGCAACTCACTGTTGCGTCTGCCTCTGGTCTGTTCTTCGAGTTCTTCGATGCGATCATCGGCTGCCTCGATCTTGTTCCGAAGCGACGTTGCCTTGGTCTCGTATTTGTCGCGCAGCTTTGCGATTTCTGCGTCGGCGCGATCATCGGCGACCTGTAGGCATCGGGTCCCGAATGCCCCAGCATCCTCGCCTGGGCGCCCGTAGAGCTTGAGGCCGGTGTTCGCAAGATGTTCAAGGCTGAGGGTCCGCGTCAGCTGGTCTTTGATAGCTCGCTCGACCTGACTCCAGAATGTCTTGTTCGCGATCTTTGCATCGGTGAGTCGGTAAACGACGTTGTCCGGAGCGTTGACTCTGAGGTCACGATCGTCGTAGTCGACCTGGACGATTTGGGTTGCGTCAATCTGTTCGCCGAGCGGGAACAGCACGGCCTCGTACTCATCATCGTGAACCAGATCGGCCTTCGTCTCGTCGTAGCGCAGAGCGACCCGTGCCACGACTGCGGCTTCGTACCGCCCGCCTCGATCATCGCCGCCCGCATCGCGAAGCCACGGCGCGGCGGCATCGACGTAGCGCACTGGCCGGCCATCGGCAACGGCAGGCATGATTGCGCTCTCATCGTCACCGAGCGCGGGGACGGATGCGGCTGGTGCCATTGCGGCCGGCTTCGGCGCTGCTGGCGACGGTGCGGCGGCGGGGACAGAGGCTGGGGGAGGAGGAGTAGCACCCTTCGTCGTTGCCATCATCGAGTCGATCTGGTCGCGGGTCATCGGGCCGCGCAGGTACGACATTGCCCAGCGAGTGGTAAAAATTTCGGGCTGGTCTTTGCCCGCTCGGCGCAGCATGAACTCACGTTTGCCCAGCCCAGAGATAGTGTCACCGGCTGCCTTGATATCGACGCCGCCGGCGGCCGAGGACATTCCGTCGAGAAGCCGCGCTTTGTCACGTTCGGTTTGCAACCGCCCGATCATCCACGTGCCAGCATTGGAGATCGCCTTGTAGTCAATATCGACCGGGTTCTGCGTCGAGAGCACCACACCAACACCGAACGCACGCGCCTGCTTCATCAGCGTCATGATCGGCTTCTTGGTTGGTGGGTTCGCCGTGGGCGGCAGGTACCCGGCAACCTCGTCCATGTAGAGCATGGAGCGCAAGCCGGTGGTGCCGCTTTGGGCTCTCATCCACGTGACGAGCTTGGACAACACGAGCGACGTGACGAACTGGCGCTCGGTGTCTGACAGGTGTGACGTCGTGATGATTGCGCAGCGCGGCTGCCCTTGCGGCGTATACATCATCGACTGAATATCGAGCGGAGCGCCAGCGCTCCACGCAGCGAACGAAGGTGAGGCGAGCAGTCCGTTGAGCCTTATGGCCAGGCCCATGCGGTCTGGCTCCGGGAAGAATTGATCGAGTTCGAAGACGCCGAGCTTGCGAAGCGGGGGTGCGGCAACTTGGCCGACCAAGGTCATCAAGTCGATGGGCTTACCCGCTTGCCAAGAATTGTTAATGAGGTTGGACAGCAAGATGTGCTCGCGGCTCGACAGCGGGTCGGCGTCGATGTCAACCAGGCCGAGCAGCCCCGTGACGTAGCCCTCGATTTCGTCGCCGACGACTTCGGCATCGTCGAGGTCGGCGGGGACCTGTAGCGAGCCGACAACGTTGAGCGCAACACCTGACCGGGAGCCGGGCGTATAGATCGTGAAGTCGGTTGTGGCCCGAAGTGCGCCGATGTCGGCGCCACCCAGCCCCCAGCCGCCGAGACCCCTCGTCCACAGTTCGGACTGGCTGGCTGCGAACTCGTCAGGGGTTTGGTCGGCGTTCTTGGCCTGGGCGTCGTCGATCCACGGACGGAAGTCAGCGGGTGCGAGGTCGGGGAACGTGAGACACAGGTTGGTCAGGTCGCCCTTCGGGTCGATGGCAATAACGGGGAGTCCTGCCTGCAGCGCCTCTTCGATGACAATGACACCGAGACCGGTCTTGCCCGAGCCGGTCATGCCAACGATGACCCCGTGGGTCGTCAGCTTGTCAGTGGCCACCGAGATGTGGCTCGATGCGTCGTCCGTCGTGCGTTCGTGTGCGGCGGGGTCGATTGTCCCACCGAGAAAGAGGTCGGCCATGTTGGGGAGATTAGTAGGGCACCGATCCGATGGTCGCGCTCCACGATCGTCGTGAAGGTGGGCGTGATCGCCGTTGTCCGGGCGTTCGGTCCGACGTGCAGGAAACCGCGAGAAATGCCTCTCGGCCCGCTATCGCATTACCGTTCGGGTCCATGACGTTTCGCGGTTTCGCTCCTGAGGCGCTCGAGTTCTACGAAGAGCTTGTCGCCGACAACTCCAAGGCGTTCTGGGCTGATAACAAGCACCGGTACACCGAGCACGTCAAGGCGCCGATGGTCGAGCTGGGTGAGGCGCTTGACGACTACGGGCCGTTTCACATGTTCCGGCCGCACAACGACCTGCGCTTCTCCAAGAACAAACCGCCCTACAAAACGCATCAGGGTGGCTATGGCGAACTCGAAGGAGGAAGCGGCTACTACATGCAGTTGTCGGCAGAAGGTCTGATGTTGGGTGCGGGTTACTTCTTCATGGCCAAAGATCAACTGAAGCGGTTTCGTGATGCCGTTGTGGCCGACAACACCGGTGCCGAGATCGAAGCGTTGGTCGCCGAGGCGAAGAAGCGGCGGTACACAATCGGTGCGATCGGCGAACTCAAGACTGCACCCCGCGGCTATGAAAAAACACACTCGCGCATCGAGTTGATCCGTCGCAAGGGCCTCTTACTCTCGAAGGAAATCGGAGCACCCAAGTGGTTGAACACGCCCCAGGTCGAGAAGAAGATCCGCGAGTGCTGGGTTGGAGCCAAGGACGTGTGTGACTGGCTCGATTCGCACGTTGGGCCGAGCACCGAACCTCCCGGCGATCGACCGTTCTGACGTGAACCAGCCTGCTCCTCCGGGAAGCCAACAGCGTCCTCCTGAGCCGATCGACGTGGTGCGACGGCTGCTGTTGACGCCTCGGACCGGGCCGGTCGAAATTCACGTGATCGATGGTGTGCTCCGCAAGCCGGTCAGCGTTGGGTCATCGATCGGTGGAGGAAACAGCGGTTGTGGCAGGCAAGCGTGGGGCTGCGCCCGTTCGACTGTTCGGCCAGCAGAACCGCCCGACAGGGTGAGGTGAATTTCGACATCGAACGTGAACGCGCCATCGCCCCGTGCTGCGACTGGGTTGTGACGCAGACCGAGTTGATGCGGCCATTCAAGGACCGACGGAGTCGTCGATTGGGCTACTGGTGTGCGCCCGAGAGGTGCCACGGCGACGTACTGGTCGAGCCACTGAGTGATGGAGTCCAATGGAACGAATCGAGCAGATTGCGGCAGACACCTCGAAACCTTGACAGAATGTAAAGTGTGACGATTTCTATCGATGTTCCTGCCGACGCTGCGACCACCGCTGCCCTTGAAAATCAGTTTGGCCTCGCCGATCGGGTCGTCAACGAGGAAGCGTTGTCCAACAGCATTCAGCGCTTTCGTGAGCAGGGCATCACATTGCCGACGTTCGCGCAGCTTGCCGACCCGTCCACATTCGACCAGGCCGAGAAGGTCGGCGACGCTGACCCGCAGGGCCCCGATGCCCGCAACCTCTGGCGCTGCCACTGGTACAACGATCTACAGGGAAATCGCGTCGACGTCCCCGAGCACGTTGTCCTGCCCTCGACGCTGACCGGCGTTGCGTCGCCGATCATTGTTGTTTTTGGCGACCGTTTCCCGATGATCACGGCACACAAGGTGCTCGCCGCCTACTCCTGCTTTGCGCCGCGTGTGGTCACCGGGCAGTTCGACCCGACCGTGCACCGCGCTGTTTGGCCGTCGACGGGCAACTACGCCCGCGGCGGCATCGCCATCTCGAAGATCATGGCGAGTCGCGGTGTTGCGATCCTTCCCGAGGGGATGAGCCAGGAACGCTTCGACTGGCTCGACGAGTGGTGCGCCAACCCGGAAGAAGACGTCATTAAGACCTTTGGCACCGAGTCGAACGTGAAGGAGATCTACGACGCCTGTAACGAACTCGCGAAGGATCCGAGCAACTTCATCCTCAACCAGTTTTCCGAGTTCGGTAACCATCTCGGTCACTACAACGTCACGGGTCGAGCCTTTCAGCATGTCTTCGAATCTGTGCGCGACGAGTACGGCGTCGTGGGACGCGAACTTGAACTTGCGGCGTTTACCTCAGCGACCGGTTCCGCCGGGACGATCGCTGCTGGCGACCGCCTGAAAGAGGAATTCGGCACGAAGATCGTGGCCGTCGAAGCACTTGAGTGCCCGACGATGCTGGAGAACGGTTACGGCGAGCACAACATCCAAGGCATCGGTGACAAGCACATCCCGCTCATTCACAACATCGCGAACACCGACCTCGTCGTTGCGGTATCCGATAAGGCGACTGACGAACTGGACCTCACCTTCAACACCGACGCCGGCCGGGCCTACCTTGCGCAGTCGATGGGCGTTTCTCAGAGCCTCGTCGACAAGCTCGAGCACTTCGGATTCTCTGCAATCGCCAACGTCCTCGCCGCAATCAAGACCGCCAAAATGCTGAACTTGGGTGAGGACCAAGCGGTACTCACCGTCGCAACAGACGGAGCAGCGCTCTACCCGAGCGAACGAGCCAAGCTGCTCGAGCGACGTTACGGCAACGAGTTCACGACCAACGATGCCGCAGCAGCGGTTGGCGAACACCTCCGCGGTGCATCGACCGACAATATGATCGACTGCACCGATCTTGATCGCCGTCGCCTGTTCAACCTCGGCTACTACACCTGGGTCGAGCAGCAGGGCACGCCGTTCGATCTCTTCGAAGCTCGTCGCTCGCAAGATTTCTGGCGTGGTCTTCGTCGCTACACCGGAATCTGGGATGGCATGATCGACGACTTCAACGCCCGCGTCGCCGACGGATCCTGACGAGCTGATTTTCATGGCTGCGACGAAGTGGCACTGTGCGCGCTGCAGCGCTGAACTTGCGATGTCGGCCTGGTTTCCCTTCCGGTGCCCGAACGCCACCGAAACGGATCGACACCACTATTTGCAGATCTGGGATGATGGTGAATTGACCGACCCAATTGAAGCGACCCATCCGTTCATCGCGATTGACGCCGAACTGGCGTGGGCAAAATGCGCCGAACTCCACGGGATGGATGCCGATCGGCGTGCCGCGCTGGTCATCGAACTCGATGACGCGATCAAGGCGGTCGACGGCGTGGGTTTTCATCGCACCCCGTTTGGTCGTTCTAACGTGCTCTCCGACGAACTTGGTTTCGATGCTGACGGCGGTGTCTGGGTGAAAGACGAGACAGGGGCAGTCGGAGGGAGCCAGAAGGCGCGATTCCTTTTCTCGATCCTGCTCCATCTGCGGGCGGCCGAAGAACTGGGCCAACTCACCGAGCGTCCTCCACTCGCAATTGCCTCCTGTGGGAACGCCGCAGTGGCTGCAGCGACGCTGGCAAAGGCGGCCGATTGGCCGATCGACGTCTATGTGCCGACGTGGATGGATGATGGTTTTGGTCGCCGGCTTGATGCATTGGATGCTCGGGTGCATCGCAGCGAGCGTCGTGACGAGGATCCGGCGGGTGATCCGGCGATGTTCCGCTTTCGCGAAGCCGTGGCTGCAGGTGCCATTCCGTTCACCGTGCAGGGATCTGAAAATGCTCTCTGTCTCGACGGTGGCCGCACGCTGGGTTGGGAGATCATTGAACAGTTCCGTGAACGCGGACGAGGAGACCCTGATGCGGTATTCATCCAGGTCGGCGGGGGAGCGTTCGCGTCAGCGACGGCCAATGCGTTGATCACTTCGGCTGCAGTGCCGCTGTACCCGGTACAGATGGAGGGGTGTGCGCCGCTTGACCGTGCGCTGAGTCGTGCCAGGGAGCTCAAGCTCTTCGAGGTGGGACCGCATTGGGACGACCTGATGTCGGTCTGGGACAACCCGCAGTCTCTGGCCGATGGAATTCTCGACGATGAGACGTATGACTGGGTTGACATCCATCACGCGCTCCAGGTTCGTGGTGGACGCTCGGTCGTTGCGCCGGAATGGACGGCTGCAGCCGCTCACGAAATGGCGCACAGGGCTGGATTCGATGCGAGCCCGACCGGGTCTGCCGGTCTGGCCGGTTTACTCGCGGCACTTGGGCCCGAACGTCATGATCTGCCGACGTCTGCCAACGTGGTCGTTGTGATGAGCGGGGTCACTCGCTGAGTCGTCCCGATTAGCGCGTCGTTGATCATGGCAGTTCCTAGACGCATCTGACGCACGGCCCAGTTC
>JBLFZD010000041.1:0-16490 GCA_047610085.1 Ilumatobacter sp. | reverse complement strand
GACCGAGCCAGAGCCCGGTCTGCTGTGCGCGAGGGGGGACTTGAACCCCCACGCCCTTACGGACACCAGCACCTGAAGCTGGCGCGTCTGCCATTCCGCCACTCGCGCAAAGTGGAGAACGACACGTTAGCGCTCGCGTGCAGCGATACGCACGCTGGTTGCGTGCGGGCCACGCGCATCAGACCCCCTCAGCGCCACGATTTGACCGCGCGATGGAAGTAACGTCACCGGTCACGTATGGGATTGCAGTCACTCGAACGCCGATTGGAGCGTATGGTCGAGGGCGTGTTCAGACGTTCACGCGGCTCAATCCGCCCCATCGAGCTCGGGCGCCGTCTCGTTCGCGAGATGGACGACAACCGCACGGTCGACGTGAAGGGCCGCCGCATGGTGCCCAACGACTTCACCGTGCTGCTCAGTGCTGGCGACCACGCCAGCTTCAACGAGATCGAAACAGCGCTCCTTACCGAGCTCGGTGAAGCCGTTCGGGAGTATGCCCGAGAGGAGGCGTACCACTTCATCGGCCCGGTCAAAGTTGCACTCTCCGTTGACAACAGTCTCAAGGCCGGGCGGTTCGGCATCGTGTCGCAGCTCAAGCAGGCGGCTGGTGGCGTTGGCGCCGGTTCGCTCGTCTTGCCGTCGGGTGAGCGCGTGAGCCTCGGTGAGCACACCACAACGATCGGGCGTCTACCCGACAGCACGATCAAGATCGACGACGGCAATGTAAGCCGCGAGCACGCTCGGATTGCCCCTGGCCCAGGCGGCTACGTTGCGATCGACTTGGGCTCCACGAATGGCACACTCGTAAACGGTGTTCGGATCAGCGGCCAGCAGATCCTCGGCGACGGCGACATCGTCAGCTTTGGCTCGACGCACGTCCGCTTCGAGGCATCTTGACCACACCCGCCTTCTGGGTGAGCGCGCCATGAGTGATCAAGTCCTGAACATCTTGAAGTTGAGCCTTCTCGGGCTGATCTATCTGTTTTTCGCTCGCGTCCTGTGGGCCGTGTGGAGCGAGGTGAGGACCCCCAAGGCGCGTCCGGTCGCTCGCACCCCAGCACCGGTCCAGCGTGCTCAACCCCAACACGCGCAACCTCACCCCCACGCCGAGACCGCCCCACAAGTCCGCCCGGACGCCGCCCCAGCAGCTGCACCCCAACGCACCCGCAAACCGCCCAAAGGTCGCGGCGGGCGAGCTGCCCGATTGGTCATTCTCGAACCACGTCATCGGCGCGGCATGGCTGTCGCGATCAACGGTGAAATCACGCTCGGGCGTGACGAGCAGTGCACGATCTCCATCCAAGACGACAGCTACGTCTCGACGCTGCACTTGCGTATCTATGACTATGACGGCCAGCCGATGGTGGAAGATCTCGGTTCCACAAACGGCACGTTTCACAACGGCAACAAGCTGGCGGGCTCCAAACTTCTGCAACCCGGTGACCGCATCCAAGTCGGCACCACCGTGATTGAGGCACAATGATGCGCTTGATCTCTGGTAATCCTCCCGAGGCGTTCGCCGCCGAATCAGCCATGACCGACCCGAGCGGACCCCGTTGTGGCTGAGCTGTCATGGGGCGCCGGAACCCACCCTGGCCAAATTCGGGCGGGTAACGAGGACTTCCTCCACGCGTCCAACGGCGTCTTCGTCGTGGCAGACGGAATGGGCGGTCACGAAGCCGGCGAAGTTGCAAGTGAGTTGGCCGTCGAACGAATTCGCGAAGCACTCGAGAACGAAGACGCTGCACCGACTGCGGAGGCCGTCGTCGAGGCGATCTCGAATGCGAACGGCGACATCTTCCGAGCCGCGATCGCCACTCCCGGTCAGGCCGGCATGGGCACGACGGTCACCGCAATCGCTGTGATCGAAGATCCCATGGCGGGCCGTGGTGAGCCGAACATCGACGACAACGACGGGATCGAACCCGACCGGATCACGCCGATCGTCCCGAAGCAAAAGCCCGAAGCCCTCGTGCTTGCCAACGTCGGCGATTCGCGCACCTACCTCTTTCGCCACAACCGGCTGCGCCGAGTCACCGTTGATCACAGCTACGTCCAGGAGTTGGTGTCCACGGGGCACATCACCGACGACGAGGCTCGTACCCATCCGCGGCGCAACATCATCACTCGGGCGTTGGGTATCGAGCCGGACGTCAAGGTCGACTGGTGGACGCTGCCGCTCGTGCGTGGCGACCGTTTTGTCCTGTGCAGCGACGGGTTGGTCGACGAGATCCCTGACGAAGACATCACCGCCACGCTCATCGACTTTCCCGATCCCCAGGAGTGCGTCAACTCGCTGATCGAACAGGCGAACGCCGCTGGCGGCCGCGACAACATCACGGTGATCGTGGTTGACGTACTCGACGGCGACGACCCGCCGGATCCGACACGAGAACTTGACCTCACGCCGACCTGGGCCGGCGAAAGCGACATCACACTCGATGAAATCGAACGGATCGAAGCTGGTCTTCCGCGAGGCGTGAAGGCAGAGGTAGCCGCTGAAGTCGTCACCAAGCAGAATCGACGCGAGCGCAAACGAGCTAGGAAGACCGGCAGCGTCACCGACGACGATGCGGAGTCCGATAGCCGATCCACGTCACATGCGTCCGACGAAACACTCACCGAGACGCCGAAGACAAGCGGTCCGAAACTGACGCGGGCCGTCGCAGTATTCGTCGTGCTCGCCCTGCTTGTTGCGGCGTTCGTTGCCGTTGCGGCATGGGCTCGCCGCGGTTACTTCGTTGATTTTGACGACCGAAGTGAAGTGATCGTGTTCCAGGGCAAACCCGACCAAATCCTGATCTTTGGGCCCACCTCGGAAACCAGCGGGTCGGTGAGTCGTGGCGACCTCACCCCCGAGAGCGCTGCGCTCGTCGACGAGCAGCCCACGTTCTCAAACCTGGAAAACGCGATCCTGTTCATCCGTTCGCTCGAGATCGTTGACGACACCGACGATGCGGCGAGCAACGACACCCAGAATGAACAAGATCAGCAGCCCGGCACCATTGAGCGACCGCCAGCGACCACTATCGCGCCATGACCGACACGCTCGAGGCCGACGCCGACGCCGACCTCGGGCCGCCCCGACCCAGGCGGCGTGAGCGACGCGCCGCAGCACCCCTCGCCTACCGGCGCCGCAATGCTGAGCTGACTCTAATCATCATGGCGGCCATGATCACCGCCACGGCGTACACGGTTGCGTCGCTGGGCTCGAACTCCGAGATCCCTCCGGGCATCTTTGGCTTCGTCGCCTTCCTGCTCGGCTTGTTGCTCGTGGCGCATTTCGCCGTCCGCAAGCTGGCCGTGGGTGCCGACTCCACATTGCTGCCGCTGGTGGCGCTGTTGCATGGCATCGGGTTCGTGATGATCACGCGACTCGACGACGAGTTAGCCAGCCTCCAGTCCCTCTGGAGCTTGCTCGGTATCGCTGTCTTCGTGGGCGTACTCCTCGTGGTCCAGCGAGCGACCGACCTCGCTCGGTACCGGTGGGTTCTGTTCTTCGGTGGCACGGGAGCGCTGCTGCTTCCGCTCGTGCCCGGCCTGGGCAACCAGATCAACGGAGCCCGCATTTGGGTCAGCGTGGGACCAATCAACTTCCAGCCAGGAGAGTTCGCCAAGATCGCGCTCGCCATCTTCTTTGCGTCGTACTTCGCCGAACACCGTGAACTGATTGCTGCCAAGACGTGGAAGGTCGGACCGTTGCGCTTGCCCGAGCCGCGCTTCATCCTCCCGGTGGTCGTTGCATGGGGCATCGCGGTGATCGTGATGGTCGGCGAACGCGACCTCGGGTCGTCACTGCTGTTCTTCACGCTCTTCGTCGTCATGATCTGGGTGGCCACCGAACGCGTCGGCTGGCTCGTGCTTGGCGCCGGGTTGTTCGCTGGTGCGGCCTACTTCTCGTGGTCACGATTCAGCCACGTACAGACCCGCGTCGACATCTGGCTTGACCCGTGGTCCGACTCGCTCGGCAAGGGTTACCAAATCGTGCAGTCGCTGTTCGGTTTGGCTGACGGTGGCATCACCGGAACGGGCCTCGGCCGGGGCAACCCCGATCAGGTGCCCGAAGCGCAGAACGACTTCATCTTTGCGTCGATCGGTGAGGAACTCGGATTGCTCGGCGCGACCGCGATCCTGATGTCGTACCTGTTGATCGTGGGTGCCGGGCTCCGCACGGCGCTGCGGACCGAGCGCGAGTTCGAGAAGCTGCTCGCCGTCGGCCTCACCACGATCATCGGCGTGCAGGCATTCATTATTATTGGCGGTGTCATCAAGCTCGTGCCGCTCACCGGGATCACGCTCCCCTTCGTGAGCTACGGCGGCTCCTCGCTCATCTCGAACTACATCCTCCTTGCATTGCTCATACGCGTGTCCGACTCGTCGGCGCGGCGCCTCGGCGAGGTGCCTGACCAGCCGACGCCTGGCGAGCGCTGGGCGTCGTGGTTGCTGCGTCGCCAACTGCGTCGAGACCGCAAGCAGGCGCCTGTTGCACGTCAGCAGGAGGTGTCGTGAACCGACAGATTCGCCAACTCGCGGTGGGATTGATGTCCTGTTACGTGGTGCTGTTTGCCACGCTCAATTACTGGCAGGTCGCCCAAGAAGAGGAACTGAACGCCAACGTCGAGAACACGCGGGCTGTACGCCGCGAGTTCAACCGGGCGCGTGGCCCAATCGTCACCGCTGATGGCGTGGTGGCTGCCATCTCACTCCCAACCACCGACCCCGACGCCGACTTCGAACGCCAGCGCGAGTACCCCACCGGTGACCTACTCTCGAATGTGACCGGCTACTTCACCCTCAGCTTCGGGTCCACCCAGGCCGAGCGGCAATACGGCGACGTGCTCACCGGGCAGACCACCGAGCAGCAGATTCGAGCATTGGGTGACCTCCTCTCCAGCGAAATCGACAACTCCGGTTCGGTGCAGCTCACTCTGCGCCACGATCTCCAGCAGGTCGCCAAGTTCGCGCTCGGGTCGCGGACCGGTTCCGTTGTGGTGATCGAACTCGAGACCGGCGCGGTGCGTGCCATGTACTCAAACCCCACCTACGACCCAGACAGCTTTGTGAGCCTGCCGTTCGACGAAGCGCAGGCGCAGATCGTTGCGCTCCAGGAAGCCCCCGGCAATCCACTGGTGTCCGGTGCTTTCCAACAACGCTTTATGCCGGGCTCCACCTTCAAGGTGATCACCACGGGAATCGGGCTCGAAGCCGGCGTGATCGATCGCAACACCGAGTTCGTGAGAGAAAGCGAGTGGGTCCCACCCCAGACCACCGATCCGATCCAGAACTATCGCGGCTCGGTGTGCGGTGGGGACCTGCCCGAAGTGTTCCGACGCAGCTGCAACATTCCGTTCGCGCAGACCGCGATCAACCTGGGGCCCGACCGAATGGTCGCTGGCGTGGAGGACTGGGGTCTCGGCGAGGAGCTACCGATCGACCTGCCACGCGCCGCTGCAAGCACGTTCGGCGACACCGAGAATCTGGATCAAGAACTCCCGCTTCTGGGCATCCGAGGCTTCGGCCAAAACGATGACCAGATGGTTCCGTTGCATATGGCGATGGTGGCCGGCACCGTCGCCAACGGCGGTCAGATGATGGAGCCGTACGTGGTCGAGGCCACCTACGACAACGACGGCCGGGTGCTCGATCGAACCGACCCAGAGGTCTGGAAAACTCCGATCACACCACAAACTGCAACGCTGTTGACCGAGTTCATGACCGGCGTGGCCGAAGGGCCGCGGGGCACCGCTCAAAGCGTCAAACTGGCCAACGGTGTGCGGTTCGCGGCAAAAACAGGAACCGCCGAACTCGGTGTCGTCGACAACCCGGAACTCGTTCACGCTTGGATGATCGCCTTCGCTCCGCTCGAAGCACCCAAGTACGCGATCGCCGTTGTGCTGACCGACCTCACCTCCACCCAGGCCGACGCGGCCACCGGCGGACGGGTCGCTGGGCCCGTCGTGAAGACCGTGCTCGACTTCCTACTCACCGGTCCCGGCGCCGACGTTGTACTGGGACGGCCCCGATGACCGGCACGTTTCTGGGCGCACTGGCAAGTTGCACGGCAATGAGCAGCACAGCGGTGCGACGAGGCCAGGCCAATCGGTGCCTATATCCTCCTTCAGCGGTCCAGACAGGGCCAGCAGGAGATCCGGAACAGTGACGAACAACGGTGAGGCAACGGTCATCAATGACCGGTACGAGGTGCACAAACGCATCGGGCGCGGCGGCATGGCCGACGTGTTCTCTGCGCGCGACCTCTTGCTTGACCGCCAGGTCGCGATCAAGGTGCTCTTCCCCGAATTTGCCACCGACGACAACTTCGTCGAGCGGTTCCGCCGCGAGGCGCAATCAGCAGCCAACCTGTCGCACCCCAACATTGTCAACGTGTACGACTGGGGCAAGTACGAAGGCACCTACTTCATTGCGATGGAAGAGGTGCAGGGCCGCACGCTCGCCGACGTCTTGAAATCGAACGGCCAACTCACGTCGAAGCAAGCCGCAGAGATCGCAAGTGAAGTGGCCGCAGCGCTCGGCTTCGCACACGAGAAGGGCACCGCCCACCGCGATATCAAGCCGGCCAACATCTTGATTGGCAAAAATGGTCAGGTCAAGGTTGCTGACTTCGGCATTGCCCGCGCCATGAATGCTCCCACCGAGTCGAACCTCACTCAGGTTGGCTCGGTTATGGGCACCGCCACGTACTTCTCGCCAGAGCAGGCTCAGGGAGCCCAGCCTGATCCGCGCAGCGACCTCTACTCACTCGGCATCGTGATGTACGAGATGGTGGCGGGCCGCGCACCGTTCACCGGCGACAACCCGGTGAGCATCGCGTACAAGCAAGTGCACGACGCGCCACAGCCTCTGGTGCAGATCGTGGCCGACGTGCCCAAGGCGTACGAGGCAATGGTCGCCAAGCTCCTTGCCAAGAATCCGAAGGTCCGGTATCCGAGCGCCGGAGCGCTACGAGACGATCTGCGTCGTTTCCGCAACGATGAGCCAGTACAAGCACTAGTTGCTGCAGCCAACAAAGCCAGGCCAGCAGCAGCCAGTCTGAACGCGACCACCGTTCAGAGTGCTCTGGCTCCGACCGGCGTGTTGCCGGTGAATCCCCAGGCCACAGCCGTGCCGTCAACTGGCATGTACGAGGCCGGGTATCCCACGGGTGCATCGGCCGAAGCGGCGTACTACGACTCCGGTGGGTCCCGCACCGGCTGGTACGCGCTGGCTGCATTCGTTGCGTTGATGGCACTCGTGGTCGGTGGGGTGTTGCTCTTCCAGGCACTCAGCTCGGACGACCAGCAAGGCGAACCCTCCCAGTTCGTCCTCGACGACTACTTCAACCGTTCGCTGGCCGTGGTGACAGCGGAGTTAACGGACAAGGGGCTCACATTCGTCACCGTCTCCGAGGAGAACGCTTTGGTGCCGTTCGGATTCGTGCACCGCACGAACCCTGGCGCGAACGAGATCGTGCTCGAGAACCAAGAGATCCAGGTCTTCTTCAACCCGGATCCACAGTTGCAGAACGTGCCCCAGGTGGTCGGTATTCCGCTCGAAGAGGCACGTGTACTCCTCGAATCCCAAGGATTCGTTATCGGCGACGTCACCGCAGATGAGACCAGCGAGAGCGGCGAGGGAACCGTCTTGTCGTCCGAGCCCGAAGCTGGCGTTCCCGTGCGGCAAGGCACCACCGTCGACATGGTCGTTGCTGCGCCGCGCTCGAGTGTGCAGGTTCCCGTCGTTGTCGGGCTAACGCAAGACCAAGCTGTGCGATTGCTCGAAAATCCGCCGTACGAGTTCGAAGTCGTCGTCGAGGACGTGTCGAGCGAAACCATCGCCGCCGGACAGGTCATGTCGATCGCACCGACCCAGGGGGAGCTAGTCGAGCGTGGAGGCACCGTCACGATTCAGGCGTCGAGCGGTGCTGCTCCGATCGTGGTCCCCGTGGTCGAAGGCCTCACCCAGGGCGACGCGACGAATCAGCTCCGCAATGCCGGCTTCACTGTCGAGGTTGAGTTCCGCGAGGTCACGCCGGGCAGCTCTAACGACGGTCGAGTCATCTCGCAGACCCCTGCCGCCGCGACCACCATGGATCGAGGTTCCACGGTGAAAATCGTGGTTGGTCAGGCCTTGATCGCCCAGACCACGCTTCCGCCAGCAACTACACCGCCCACAACGGCGGCGCCCGTGACGGACCCACCGGTCACCGATCCCCCGGCTACCACCGCGCCGGCTACCACGGCGCCAGCTACCACCGCGCCAGCTACCACCGCGCCAGTCACCGTGCCAGTCACCGTGCCGCCAGTCACCGATGCGTTGACCGGCACCGCCGCAACTTCCCCACCCTGACCAACAACCGTTGTCAGACACCCAATGTCAGACAACCGGTGCCGGACGTCAGGTGCGACGCCTTTCTTCGGCGAGGCGGGCGAGCCAGTTACGAAGCAGATCGTGACCGGCGACGGTGAGGATGCTCTCCGGGTGGAACTGCACCCCTTCGACGTCGAGTTCGCGGTGGCGTACACCCATCACGACACCATCGGTGCTGCGAGCGGTGACCTCGAGGATGTCGGGGATCGAGTCGGGCTCGAGCGTGAGCGAGTGATATCGGGTGGCGGTGAGTGGCGAGGGAAGCCCCGCGAACACACCGATGTCGCGGTGCTCGACCGGGGAGGTTTTGCCGTGCATCAGCTCGGGAGCTCCCACGACGTCGGCGCCGTACACATGGCCGATCGCCTGATGACCGAGGCACACACCAAACACCGGGGTGCCAATGGCCGCGAATGCACCGATCGCGTCACAGATGATCCCGCTCGTCTCGGGACGACCGGGACCGGGTGAGAGCAACACGCCGTCAGGCTCGAGGGCCATCGCTTCGTCCACGCTGATCTCGTCGTTTCGCACGACGATCGGCTCGCAACCAAGCTCGCCCAGGTACTGCACGAGGTTGTAGACGAAGCTGTCGTAACTGTCGATGACGAGCACCCGCATGCTCACAGTCTGCCCGCTGGGGGTGCTGGAGCGCGCAGCCATTTGTGGCGTAACTGCTGTCGGTCGCGACTCGGGCGCGCAGCGCGGCACTCAGTCGCCTACACTCGACAAGCGATGGCACCTCCGAAGAGAAAGACCGGCGGCGGGCGCGTTACTCCGAAGGGAACCCAGCCGGGTAACCAGAAGGTGACGTCCTCGAAGTCCGACGAGTCAACCGCAGCTTCTTCGCGGGGTGATGTGGCGGCGTCTTCGCGCTACACGCCCAAAGCGCAGCGTCGGCAGTTGATTCCACCGAACATGATTCCGGTGATCATGTGCACTCTGCTCATTGTGGGCGGGCTCGTGATCATGGCGGGTTACCTCGTTGGTGGCGCGTCACGTATCTTCACCGGCGTCGGCCTGGTCTGCATCCTCGGCGGGCTCTGGTTCGCCACCAAGTGGGAGTAGCTGGGCTCAATTAGGCGTCGTGCAGACTTCTGTCGGTAGGGGTAACCAATCGTCGTTGTCGTCGCACTGTGCGTCACCGAATGACAGGAATGTTATTCTCCACACCTTTGTCCACATCCTGTGGACAACTCAGTCGTAGAGCGGCGTAATTTCGATCATGTCCTCGAGACAATGTCGTGGCGGAGGTGGGTCCTCATCCGGTGCCATTGTCATCCGAATCTCCACACCACATAGGTCGCAGCGATAATTGATCTTGATCTTGCGGAGTTCCCCCGTAGGGAGTGGCTCCGGTGGCAGCCGGGTAAAGCTGCGCAACATCGCAATCCCACTTTTCCACAGGACCCACCCGAACAACAGTCCAAACCCGACCCAGATGACGGTTGAAAATGCGGGCATCATCCCAGGCTATCGGGCCCGGAACAGCCGCTCCCGCCGCCTCAGGAGCAGTTACTCAACGTGACGGAACTTCGTGGGTAGGGCGTTCGTTCAGGGTCAGGTCGATAGGCGTTCGATGATCATCGCGTTGGCCATGCCGCCACCTTCACACATGACCTGCAACCCGTAACGGCCGCCGATCCGTTCGAGTTCATTGACCAGCGTCGCGGTGAGCCGGGTGCCCGACGCTCCAAGCGGGTGCCCCAGCGCAATGGCGCCGCCATTCACGTTGACCCGGTCGAGGAGATCAGGGTCATCGACACCCAACTCGTCGATCCACGCGAGCACTGCTGAGGCGAAGGCTTCGTTCACTTCGAACCGGTCGATGTCAGCCAGTGAGAGCCCCGCACGGCGAAGCACTTTGCGGGTGGCAGGAATATTCGCCGTGAGCATCAATCGCGGATCGTCGCCGACCACGGCGAAGTCGACGAGACGGGCTCGCGCGGCGACACCGAGTTGGCGGGCGCGTTCCGCCGACATGATCAACACCGAGGCTGCGCCATCGGTGATTTGGGAAGCGTTGCCGGCGGTGACTCGGCCACCGGCTTGCGATGACCGAAATGCGGGCTCCAATCGAGCGAGTTCCTCGAGTGATGTTTCGCGCAGGCCTCCGTCAGCAGCCACGGCGGCGCCGTCGTCTCCGGACACGGCGATGATCTCCTTGTCGAAGCGACCTTCCCTCACGGCACGAGCAGCACGCTGTTGGCTGAGTAATCCGTACTCGTCCATCTCCTCGCGCGTGAAGCCCCAGCGGTCCGCGATCAACTCGGCCGACTCACCTTGGGGAACCAGCCCACCGCGTTCCGCGTAACGCGAACTGACGTTTGGGCCGAAGGGGAATCCGTAGCGACCGTCGGCGGTCGACGCCCCCATCGGGACCCGGGTCATCACTTCCACGCCTGATGCAACGACGACGTCGTATGCACCTGCCATCACACCCTGGGCTGCAAAGTGGATTGCCTGTTGGCTCGAACCGCACTGCCGATCGATCGTGGTGCCCGGAATGTGCTCGGGCCAGTCAGCGGCGAGGACCGCGTTGCGGGCGATGTTGGTGCCCTGCTCGCCAACCTGCATGACGCAGCCCATGATGACGTCGTCGATCACACTCGGGTCGATGCCGACGCGATCAACCAGGGCGACCAGTGTCTCGGCGGCAAGGTCGACAGGGTGCCAATGCGACAGCGAACCATCGCGGCGACCGAAGGGGGTCCGCACTGCATCGACGATCACCGCCTCGTGTATCGGGCGCACTGGGTTGCTCACCGGCCCAGTCTTGACGCGCGTCACACCTCTACCCAAAACCGGCGCGTCAGTGCAGTTCTTCGACCTCGTCGCCCGCAGCCATCAGCAGGTCAAGAATTCGGCGCAGCGAGTCGATGTCGTCGTCGTCGAGATGCGTGGCGAACAGTGCTTGGACGGCTCGCCGATAGCTCGTGTTCATCTCGCGCCAGAGGCGGCGACCTGACTTGGTGAGTTCCACATCGACGGCTCGCTTGTCTGCCTCAATGTGACGGTGACGAGCGATCCAGCCCTCTTCTTCAAGCCGATCGAGCCGCCGACTCACACTCGATGCGGGCAGCCGAAGGTCAGCGGCAATGTCGAGCGGACGAGCGGTTCCGCCGAGCCGCTGGAGCGACGTGAGCACATCAAACCAGCCGACGGTGATGTCCCAGTCGGCGCGAAGCTCTTCGTCGATCCCTCGTTCGAGTTGACCAACAAGTGCTTGCAAGCCGCGCCAAGTGCCAACACGAACGTTGTCGAGACGGGGCATCAGGTCAGTTCACTTTGCGGTCGGGTCGCAGTCGGGTGACGTTCAGGAGGTCGCGCGGATGGCCGAAGAAAACGCCGACACAGCTTGATCAATGTCGCTGGAGGTAACGATCAGCGGAGGGCTCCAGCGGATGGTGCGGTTGCGAGTTCCCGCAGTCATCAAGATGACCCGGCTTTCGCGGAGGCAGTGGTCCACAACCGCCTGAGCACGGTCGGGCGTGTCAAACTCCGTGGCGATCATCAGGCCACGCCCCCGCACGTGAAGAAGCGCTTGATCCAGTTGCTGGAGTTCGCGCAGCGCGTCGATGAGTTGATCACCGCGGGACTTCACGTTGTCGAGGAAACCTGGCTCTTCGAGCACCTCAATCGTGGCGAGTGCTGCGGCGCATCCGATCGGGTTGCCGTTCGACGAACCGCTGTGGCTTCCAGTCGCCCACTTCTCATCGAGTTCGCGACGGGTGCCGAGGGCAGCAAAAGGAAAGCCCGAAGCCATGCCCTTGGCCATGCAGATGATGTCAGGTTTGATCTCGAGTGCCTCAGCGGCGAACATCTTGCCGGTGCGGCCAAAGCCGCTCTGGGTTTCGTCGGCGACCAGCAAGATCCCGTTGTCGCGGCAGCGGGCGGCCACGCCGTCAACAAAACCCTTCGGAGTCGGGATGTAGCCACGCTCGCCGATAACCGGCTCGATGACGATGGCCGCGACCTTGTCTGCAGCGACCTGAGTGGTCATGAGCCGGTCGAGGCCGCGCAGCGCACGACTCACTTCGGCTTCCTGATCGGAGGAGTGGGGGTCGGGGAATGGCGCCACGAAGACGCCGCCCGGCAGCGGGCCGTAGCCGGCACGGTCGATCGCCCGGCTCGACGACATAGCAAGCGTGTAGTGCGTGCGACCGTGGAACGCTCCGTCGAAGACAACAACGTTGCGGCGGTCAGTCGCGTGCTTGGCGAGCTTCACGGCGGACTCGATGATCTCATCGCTCGTGCTGCCGAAGTAAAAGGTGTCGATGTCGGCAGGAGTGATCTCGGCGAGCTTGGCAGCGAGTGGAGCCAGCTTGTCGTGCCGGTACACGTTGATCTGCGCGTGGATGATCTTCGCCGCTTGGTCCGCGATGGCCTGGGCAACCTTGGGATGGGCGTAGCCGGTCGAGGCTGCACCCCGGCCGCCAGTGAAGTCGAGGTACTCGTGACCGTTGATGTCGATGACGCGGCTGCCCGCACCGCGCTCGATCTGCAGCTCGGTCGCCTTTGACCAAACGCCCGAGAGATGTGATCCGGTATCGGCCATTCGACGAGCCTAAGGGTCGCGGCGACGGTGCCGCCGCAACCCCGTCATCGGGGCCGCGCCTGTCAGAACGCAACAGCGGCGACTTCGGCGTACGTCGCGACGAGATGGAAGGTCATCTGCTCACGAACATTCTCGGGAACGTCCTCCAAATCGGGGCCATTGCGTTTGGGCAACACCACTTCGGTGAGGCCCAAACGGTGCGCGGCGAGCACTTTCTGCTTGACGCCGCCAATTGGCATGACCTGGCCTTGCAAATTAATCTCGCCGGTCATCCCGAGTGTTGGTTTGACCGGCCGACCGGTGAGCAGCGAAACGAGCGCAGTGGTCATGGTGATGCCGGCGGACGGACCGTCCTTCGGGACGGCACCGGCTGGCACATGGATGTGGAACTGGCGGCGAAGTGCCCCATCGTCCAAACCGAGTTCGCCAGCGTGACTTCGCACGTAGTTCAGGGCGATCTGCGCCGACTCCTTCATGACATCGCCGAGTTGCCCGGTGAGGGTCAAGCCGGGTTCAGAATCAGGGCCTGTCGGAAAGGAGGTCGTCTCGATGAAGAGCACGTCACCACCGACTCCGGTGACGGCGAGGCCGGTCGCGACGCCTGGTGCTGACGTTCGATTCTGGATCTCGTCGTCGACCTTGACACGTCCGAGCCAGTCGGTGAGTTCCTCGTCGGAGATCGTCAGCGGAGTCTCCGTTCCGGTGGCGACCTTCGCGGTCACCTTGCGGACCAAGCGACCGAGTTCTCGCTCGAGCGAGCGGACCCCTGCTTCACGAGTCCAGCCGCGAATGATCGAGCCGATCAGCTCATCGCTCACCGTCAACTCGTCGGGAGTGAGGCCGGCTCGTTCGACCTGACGAGGCAGGAGGTAACGGTTGGCGATGAACACCTTCTCCGCCTCGGTGTAGCCGTCGAGCCGGATCAGGTCCATCCGATCGAGCAGCGCGGCGGGGATCGTGTCGGCAACGTTGGCCGTGGCGATGAACACGACTTCGGAGAGGTCCAGGTCGACTTCGAGGTAGTGGTCACGGAAGGTGTGGTTCTGGGCGGGGTCGAGCACTTCGAGCAGCGCCGCGGTGGGGTCGCCTGCGGAGCCACCAGCGGTGAGCTTGTCAATCTCGTCGAGCAGGATGACCGGGTTCATCGTGCCCGCTTCCTGCAACGCCTTCACGATGCGGCCCGGCTGCGAGCCGACGTAGGTCCGGCGGTGGCCACGGATCTCGGCTTCGTCACGCACCCCGCCGAGGGCAACCCGCACGAACTCACGGCCCATTGCTCGGGCGATCGATTCACCGAGCGAGGTCTTGCCCACGCCGGGAGGCCCAACGAGCGTGACGACTTGGCCATTGCCGCGAGCGTCAGTTTCGTCGCGGGTGATCCCGCGGTCGTGGCGGAGCTTGCGGGCTGCGAGGAATTCGACGATCCGTTCCTTCACGTCATCAAGGCCGTAGTGATCGGCATCGAGCGTCTCTTGGGCTGCTGCCAGGTCGAGGGTGTCATCGCTGCGTTCGCCCCATGGCATCTCGAAGATTCGGTCAAGCCAGGTGCGGACCCACCCGTGCTCGGGTGACTGCTCGCTCATCCGTTCGAAGCGGTCCAGTTCCTTCATCACGAACGTCTTGACACCGTCGGGTGCGCTGAGACCCTCGAGCTTCTCGCGGTACTCGCCCACGACGTCGTCATTGCCTTCGCCGAGTTCTTTGCGGATGCTGTTGAGTTGCTGGCGCAGCATGAACTCGCGCTGCTGCTTGTTCATGCCTTCGCTGACGTCGTTGCGAATCGTCTCGGCGACCTGCAACTCGTTGAGGTGGCCACGCGCCCACGAGTGGATGGCATCGACTCGATCGGACACCTCGACGGCTTGCAGCACGCGAAGTCGGTCATCGTCGGTGAACTCTGCCCAGAGGGCAACGGCGTCGGCGAGCTGGCCCGGTGCTTTGACCGTGCGCAACAGTTCGGGGAGGCGGCGCGAGTTGCGGATCGACGCGATCAGTTCGAGCGTGGCGCGAAGCTCGCGAGTCGCGGCCTGCACGCTCGTGGATGCCGGGCCGTCGATCACCGGCTCGACGGTGGCAAAAGCTGCTGCACCATCGGTGACGTCGACGCTGGTGACTCGGGCGCGTCGCTCAACCTGCACGATTGCTGCGAATTCACCCGTGGGCAGATTGCCGACGTCGGGAACGCGTGCGACCACGGCGAGCTGGCGTTCGTTGCCACCGGTGAACGCAATGCGGCCGTCGGAGTGAGCGACCGCTGCTTCGACAGCAAGGCGGAGGTCGTCGGTGGCAAGCGTGAGCGTGACGGTCGCCCCCGGAAGCACCGCAGCGGGAAGGTGGGCCAACGGGAGCCGAACCGTGGTGGGCGAGTCAGGAAACGTTGGCGATGGGATGGATGATGTAGTGGCCTGATCAGACATGTATCTAAAGATATGAACACATAACCTGAGTGCCAACTACTCAAGTTTCACACCAAAAGCGGGAATACAACCCAAACCTCGGCTCAGAGGAGGGTCTGGACGTGGGCGAGCGCGTCATCCCAAGAGTCCTGATTCATGAGGGTTCCCCGCATCTTCATCACCCATCGGGGAGCGTTCACACCAAGCGCTCCATGAATCTGGTCGCCCTTTCGGTAGAGCGCCAGGAACTTCACCATGCCTTCGTCGTTGGGCTCGATCGACCCTGCGGCCACGACCACTTCATCTTCGGGAGCAGACCTGCCGAGGAACTGGATGCGGTGGGAGAACTGGTCGCTCCAGAAGAAGGGAACCGGCTCGTAGGGCTCGGCATCGGCACCGGCGGCGGCGGCGAGCAGATTCTTGGCGGCGAACGCACCTTGTTCGGCGGCGTTGGTCCAGTGTTCGACACGCATCTCCTCGCCGAAAAGGCCATTAGGCCAGCGCAACACGTCACCGGCTGCGTACACACCGGGCACCGGGGATCCATTGGTGTCGACCGCATTCAAGGTGGCATCGCAGACCACGCCATCGCGAATGGTGAGGCCACTATCGCCGAGCCAAGCGGTGGCGGGCACGACGCCAATTCCAACGAGCACCACGTCGGCTTCAACCAGTTCGCCAACACCGTCGTCGGTGGCCAACATCACGCCATCGTCGTGCAGCCGATCAACACGGACGTCGCATCGCACGGTCACCCCTTCGGCTTCGTGGAGCGCTCCGATCGCTGCGCCCATCTCCACACCGAGGCCGCGGATCAGCGGAGCCGCGCCACCTTCGAGCACGGTGACGTCATTGCCGAGTTGGCGGGCGGTAGCGGCGACTTCGAGACCGATGAACCCGGCCCCGATTACCACGACACGTCGTCCACCATCGGCAATCTCGGCGCGTAAGCGCATTGCATCATCGAGCGATCGAAGCTCATGCGCATGGGAGTACCGGCTTTGCTCGGGGAGGCGTCGACACGTGGCACCGGTGGCAATGACGCAGCCATCGAACTCAAGGTCGGTGCCGTCGGTGAGGTGCAGGACGCCCGCTGCGGTATCGAGGCCAGCCGCCGCCACGCCGAAGCGCCACTCGACGTCGAGTTCGTCGAACGCGTCTGGCTGACG
>JBLFZD010000040.1:0-16651 GCA_047610085.1 Ilumatobacter sp. | reverse complement strand
TGCCGTTCGAATTCGACGGAACGGTGCCCGATGCCGAGCTCAAGGCTCGTTACGCCGAGCTCGGAGTGATCTCTGAAGAAGAAGGTCGCGGCTATTACAGCGGTGACAACGTCCAGCTGTCGATTGGCCAGGGGCTGTTGTCGGCCTCGCCGCTGCAACTTGCCAACGGCTACGCCACGCTGGCGAACGGTGGGTTTGTGCTCAAGCCCGAGATCATCAAAGCGATCTACGAGCCCGGGGTGCCCGATGCGCTTGAGCCGGGTTTCGCCGATCTTGCGAAGGCCCGCTTTGCTGTTGAACCCAACATTCGCGGTGACCTCGTCCGTCAGATTCCGTTCACCGAAGAAATCGACGGTGAAATCAGTCGTGGTTTGCGTCGGGTGATCACCGGCCCCGGAACGGTCAGCGACTATTACCACTCGACAACCGGCGAGAAGCTCTTCTTTTACTATCCGTCGAGTGCGATCCCCGTGGCTGGGAAGACCGGCACGGCGCAGGGTGCGGGAAACTATCCTTGGAATGACTCCTCGGCCTTTGCTGCGTATAGCGTCGACGACGATCATCCCTTCACGGTGAGCGCGTACCTCGAAAAGAGTGGCTACGGCTCGCAGGCCGCCGGCCCCGTGGTCAAGTGCGTATTCCTGCAGCTCTCGGGCATTGCTCCGGCCGACCCGGTGGTACTGTCGGATCCACTCGATACCGAGAATCTTGTCCCGGCCGAACCGAAGAACCTCGCAGATCAGTCGTGTTACGACGGCCGGTTCTCCGCTCAGAGGACGACCGAATGACTCGCCGCTCATACCCCACCAGATGACGACCTCCTTCCTCTCCCGCAAGCCCGATTCCGGTCTCGGTAACATCAAAGCGAGCCCCGCCGAACCTGCCCGGAACATCGACTGGGTGCTGATGGGCGCTCAGCTCATCTTGACCGTGCTCGGTTGCTTCATTGTGTTCTCGACGTCTCGGAACCGGATCGAGGATGAATTCGGCTTTGCAACCCGCCAAGTCGTGTTTGCGATGTTCGCGGCTGCGGTGATGGCCGTTGTGATGAGCGCTGACTACGAATTTTGGAAAGATCGCGCGAGGTCGTTCTACATCGTCACCGTGGTCAGCCTGGTGTTTCTGGTCCTGCTCGGTGTGGCGAGCGGCCGAGACCGAATCTCGTTCGACCTCGGCATCATTAACGTTCAGCCGGCCGAGTTGGCGAAGTTCACGACCTTGTTGATGCTCGCCGCATTCCTGGCAGAGGAACGCAGCGAAGAGGTTTCCTATGCGCGGTTCCTCGGTGGTTTGATCATTGTTGGTATCCCTGCCGTGCTGGTGATTATCCAACCCGACCTCGGGTCAGCCTCGGTGATCGTGTCGATCGCCATGGGCGTGTTGCTCGTCGCTGGCGCCAAGATCCGCTATATCTTCCTCGTTTCATTCCTGTCGGTCGCCACGGTTGCAGCGGCCTTCGTGGGTCGATTCG
The DNA here is from genome assembly GCA_047610085.1 of Ilumatobacter sp. Taxonomy (GTDB): domain Bacteria; phylum Actinomycetota; class Acidimicrobiia; order Acidimicrobiales; family Ilumatobacteraceae; genus Ilumatobacter_A. The sequence goes on along the minus strand of JBLFZD010000040.1, from coordinate 15,180 downwards.
TGAACTCGTATCAAGTCGCCCGAATCCAGGCGCTCATCAATCCTGAAGCTGCGGGAAGCGACGAGACATACCAGGCAGACAACGCAATGCGAGCTCTTGGAACGGGAGGCATCTGGGGGAAGGGCTGGCTCAAAGGCCCGCTCACCAACGACGGTGACATCCCCGTGATGTGGGCTGACTTCCCGTTTGCTGCGGTCGGTGAGCAATTTGGTCTGGTTGGGTGTTCGGCGATCCTGGCGTTGATGGGAATTTGCTTGGTGCGAATCTGGCGGATTGCGCATCTTTCGCGTGACTTGCTTGGCACCTACGTGTGCGCTGGTGTGTTCGTGATGTTGCTTTGGCAGGTATTCCAGAACGTCGGCATGACCCTCAAAATCATGCCAGTCACCGGCCTGCCGTTGCCGTTCATCAGCTATGGCGGCTCGGGTCTGATCGTGTATTTCGCGATGTTTGGCCTTGTGCAGAGCGTGCATATGCGTCGCATGCGCTAACGCCAACCGCGGCGCCGTTTGATATCCACATAGATGGCGGATGGCACACGTAGAATGGACTTCCGTGTCCGCTATCTGTGAATTCACCCCCGGATCTGAGCGCAGCTCGATACCGGCGTCGGTGGTACCGGCTCGTATGACCCACGCCATCACCCGATGCCGTGGCACAAAAACGTCTGCCTCGTTTTGCGCACAGGACGCGCTGAACCTGGCAGGGGAGCGGCGCTCGAGAGCGCTGCTCCTGAGAAGGGAAGCTCTCCACCATGGACAACGACCAAAGCACCGCTGCAGAATCAGCAGCGGCACCACAGGGGTCGAACGACTCCGCTGACCCGACCCCGAGCAGCTCCGCTGCTCAGAAGAAGGCCCGCGGGACACGCGGCGGGCAGAATCGCAAGCCGAAGAAGATCGCTGCATCACACGAAGACGGGCCAGCAGGCGGCGACGCCCGAAACGACGTCGAACTTCCCGAGAAGATGTCTGAAGGGCGCCCATCGGCCGAAGCCTCGGAGCGGGCACTGGTTCGCAAACCCAAGATCGGCGACACGATGCCGGTTTCGTCGGCGCCACCCCTCGGCCAAGCTGGCGCAGATGGAGATGAAGCCAAACTCAGCGGCCAGAGGCGGCGCAAGCGCGGTGGCGGTTCGAAAACCCCGTCCGATAGAGCAAGGACCGAATCCCAAGGCGAGGAGCCCAGAGCCGAGAGTAAAGAGGGTGGACGCGGGAGCAAGGGAGCCCAGCGCAAGGGGGGGGAGGTCAAGCACGGTGCGGCCAAGAAGAAGGGTCGCGGCCGCGGCAAGGGCCAAAGTGACAAGACGCCCGATGATGGTTTTCTTGAGCAACGCAAGGGCCGTGAACGCAATGGCAAGCCGGTCGGCCGCTACTTCATGTGTGTCCAAGCGCGCCCAGGCATTGCCCAGGTGGCCGTGCTCGAGGGCCGAAACCTGATAGAGCATTATGTCAGCCGACCCGCCGATGATGTGGCCCAGATCCACGGCAACATTTATGTTGGTAAGGTCCAAAACGTACTGCCCGGTATGGAAGCAGCGTTTGTTGACATCGCTACGCCGAAGAACGCGGTGCTTTACCGCAGTGACGTCCAGTACGACCCAGCCGACATCGAGGTCAAGGGCAAGAATCCGCGGATCGAAGACATCCTCAAAAACAAGCAGTTGATTCTGTGCCAGGTCACCAAGAACCCGATTGCGCACAAGGGTGCTCGGCTGACCCAAGAGGTCTCACTGCCAGGTCGCTTCGTGGTGCTGATCCCGAACTCGAAGACCTACGGCATCTCGAAGCGTCTCCCCGACGACGTGCGCAAACGCCTCCGCAACATTCTCGATCGTGTGAAGCCCGAAGAACACGGCTTGATCGTGCGGACCGCCGCCGAACACGCAACCGAAGAGGAACTCGTTGCCGACATGACCGTGTTGCTCAAGCAATGGGATGACATCGAAGCGAAGGCAGCCAAGGCTCAGCGGCCGACCCTGCTGTCACGTGAGCCCGAATTGGCCGTGCGCGTCATCCGTGAAGAGTTCAGCTCTGACTACCGCGGGGTGATGATCGACGACTACCGCCTCTTCGAAGAGGTCCGTGATTACGTGCAGGCGTTTAACCCCGAGCTTGCTGAGCGCATTGAGTACTACGACGCCGAGAAGGAAGGGCTGTCGCTGTTCGAGCGGCACCACGTCCACGAGCAGGTCCACAAGGCGCTCGACCGCAAGGTCTGGTTGCCATCCGGAGGCTCGCTGATCATCGAGCACACCGAGGCGCTCACCGTGATCGACGTGAACACCGGCAAGAACGTCGGAAAGTCGAACCTCGAGGAAACGGTGTACCACAACAATATGGAGGCGGCAGTCGAGGTGGCGAAGCAGCTGCGCCTTCGAGACATCGGCGGAATTATCGTCATCGACTTCATCGATATGGAGATCAGGGAAAACCGGGCCAAGGTTGCCGGAGCGTTGCGTGATGCGCTCGGCCGTGACAAGACCCGTTCTCAGGTGTTCGACGTCGGTGAACTCGGACTGATCGAGATGACCCGCAAACGCATTGGCGAGGGTCTCCTCACCGAATACAGCGAGATCTGCCCCGATTGCGAAGGCCGCGGGCTCCAGGTCGACCTCGCTCTGCTCGAATAGCGGAGGCGGGCCATATTTGCCTCGTGCTGCGTTGCCGTGGTCGTTGGCTGCCCTAGGGCGGCTCGGTACTCGGCGCCTTGGGAGAGGCGAATCGTGGCCTTGCTCCCGTCGATTGCAAGAATGAAGAATTCGAGACCAGCGTCGAACCTTGCGCCCGGTGCGTTTATGTTGAAGACATGCAGATTCAGATTTCTGACGAGGCGGCCAAAGTCTTGGAGAAGAAGGGCGGAACGATGTCGATCGACTTCATCCGCCCGACCGGTTGAGGCAAAGTTGCAGAGGTGTCGGTCGACACCAACGTCAAAAATAAGAATCTGGCCCCCTATCGCAATCTGCGCCACGAGCAATTCCGCATCCTCATCACGCCGCAGCTGATTGGGATGGCGGAGTCGATGCGTGTCGTCACAAAGGGAGCGTTCACCAAGAAGCTCACGGTCGAGTTTCAGGCGGTGCCGGGAGCCGACGACGGTTGCGCTGTCTGCTGAGGTCCGAAGTTGGATTTTTGTGCCGTGATCCCCGACGAGCCGTTGGGAGCTGGCGCCTTGACCGATAGTGTTGCTCCTCGCTATGTACGCAATCATCGCTTCGGGCGGCAAGCAAGAAAAAGTCGCCGAGGGTCAGCAGGTTCGTCTCGAATTGCTCGACGGTGACGAGGGCAGCGACGTGTCGCTGCGCCCCGTCATGGTCGTCGATGGAGACAATATCCTCTCGACCCCAGACGAGCTCAAGGCAGCCACCGTCACCGGCAAAATTGTCGGTCAGACGAAGGGCCCCAAGATCAACGGATTCACTTACAAGAATTCCACGACGTATCGGCGCCGCTATGGCCACCGTCAGAAGTACCACATGGTCGAGATCACCTCGATCTCCCCGAGCTGAGAATAGGAGACACGCATGTCAAAGACTAAAGGTGGCGGTTCAACCCGCAACGGACGCGACTCCAACGCACAGCGCCTCGGTGTGAAGGCCTTTGATGGTGAGAAGATCACCGCTGGCTCAATCATCATCCGGCAACGTGGCACTCGGTTCCACCCGGGCCACAACGTCAAGATCGGCAAAGACGACACACTGTTCTCTACGATCGATGGCAGCGTGAAGTTTGGCGCTCGCAAGGGCCGCAAGGTCGTCGACGTCCACGAACTCCAGGCCTAGAGGCCTCGGCGCTCATCTGAGCGTCAGCCGAATCTGAAGAAGCCCCGGCCGCTTGGTCGGGGCCTTCTTTGTTTTCGCTTCACGTTTGGCGGGCGCAACTTGCTTCGCTTGGCCGCGTGGGACACGTCTCGGCCGACAGTGCGAGTCAGAGAAACAACAATGCCCCGGCGGTGAGGCCGGGGCATTGTTGTGTTCGAATCCTCCTCTGTGTCAGCGCTCAGTGCTCCGTGAGTGCCACAGAGCCCAGATGCCGATCAGGGGAAGCCGATCGCCAGGAGGACGCATCCGCCAGGGGGCGAGGCCTCCTGTTTGCGTCGCTGTGGCTACAGCGCTGCTTCGAGTTGATCAACGGCTGCGGTGAGCTCGGTGGGGAGTTTGTCTCCAAACTGGGCGAAGTGTTCCCGGATCTGGGGTACCGCACCCTTCCAGCCGTCGACGTCAACGGAGAGAATGGCGTCAAGATCAGCGTCACTCATGGCAAGGCCGTCGAGGTCAAGCGATTCGCGAGTCGGCAGCTTGCCGATCGGCGTGTCAATCACGTCGCCGTTGCCGTCGCAGCGATCGAACACCCACTTAAGTACACGGCTGTTCTCGCCGAATCCCGGCCACAGGAATCGGCCGTCTTCATCGCGGCGGAACCAGTTGACGAAGAAGATCTTCGGCAGGTTTGCGGCGTCGGTGCGATCCTTCATCGACAGCCAATGAGCGAAGTAGTCGGCGTAGTTGTAACCACAGAACGGCAGCATTGCCATGGGGTCAAAGCGAAGCTCGCCTTGGACGCCCTCGGCAGCTGCGGTCTTTTCTGACGCCATGATTGAGCCGAGGAACACGCCGTGGTCCCAGTCGTTGGCTTCGGTGACCAGTGGGACGGTCGTGCGGCGGCGTCCACCGAACAGAATTGCCGAGATTGGAACTCCGGCCGGGTCTTCCCACTCGGGGGCCGCAGACGGGCACTGCGATGCCGGTGCGGTGAATCGTGCATTGGGGTGAGCTGCCGGCGTGTCGATTTCAGGATTCCAGGCGTTTCCGCGCCAATCGGTGGCGCGGGCCGGGGGGGCGTCGGTCATCTCTTCCCACCAGACGTCGCCCTGGTCGGTGAGCGCCGTGTTGGTGAAGATCGAGTTGCCCCACAGGGTTTCCATCGCGTTGTGGTTGGTCTCGTGGCTGGTTCCCGGCGCAACGCCGAAGAAGCCGGCTTCCGGGTTGATGGCGTACAGCTGGCCGTCGTCGCCGATCTTCATCCAACAGATGTCGTCGCCGACTGTTTCGGCCTTCCAGCCCGGGATCGTCGGCACGAGCATCGCCAGGTTGGTCTTGCCGCACGCCGATGGGAACGCACCGGCGATGAACTTCGATTCGCCTTGCGGATTGGTGAGCTTGAGTATCAGCATGTGCTCGGCGAGCCAGCCATCGTCGCGAGCCATCACCGAGGCAATGCGCAGCGCAAAGCACTTCTTGCCCAGCAACGCATTGCCGCCGTAGCCCGAACCGTACGACATGATCTCGCGAGTCTGCGGGAAGTGGACGATGTACTTGTTCTCTGCATCGCAGGGCCACGGGACGTCGGTGTCGCCCTCAGCCAACGGAGCGCCCACTGAGTGCAAGCAAGGAACCCATTGGTCATTGCCGAGCGCATCGAGAGCGCCTTGGCCCATGCGGGTCATGATGCGCATGTTCGTCGCCACGTAGGCCGAGTCGGTGAGCTGCACTCCGATGTGGGCAATGCTCGAACCGAGCGGTCCCATCGAGAACGGCACGACGTACATCGTGCGGCCTTTCATGCAACCGGCGTAGAGAGCGAGCATCTCGGTGCGCATCTCGTCGGGGTGGCGCCAATTATTATTCGGGCCAGCTTCTTCCTCGGTGGGGGCGCAGATGAAGGTGCGGTCCTCGACACGAGCAACGTCGCCGGGATCTGAGTGGGCCCAGTAGCTGTTTGGGCGCTTGGCCTCATCGAGCTTGGTGAAGGTGCCGGAGTCAACGAGCTGCTGTGCAAGCTGGTCGTACTCGTCGGCGCTGCCATCGCACCAGTACACGTCGTCGGGCTGCATGACCTCGGCCCATTCGGCAACCCAGTTCTTCAAACGCAGGTTCGTCGTTGTTCCGCTCATCAGATGTGACTCCTCGTCGAGTCCACGAATACCGAACGCATCCGCAGATGAATTCACCGTAAACACTTTGACACACCGATGCGAAATATTGGTGCGCTCTAATCTGCTACATCACCACACTGCATGTGTCTATCTCGATTGGAGATGACTAGCAAATATTCGATCGCCACGAGTGATACCCCACTGAATGGCGTCAAATTGCGCGATAAAGCGAGAGATGAGAAGAGAATCCGGTCAGTAGCCGGGAGTGCCCATGTCGACCTCGGAGCCGAGGCGAATGGTGGTAGCACGACCAAGGTCATCGAGTTCGAACACGACCCGCTGACCTTGCCGCAGCATCCGAAAGATTGAGCCCTCAAGCGCGTTAGCCGAGAGTTCGTAATCTTTCATATCGGTGTCGCACATGACGAGACCGTCCCCGGTGCCGGGATCGTAGGCTTTGATGACGCCTTGCATTGATCTGCAGTAAAGAGAGTCAAGGACGGCGTCAGCCGGCCTTGACGACCTTGCCGGACTTAATGCAGCCGGTGCAAACGTTCACGCGCTTCGTGCCGCCATTGACGGATGCACGGATTCGCTGGATGTTTGGGTTCCAACGACGCTTAGTGCGACGATGCGAGTGGGAAACAGCCATGCCCCATGAGGGGCCCTTGTCACAGATTTCACACTTGGATGCCATGATCTTCTCCTGGAGGCGTTCGCGATTCGTTGGCAGCTGCCCCCTATGGGCAGAACCGAACGGCCACTCGATGCTAGCGGGGCAATCGTTCCGTCCAACCAGGTCGCCTCTAGACTCGGTTGCCGTGTCCACACTCGAACGGTTCAACACCGAAGCGCTACGCGAACTGGTCGTCACGTTTCGCGACACAGTCAAAGCACACTCTGGAGCACTCAACCGCCTCAACGTGTATCCCGTGCCAGACGGGGACACCGGTACCAACATGGCGCGCACGCTTGATGCGGTTGTCGCTGAGATGGAGACTGCGGACGCTGACGACCTCGCTGCAACCTGCGATGCGATCAGTCATGGTTCGTTGATGGGAGCTCGTGGAAATAGTGGCGTCATTTTGAGCCAGATTATGCGCGGATTCGCCTCGACCATGAAGACGATGCCTCCCGATTCGGACCAGCGCGGTAAACGCTTCGCCGATGCGCTTCAGGCCGCTTCCGTCGGGGCATACCAGGCGGTGCTCAAGCCCATCGAAGGAACGATTCTTACCGTCGTCCGCGAAAGCGCCGATGCTGCTCGCGTCGCATCCGACGATGGCGGAAGTCTCGTCGAGGTTGTCCGGGCGGCTCGCGCTGCGGGAAAGGTTTCACTCGATAACACCCCGGAGTTGCTGCCGGTGTTGAAAGACGCCGGCGTGGTCGATGCCGGCGGCGCCGGATTCCTCCTCCTACTTGATTCGGCGCTTTACGTCGTCGATGGCGAACCGATTCCTGAAGCAGAGGAAGACGACGGGTCGGGTGGAGCCGTTGCTGCAGCGTTCGATTCGCCGTCGGCTCCGAGTCGCAGCACGGAACGTAAAGTCGGAGGCGCTGACGAGGTCGACGTTGCTGATCAGCGCTACGAGGTCATGTACTTCATGGACCTCGACGACGACCAGATCGATGCGTTTAAGCAGGGCTGGGGTGCGATTGGTGACTCGATCGTCGTTGTCGGCGGCGATGGCCTTTGGAACTGTCACGTCCACACCAATGACATTGGCGCTGCGATCGAGGTACCGCTCGACCTTGGCGGTCGGCCCAAGCAGATCCGTGTTTCCGATCTGTTCGAAGAGGTCGATGAAGAACACGCCAAGCGCGAAGCGGCGATGTCGGGCGACGGAAACGCCCCGGCGACGCAGCGACCCGCAGCCGCCGGTGCTGGCCTTCCGCCGGTGACGACTGCAGTGGTTGGTGTTTGCACGGGGGAGGGCCTCGTTGAGTTGTTTGCGCAACTCCGTGTGCAAGGCGTCGTGACCGGCGGGCAAACAATGAACCCGTCAACGGCTGAATTGCTCGACACCGTCGAACACGTCAACGCGGATCAAGTGATCATCTTGCCGAACAACAAGAACATCATCCCGGTCGCCGAACAAGTGAACGCTCTGACGACGAAGAATGTGGTGGTCGTTCCAACGGTGTCGATGGCCGAAGGGCTCGCAGCGCTCGTTGTCTACGACCCCGAAGCCGGGTGCGACGCAAACGGTGATCAGATGCGAGAGGCGGCTGAATCGGTCACCACCGGCGAGGTCACCCAGGCGGTGCGTTATACCAAGTCCGATATCGGCGAGATTCAGAAGGATGACTGGATCGGCATCGTGAAGGGCGACGGGATTGTGTCGACTGCTGCGGTGATGATCGACTCAATCTTGGCGCTCCTGGATTGCATCATTGGTGATGACGCCGAGATCATCACGATCATCACCGGAGATGGTTCAGACGGGGCCACCACCGATGCGATCACCGGCTGGCTCAGCGATCGCCACGCCGCGGTCGCTGTGGAGGTCCACGTGGGAGGACAACCTCTCTATCCCTACATTTTTGGCGTCGAGTGACTTGAGGCGGGCCGGATCGCCCGATCTTGCCGTTGCGAGAAGGAAACCATGATCCCGTCCCAAGGGAGCGAATTTGATGTGGTTGTTGCTGGCTTGTTCGTCACACGTCTGGCACGCAATATCCGACATCGGTTGTCTGACACCCGATATCAGTGCTGGCTCGCCGTGGTGCGGGTGAACCAGCCTGGATGAGGCAGAATCTTCTCAATGGCTGAACCGATCACGTTGCGGGACCTCGCTGCCATTCCAGTTGAGCGACTCAAAGGTGTCGGCCCGAAGAAGCAAGAGTCGCTAAAAAAGGTTGACATTGCGAACCTTTTCGACCTCATCACGACGTACCCGCGGCGATGGGTGGACCGCACGAACGAAGCTCGTCTCGCCGACCTCGTGCCCGGGGAGCAAGCGCTCGTCCTCGTCACGGTGCGCTCGGTCAACAAACGCACAATGCGCAACCGGCGCACAATGGTCAACGTAAACGTCGGCGACGGATCTGGTCGCATGGACGTGGTGTTTTTCAATCAGCCGTGGCGCGAACGGCAGCTACAAGAAGGCTTGCAGGTTGCTCTCTACGGCAAGGCCGACATCTACCGTGGTGGCTTACAGATGTCGAATCCGGTGGTCGACCTGATCGGCGATCGGACCGGTCGAATCGTGCCGATCTATCCGCAGAGCGAGAAGGCGGCGATTAACACCTGGGAGATGGCGGGTTGGATCGAAGAGACGCTGCGTCGCTGTGAGGAACGCGGCATCGCCGATCCGATTCCTGCGGACCTCCTCAAAAGGCACCGCATGGTCGACCGGGCTACGGCGCTCGCTGGCATCCATCTGCCTGAAGACATGAAGCAGAAGGAAATCGCTCGCCACCGGCTCGCGTTCGACGAACTGCTTCGAGTGCAACTGGTGCTTGTCTTGCGCAAGCGTGCGATGGAACGCGAGCAGCGTGGCATCGAGCATTTGGTGAGCGGAAAGCTCGTTCAACGTTTTTATGAGGCATTGCCGTACGACTTGACCGGCGCCCAATCTCGGGTGATCGCCGAGATCGAAGCCGACCTGGCCGCACCGCATCCCATGCATCGACTCCTCCAAGGCGACGTCGGCGCCGGCAAGACGGTTGTTGCAATCGCGTCGATGCTCGCAGGTGTCGAAGGCGGCCACCAGGCAGCGTTAATGGCGCCGACCGAGGTACTTGCTGAACAGCACGTCACGAGCGTTCGCGCAATGCTCGACGGCGTCATCGTGCCCGACCCGGACAACCTCTTTGGCGACCGCCCGCTGCGGATCGAGTTACTGACGAACAAAGTCACTGGAGCACGTCGCAAGGAAGTCCTTGCCGGGATCGCTGACGGATCGGTCGACATCGCGATCGGAACACATGCGCTCATTCAGGACAAAGTCGACTTCTCGTCCCTCGGCGTCGTGGTCGTCGACGAACAGCACCGCTTCGGTGTCGAGCAGCGAGCAGCGCTGCGCGACAAGACGACCGGAGGCCGCACGCCCGACACGTTAGTGATGACCGCAACGCCGATTCCTCGCACGGCCGCCATGACGGTCTATGGCGACCTCGATGTGAGTGTGCTTGACGAGCTGCCGCCCGGTCGCACACCGATCGTGACGATGTGGGCGAAGGGCCCGCTGATGGAGATGGGAGTCTGGAACGACATTAAGGCCGAGGTGGCTGCTGGTCGTCAGGCGTATGTGGTGTGCCCGTTGGTGGGCGAGAGCGAGAAGCTCGAAGTTGCTTCAGCAGAGGAGACCATCGAGCGCTTGGCATTCGACGAGTTGCAGGGTCTTCGCCTCGAATTGCTGCATGGGCAGTTGCCGCCCGATGAGAAGGCGGCGGCGATGGAACGTTTCCGGTCGGGTGCAGCCGATGTGCTCGTCGCCACCACGGTCATCGAGGTCGGCGTCGATGTTCCGAACGCAACGGTGATGGCGATTCTCGACGCTGATCGCTTCGGCATTGCCCAGCTCCATCAACTGCGCGGGCGTGTTGGGCGTGGGGAACACGCGTCGACGTGCTGGCTCGTAACCCAGCCAAACGAAGAGGGCCCCGAAGCTGGCAACCCGAGAATCGAAGCGCTGGTCGCGACGACCGATGGCTTCGAACTCGCCGAGGTGGACCTTGATCTCCGTGGTGAAGGCACGCTCATGTCGACCGCGCAGAAAGGCCGAAGCGACTTAAAGCTGGCGTCGCTGCGACGCGATCGAAAGTTGGTCGAGCAGGCTCGAGAGGCAGCGTTCGAAATCGTTGATGCCGACCCCGAGTTGGCGAATCACCCGTTGATCGTCGATGAGCTCGACATGGTCTTTAGCGACCGCGACGAAGCGTTCCTCACCAAGGGCTGAACTCAGCCACGCACGCGGCTGGGCCAGGCATGTTGACGGGTACCGTCGATGAAATGGAACATGTCGACGAGAATCTCTGGCTCGAGGATGTTGAGGGCGACGATGCTTTGGCGTGGGTGCGCGAGCGCAATGAGCGCGCCGAGGCGACGCTGTTCGTTGACCCACGGTTTGAGCAAGTCCGCGTGTCGACACTCGACGTACTCGAAGCCGACGACAGGATTGCCTACCCATCCCGGCACGGCGAGACGGTACACAACTTCTGGACCGACGCCGACCATCGCCGCGGGCTGCTCCGCCGAACGAGCTGGGAAAGCTATCGGGCGGGCGATCCCGAGTGGGAGACGATTCTCGACGTCGATGCGCTCTGCGAAGCCGAAGACGAATCGTGGGTTTTTCATGGGTCCTCGACGCGTCGTCCCGATCGGCGGCGGGCATTGATCGAGTTGTCACCCGGTGGGTCCGACGCAACAGTGACGCGAGAGTTCGACCTAATCGAGAAGCGCTTCGTCCCAGAGTCGCAAGGTGGCTTCGTCCGGCCGCTTGCCAAGGGCAGCCTCACGTGGATTGACGACGACACCGTCTATGTGACGAGCGACTTTGGGCCACAAAGTCTCACACGTTCTGGCTACCCGCGCACGGTCCGCCGCTGGATGCGAGGTACGCCAATTGCCGACGCCGAGATCGTGTTCGACGGCGTTGAATCTGACGTGGCTGTTGGCGTTGCCGTCTCGACCATTGACGGATTCCGGCACCACGTGTTTGAGCGGGCCCCAGATTTCTTTACTACAAAGACGGCAATCCTTCGAGATGGCCTGCCGCATTCGGTTGATGTTCCCGACGACGCCGAAGTTCGGTTCCACGAGCGATGGATCTTCATCTCGCCACGATCTGACTTCGAGCAGGATGGGCAGTCGTTTCCCTCTGGCTCGTTGCTGGTGACCGATATCGACGGCTTCCTTGCAGGAACGTCCACACCCGCTCCGATCTTCACGCCGACACCGACCGCGTCGCTCGGTGGCTTCACCTGCACACGACACCGGGTGGTCCTCGACGTTCTCGACGACGTTCGCGACGTGCTCTCGGTGGCAACACCGCCCGCCCATGTCGGCGACGACTGGGTCGTCGAACCACTCGCCGGTGCACCCGACGCCTGGACGCTTTCTGCCAGTGCTGTCGACAGCGCCGAAGGTGACGACATCTGGCTCGTTGGTACCGATTTCGTGACGCCCGAGACGCTCTCGGTCATGTCGCTTGTCAACGATCAGCAACCTGAGCAGCTCCGCCAAGCACCCGCCCGATTCGATGCGAACGACATCGAGATCGAGCAACACTTCGCTACGAGTGCAGACGGCACGCGAGTGCCGTACTTCGTGGTCGGCTCGCGGGAGGCACTTAAGGTTGTCGACGGGTCGCGATCCACGTTGCTCTCCGGATACGGCGGTTTCGAAGTGCCACGCACGGCCGCCTACTCGGCGGTGATCGGACGGTCCTGGCTGACCGAAGGCGGTGTGTACGTGCTCGCGAATATTCGTGGTGGTGGCGAATACGGACCCGCTTGGCATCGAGCCGGTCTGCGTGAGAAGCGGCCGCGCGTCTACGAAGACTTCGAAGCGGTCGCCCGAGCGATCCTTGATCGCGGCATCAGCTCACCCGAGCGGCTCGGTATTTCTGGCGGGAGCAACGGCGGCTTGCTCGTCGGCAACATGTACGTCCGGACTCCCGAACTCTTCGGCGCCGTTGTTTGCCAGGTGCCGCTCCTCGATATGTTGCGCTATCACTTGCTGCTTGCCGGCGCATCGTGGATGGCGGAATACGGCGACCCCGACAACCCCGACGATTGGGCGTACCTCAAGGGGTACTCGCCGTATCACCTCGTCGACCCGGATGCCGACTATCCGCCGATCCTGCTCACCACCTCGACTCGCGACGACCGTGTCCACCCCGGTCATGCACGCAAGATGGCAGCACGCCTTGAAGCGGCAGGCCAGGACGTCACCTACTGGGAGAACATTGAAGGTGGGCATGGCGGAGCGGCGGACGCCGGCCAACAGGCCACGATGCAGGCACTGATCTTTACGTTCCTCCGAAACCGTTTGATGCGCTGACGAAGTGCCGTGGAGTCGATCTTGCCGATTGAGCGTCGATCACCGATTGCTGAATGGCAAGACCGGCGACCGTGCCGGTTGAACCGAGGGCATGGGCAGTGAGGGCGTGACGTTACGCCTTCAGGGCACACACCATGAATGAGGGGTGCGACCTGAGTGCAACCGGGCGCAATTGCGTTCGGACAGGCCAGCTAGATTCGACAGAATGCGTCGTCAGGAAAAGGCTGATCGGATCGGCAAGATCCTCCAAGAGTTGTATCCGGAGCCTCCGGTGCCGCTCGACCATACGGACCCATACACGCTGCTGGTCGCTGTTGCGTTGTCGGCTCAGACCACCGACAAGAAGGTCAACGAGGTCACACCGGCGCTGTTTGCGGCGGCGAATTCCCCGGAGAAGATGGCGCAACTGGATCCCGAGGAAATCCTTGGTTACATCAGAACCGTCGGTTTGGCTCCCACGAAGGCAAAGAACCTGTGGAAGATGGCGAACCAGATCATCGACGGTGGGGGAGAGGTGTATGGCGATTGGGACTTCCTCGAATCACTCGCCGGCGTGGGACATAAGACCGCGTCGGTGGTGATGGGCGGTTGCTTTGGAGTGCCCGCATTTGCTGTCGACACCCACATCCACCGCCTCGCTGCGCGCTGGGGGCTGTCGAATGGGTCCAACGTCGAGCGAACCGAACGCGACCTCAAAACGGTTTTTGCCGAAGAGACCTGGTCGGATCGACACCTTCAGATCATCTATTTCGGGCGCGAGTACTGCCCAGCTCGACGCCACGACTTGAGTACCTGCCCCATCTGTGGATGGGCCGCGACCAAGCAGCGCATCTCCGACGAGTCGGGACGCTGAATCTTGGGCTCCGCCGAAGTTGCGGTGATTGGAGTCTTGGTTATTGCCTACGCAGCCGTGTCGATGCGCATCGAGCACTGGCCGCTCACGATGCCAATGGTGTTCATGGGCGCTGGCCTTCTATTCGATCTCGCTGGGTGGATCGATGTCTCCGCCGACGTGGGTGCCATTGCACTGCTTGCCGAGATCACGCTTGCCGTCATTCTCTTTAGCGACGCGGTCCGAATCGATCTTCGTGGCCTACGCAGGTTTCTGGGTATTCCCGCTCGCTTGCTTGGCATTGGGCTTCCACTTACCGTTTTGATGGGAGCATGGGTCAATTCGCTGCTGTTTCCCGACCTGCCGTTCGCTCAGGTGGCGCTGCTCGCAGCAATTCTCGCGCCGACTGACGCTGCGCTTGGAGCAGCGGTCGTTGAAGACGAGTCCGTTCCCGTGCGTGAACGCCTCGGGCTGAACGTCGAGTCGGGCGTGAACGACGGATTGGTCGTTCCCGTGGTCGCAATTCTCACCGCGGTGGTGCTCAACGAGAACCAATCCACGTCATCGTGGGCGGGCTTCATCGCACAACAGATCGGATGGGGAGTTGTGCTCGGTGTGGTGGTCGGGGGCGGTGCGATCACCGTGCTGCGCTGGGCGGCCCAACGTGGTTGGTCCGATGCTCGCTTTGAGCAACTCGCAACGTTCGTCGTGCCGATCGTGGCGCTCTTCGGTGCGTCGGCAATTTCGGGAAACTCGTTCATCGCCGCATTCGTCGCCGGGCTCACGTTCGGGTCGCTTGGCCACGACCGCGACGGCGATGGAATGGCGACGACCCCGCTTTCGGAACGACTCGATGCCTTTACTGAAGATGCTGGTCAGTTGTTGGCGATCGGCGCCTTTTTCGTCTTTGGAAACGTGTTGTTGCCCGATGTGCTCGACCACATCACCGTTGCGGTGGTGGCCTGTGCCCTCTTGACCCTGACCGTCGGTCGAATGCTCCCGGTGTGGATCTCGCTCATCGGCACCTCGACCAAGGCGCCCACCCGTATCTTCATAGGCTGGTTTGGCCCACGAGGCCTCGCATCGGTCGTCTTCGGCCTGCTTCTGTTGGAGGAAACCGAGGTCACCAGCGAACTCGGCGCCGTTGGTGACGAACTCTTTGGCGTCATTGCCTTGACGGTCACCGCGTCGGTGTTGCTCCATGGTGCGAGTGCTGCGCCGGGAGCGCGGGCCTACGGCCGCTGGGCGGCAAAGCAGGACGACGACGATGACAGGGACAAGGTGGAGATGAAGATGGTCGAAGTGGCTATGCCTCGAGGCCGCTGGTCGCTCCGACGATGATGCTGGTGCGACCTCACCAATCGGGGCGGCCGTCGGTCTCGATGTCGCTCTCTTCCAACACGATGTCCCAGCGGTCCATGCAGTCCTCGCACCGATACGCGACCGCATCTCCAACGTCCCA
>JBLFZD010000039.1:0-16828 GCA_047610085.1 Ilumatobacter sp. | reverse complement strand
GCGATCTCGAACATCTCCTCCGGTGTCTCCGCCACTGCCACGCCGAGCGACGACAACACGCCCTCGACGACGCGGCTCGGGCGCGCCATTGCGCCCGTGTGGGTCTGCATGAGCCGGTGACCGCGGTCGGATCGACCGATACGGACCACCACGACGCGCTTGCCTGCGTTATGTGCACGTCGAACGGCCGCGAGGAAAGCCGGCCCGTCGCGCACTGTTTCCAGTACCACGCCGATGGCTCGAACCTCGTCGAGGTCGGTCAGCGCGGCGATACCGTCCGCGACGCCGACGTCCACTTCGTTGCCCGTCGAGATCGACGCGGCCAAACCACCGCCCTTCGCCGCAGCGAGGTTGTGGATGTAACTGCCGGTGCCACCGCTCTGGGTCACCAAACCGACACCGCCCGATCGAATCTGCTCGGCTGGACGATCGAGACAGGTCAGAAAGCTCATCGCCAGCCCATTCGAGGGCACGATCACGCCGCCCGAGTTCGGCCCGAGGACCCGCACCCCGGTCTCGAGGATGGCGCGACTCAAGTCGCTTTGCAGTGACCCACCAGGCTCGCCCGCTTCGGCAAAACCTCCTGCGAAGACGATGACCGCTCCGGCGCCAACCGCACCGGCGTCACGTACCACTGACGATACGTGCTGGGCCGGAACCGCCGACACGATCACATCAGGGACGCCCGGAAGTTCGGCCAACGTAGCGAACACCGCGACATCGCTCACTTCTGGGCAGCTTGGGTTCACCCCCCATACCTCGCCCGCGTAACCGAGACTGCGGAGATTGTTGAGTACCCGACGGCCGTGCTTGGTCGCATCGGCGGAAAGCCCGACGATCGCGATCGAACGCGGGGCGAGCAGCCGACCGATGCCCGTCACGACGGCTCAGGTTGCCACGTTGCGACGACCCCGTCTACAGCCAACTCATCCACGCGTTCGGCGGTGTAGCCGAGTCGACCAATCAGCACTTCGGCGGTGTGTTCACCGAGCATTGGGGCGTGCCGATTGGGGAATTCCCAGTCGCGCACTTTCATTGGACTCGGCTGGTATCGGATTGCACCGAGCGTCGGGTGTTCGTAGGACTTGACCATTCCCCGCGCCTCGATGTGCGGGTCGCTGAACAGCGTCTCGAAGGTGTTGACCGGAGCCGACGGGATGTCGAATTCGTCGAGGATCGCCACCCACTCGGCCTGCGTGCGCTCGCTGAACGCTGCCTCGAGTTGCGGGACGACCCAATCACGGTTGGCCAGACGGGCCGCGTTGTTCTCGGTCCGAGGATCGGTCTTGAGATCTTTGCGCCCGATTGCATCGCACAAGTTGAGCCAGAACTTCTCGTCGCGCGCCGCGATTACAACGTGCCCGTCAGACGCGGGAAACGCCTGCCACGGAACCATGTGCGCGTGGGCAGATCCATGGCGACCGGCCGGGTTTCCGGCCGTCAAATAGTCGAGCGCGTCATAGGAGAGCAGGTGCACCATCGAGTCGAGCATCGCGACATCAGCGTGGGCGCCCTTGCCGTGTAGTTCGCGACCGACGAGTGCCGCCAAGATCGAGATGCATCCGTAGATTCCGCCCGACATGTCGGCGAGCGGCACGCCGGCCCGCGCTGGCGCTCCGTCGGGGTCGCCGGTGATCGACATGTGCCCGCTGTACGCCTGAATGACGAGATCGAACGCGGCTTTGTCCTTCTGCGGACCGGTCTCGCCGAAGCCCGTGATGCTGACCGTGATGATCTTCGGGTTGGCTGCTTTGAGCGCATCGTGATCGATGCCAAGACGGGTCAGCACACCCGGTCGGAAGTTGTCGATGACGACGTCGGCCTGCTCGACAAGTCGGACAAGGATCTCGTGACCTTCCTCGCTCTTCAGGTCGAGCGCGACGCTCTTCTTGCCACGATTCATGAAGAGGTGAATCGCGCTGTGGTCGCGGTACGGCGCAATCTTGGGGTTCCGCGCCGTGTCACCGGTCTTCGGCTCGATCTTGATGATCTCCGCGCCGAGGTCGGCGAGGACAACGCCACCGAAGTTGCCCGCGATCACCCCACCCAGTTCCAAAATCGTGACCCCGTCGAGCATCGCTGCCATGTTTGCCCCGACCCTCAGGATGTCCACGTGATCGGTACGACCTCGCCGGTGTTGGCCGACTGATCGATTGCCAGGGAGATGGACAACACATCGAACCCGTCTCGACCTGTTGCCAGAATGCTGTCCTGACGACGCTGCCCGACGCTGTTGATGAAGGCGTGCGTCTCTTCTTGCATCGCTCCGAAGTGTTCACCAAGTGCCCAATCACCGGGCATGTTGCTGCCGAACAGGGCGACGTGCATGTCGACCTCCGGCGTATACGGCCCTGGCATTGACTTGTTCGAAGCAATCACCATGTCACGGTGGTCGTCCTTCACGCTGACAGCGCCCTCACGGCCAAAGACCTCGAACTCCATCGACGCGTTGTTCGCGGGCCAAAACACTGGCACTTCCCAGCTCGCACCCAAGGTTGCGACCATGCCCCCGTCGAAGTTCAGCACGGTCCACGTCGAGTCGAGCGCCCCGAACTCCTCGTAAAACACGCCTTTCGCTCCCGAGGCGTACGCCGATATCGGTCGCTTGCCCGAGAACCAGGTCAACAGGTCGACAAGGTATGTCATCGTGTTGATCGACGGCGTCGTCGTCGGCGCCCGGGAGATCACGGCCCGCGCGACCGCCTGCGTGAGGTAGATCGAAGCCTTCACACTGGTGATATCGCCGATGTAGCCCTTCTCGATGGATTCCTTGATGGAGAGGTACCGCCGGCGGAAGCGTTGAGTAAATCCTGTGTAGACGAAGACGTTGTACTCGGCGGCCGCGATGAGCAGTTTCTCGGCTTCGTCGGGCAAGATCGTGATTGGCTTTTCAACGAGGACGTGTTTGCCCGCGAGGATGGCGGCCATCGCAGGGTCGTAGTGCTGGTCCTCGGTCGAGGCGACGATCACACAGTCGACCTCGGGGCGGTTGATCAGTTCGTGCGCGTTCGTCGTCCACATATCGGCGCCACAGGCTTCGCCGAGTGCCTTCGCCTTGTCCTCGACGACGTCACAGACGCCAAGGAAGTTGACCGACGGATGACGGTGCAGGATCTGCGCCCGCAAGGTGCCGATCGTTCCGCTGCCGATGACTGCAACGCCGACGCCGCCTTCGATGAATCGACTCCGGGACATGTGGTTCTCCTTAGATTGTTGCGGCGACAGAGCGGCGCGCCGCGGTGCCGGGTTAGGAATGTTGCGTCGAGCGTGCCTTGGCCCTGTCGGCCACGGCAGCTCTCGCGAGTACAGCGCGGGCAACCCGCGCGACTGCGTAATCGACCATCTTGCCGTCGACTGCGATCGACGCCGACCCTGCGGCCAACGCCTTTTCGAACTCATCGAGGATATGCCGCTGGTGGGCGACGTCTTCATCCGACGGCGTGAACACTTCGTGGATCACGGGAATCTGCATCGGATGGATCGCGACTTTGCCGACATACCCCAGGGTCCGGGCGATCTCGCACTCGACGCGGAACGCGTCCAGATTGCGGAAGTCCATGAACACGGCTTCCATCGGATACTGGATTCCGGCGGCCCGGGCGTCCATCAGGACCTTGGCCCGCGAGTACATCAATCCGGTCCCCTCGGGGGTCCAAGTCACGCCGAGGTCAGCAACGAGGTCGCCCTGCTCACCGCCGCCGTACAACACCGACTGCACCCGGTCGCTCGATCGCATCATGTCGTAGTTGGCCCTGACCCCGACGCCACTCTCGATCAACGGGACGATTGCCGTCGAGCCAATCTCACGACCGTTCGTGACTTCCAGCGCGCGGAGTGCCCCATCGATCTCGCGCAGCACCCCAGGGTCTTCCGCCTTGGGGATCACCAACCCGTCGACACCGGCTTGTCCTGCGGCGATGACGTCGTCCCACAGCATTCCGGTTTCGATCGCGTTCGTACGCACGTAGATCGGAATGGGTGATGGCGGGAGATCGGCCAGAGCGTCACGTGCCGCAGCCTTTTCCTCCATCGCAACGGCGTCCTCGAGATCGACGATGACCGCGTCGGTACCGGACGCGATCGCTTTTTCGATCAGGTCACGACGGTGGCCCGGCGTGAAAATCATTGAACGAACTGGTTCCATCAGCGGTCTCTTTTCCTCATTGACATGGGATTCACTCGATCGGCGCGCACTTGGCTATTTGATTGCCATGGGGTTCAACGGCGAGCCGACGGCGCGCGTGAACGGGAGCGGCGGACCGCAGAACATGAACTCGTACACCCCGTCCGCGGCGCAATCATCTGCGATTGGGTCGAGGTCGAAGATCTCGCCCAGCCACAACCCCATGTGCGTGATGAGGATGAGGTGCAACGGCTGCGCGACATCGGGTGTTTCGTTCGGACGTACTTCGAATCCCCACGTGTCGGTTGCCATCGCGACGACTTCGCGTTCGGCGATCCATTCCACGCTGCCCAGACCCAGCCCAGCTGCTGGCCCCCCGGCGTAGTCGCCCCAGTCGTCGCGAGCGCGCGCTTGGGTGATTGCGCCGGTTCGCACGAACACGTGGTCACCGGGCCCGACTTCAACGCCGCCCATCTTGGCGGCCCTGTCCAGATCGTCGGCATTGATGACGTAGCCCTGTTCGAGCCAGTCGACCTCGTTGGCCCGCGCCACGTCGAGCAGCACACCGCGACCGACCATCGAGTTGCAGGCCTGTGTCACCGCCCCCTTCATCGCCCCCTTGCTACTGACCTGATCGGCCGAGTAGCCGTTGTAGATCACGTCTTCGAAGACGACATGTCCGAGCGCATCCCACTGCGTGCCAGATTGCAACGGCATGATGATGATGTCGTCGGTACCTCGAAAGTGTTTGTCGACTCCGCCGTAGAAGTCGCGGATCGCGGTGCCGGCGATCGCGTCAGCGCCGTCTCGAATCATGAGATGGATCGGGTTGAATCGTCCGAGCCCGCCGGTCTGCGGGCCAGCATCGTCGAACGGCAACGCCATCGAGATCGTGCGGCCCTGTTTCACCAGGCCGGCCGCTGCCACGACGTGGGCCGGCTGGAGCAGATTCAGTGTTCCCTTTTCGTCATCGGGCCCGAAGCGCCCCCAATTCGACACCTTGGAAGCCAGTGCACGGACGGTGTCGATGTTCGGAGTTGCCATCAGCAGGGTTCTTTCACTGGGTTGGTTTGCGCTGTCGATTTGGATCGGCCGGTGTCTCGTAAAACAAGACAGTGGCGCATTGAATAAGACGAGTATATGCTGAGGTTGTCGATTGTGTCAACGAAAGAGGTCAATCATGCTCGTCGAATTCAGCCCCGAACAAGAGATGTTTCGAGAGGCGGTCCGCGCATTCTGCGCCCGCGAGATCACCCGCGAGTACGTCCGCGAGTGCGACCGCGAACGGCGCCCGCCACGCGAGGTCTACGACAAGCTCGGCGAGATGGGCTGGCTCGGCATCAACATTCCCGAGGAATACGGCGGGAGCGGCGGCGGTGCAATTGAAGTCGCGATCCTGCTCGAAGAACTCGGGCGCTCGTTCCTCGATCTCGCGTTCTGGGTCTTCCGCGCGGTCACCTGGGGCGGCCTCGCGATCGGGCGCGATGGTCAAGAGGCACTCAAACGTGAGGTGCTCCCGAAGATCGCCGACGGCAGCACCACCGTCTGTTTCTCACTGACCGAACCCGAGGCCGGCTCCGATGCTGCCGCCATCAGCCTGACCGCAATCGAGGACGGTGATGACTTCATCCTCAATGGCCAGAAGGTCTTCACTTCCGGCTTCAAGGCGAGCGACCTTGACGTTGTCGCGTGTCGCACGGCGACCGGTGAAAAGAAGCACCACGGCATCACGCTTTTCGTCGTCGACACCGACGCTCCGGGCGTCACCTACACGGCAATGGAAACGCTCGGCCACTGGCCGCTGGGCACCGCGCATGTTTTCTTCGACGATGTGCGGGTGCCGCGATCGCGGATGCTCGGCGAACTCCACAACGGCTGGAACGACAACGCGGTGTACCTGCGGTACGAGCGGCTGTGTCTCTCGGCTGCTCGAACGGGAGCGTCCAAGGCAGCGATCGCCGACTCGGTCGAGTATGCGCAAGAACGCCAGCAGTTCGGCCAGCCGATCTCGAAGTTCCAAGCGGTCAGCCACCGACTGGCAGAGATGCAAATGAAGGCGGAAATCTCCGAAACGCTCGTGTACCGATATGCGGCCCTACTCGACCGCGACGAGGCCACGGTACGCGACGCGGCAATTCTCAAGCTGTACGCCTGCGAGTCCTACAAGGAAGTTGCCGACATGGGTCTCCAAGTGCTCGGGGGGTACGGATACACGATGGAGTACGACCTGCAGCGCCACTATCGCGAATCACGTCTTGGCGTGATTGGCGCCGGCACGTCCGACGTGCAACGCAACATCATCGCCAGAACAATGGGGCTCTGATGGCTGACCCGACCGTCCCGGCAACGGTCATCACCGACGAGGCCCGCGACTGGGCGACTCAGCCCTTCGACCAATATGTCACGACGGTCAGTCGCACCGACATCGCCCGCTTCGCACGAGCAATCGGCGAGACAAACGCGGTGTACTACGACGCCGAGGCGGCACGCGCCGCGGGTCATCCCGACGTCGTCGCACCTGTCTACTTCCCGTACACCATCCGCATGCAGGCGACCCACCTCGTCGACCGCGCCGACCTCGAGCCCGACGGGTCGTCGAGTGCTGATGTCCCCCCACTTCCGACGAATCGGGCCATGGCAGGCGAGACAACGATCGACCTCGGAGTTCCGATTCATGCCGGGGACACGATCACACTCAACAAACGCATCGTCGAGCTGTACGAAAAGACCGGCCGCTCCGGAACGTTGGTGTTCGTGAAGACGGAGTTCGTCTTCACCAACCAGGACGGCGAACAGGTGATGCGCGAACACTTCACAAGGATTTACCGATGACCACTGACCACGATGTCGACACCATGTTGACAATCGGTGCACCGGTCCCCGATCTCGTTCGCAGACCAGACCCGATCGATCTGTTCACCTTCAGCGCCGCCTCATGGCTGCTGCACAGAATTCACTACGACCTTCCGTTCACCACCGACCACGACGGTCACCCCGGGCTGCTAGTGCAAGGACCGCTCCAGGGTACCTACATGATCCAATCGGTGCAGTGGTGGCTCGGACCCGACGCCCGGCTGAGATCGATTGCGTACCGCCACTCCAGTCCGGTCTACGCCGGCGAAACCTTGACCTGTGGGGGCACGATTACCGGCATCGATTCCGTCGAGGAGACCTTCGACGTCGAACTGTGGGTCAAGACGAACGACGGAACGATTACCACGAGCGGCACAGCAACATTCGCAATACCGCCTGAACAAATACCGACGGAAAAGAGTTAGAAGATGACCACCGGCGCCTCAATTCTCGCCCAGATGCTCGACGGCTATGGGGTCACCCATGTGTTCTCCGTACCCGCAGTCTTACGGCGCACGATGGTCGAGCTGGAATTGCAGACCGACATCAAACGCATCCGACCGCACAGCGAGAAGTCGGCGGCCTACATGGCTGATGGCTACGCCCGCGCCTCGCACCGGCCTGGCGTCTGCATGGCCCAGGTGATCGGCGCGCTCAACTTGGCGGCTGGTCTCCGCGACGCCCATCTCGCCCACTCACCCGTGATCGCCTTCACGGGTGGGCGCGATCCGAGCACGAAGTTTCGCAAGGTGTACCAGGAAGTCGATGACGTGCCCGCGTTTGAAGCGGTCACCAAACTCAACGCCACCGTCGATGACGTCGACCGCATGCCCGACATGGTCCGACAGGCGTTTCGGGTCGCTACGACGGGTTCGCCCGGCCCGGTCCACCTACAGTTCCGCGGCAACGAGGGACAAGTCGATGCCGAAGCATCCGACCTCGCACCGCTCGTCGAAACTCAGTTCTCAGCAGTGCCGCCGTACCGTCCGATGCCCGCCGAGAACGAGCCGCTTCGAGCTGCGATCACGCTCTTGCGCGATGCTGCGCGGCCGGTGTTCGTCGTCGGCGGCGGCGCGCGTTGGTCCCAGGCGGGGCCGGCTCTTGTAGCGCTTGCCGAGCGCCTCCAGATTCCCATCGCGACATCGCTCAACGGCAAAGACACGATCCCGGCCGACCATCCGCTCGCGGTCGGAGTCGTCGGGAGCTACTCGCGAGCGTCCGCAAATCGCATGGTCGCCGATGCTGACCTGGTGTGCTTCATCGGGACCGAAACTGGCGGCATGACCACGCATTTCTGGCAGGTTCCGTCACTGGGAGCCGACACGATTCACATTGACGTCGACCAAGAAGCAATCGGCCGCAACTACCCGTCGCGCGTCGGCATTCATGGCGACGCGCGCTCAGTCCTCAAGGCGATGCTCACCCTCGCCGGCCCTCAAGTTGCACCGTCGGCTTGGTCGCAACGAGCTGCGCGCGAGGTCGGCGCGTGGTCCGACGAGCATCGCAGCCAGCTCGAGTCCAATCAGATCCCGATCCGACCTGAACGGCTGTGCGCGGAGTTGTCAAACAACACGCCCGACGATGCAATCGTCGTCGTCGACACCGGCCACGCCGGAATGTGGATGGGTGGGATGTTCGATGCCCGCGCGGGCCAGAGCTACCTCCGCTCGGCCGGACACCTCGGGTGGGCGTTTCCTGCCGCGCTCGGCGCAAAATGCGGCGCTCCTGATCGCCCAGTCGTCTGCTTCACCGGCGACTCCGGATTTTGGTATCACGTCGCCGAGATCGAAACGGCGGTGCGCTGGAACCTCAACGCCGTCATCGTCGTCAACAACAACTCGGGCGGAAACCAGTCGAAACGTGGCTTCGATCGCGTGTACGGCGGGACGCAGACCGAACAGGGGGCAAACGAACTGTGGAAATTCACCGATGTGAACTTCGCCGCAATCGCGACCGAGATCGGGGCATTGGGCATTCGCGTCGAGAAACCTGGCGACCTCGCCGGCGCACTCGATCAGGGTTTCGCATCGGGCCGCCCCACGATCATCGATGTGGTCACCGACATCGACGCGCTCGCCCCCCTCGCCGTCACGTCCTGACCCGTCAAGAACTCCGGAGCGACGTTGCGCCCCCGCTCGGGCCGGCAAGGCCGACGTACACGCCGCAGGCGTGAGCAGGCAGGACCAGCAGTGCACTTTCCCCGCTCAGACGCGTCCCGGGCTCCGGTACAGGAGCCCCGTTCTCCTCCATGACGCGCTGCGCGTCATGGAGGCTTCTCGCGCGAACCAACACCTGGAAGAGGCCCGGGCCATTCGACTGCAACGCGTCCGCGGTGGGCCCGGATCCCCGTGGCTCAGCGACTGCGAGCCCCATACCACCGAGGGAGAAGACACTCATCAACGACATGATCACCGTACCCATCTCTGGCTCCGGCGCCGGGGTGCCCAAGATCTCCTCGAACCGCGGGAGGTCGCGCGCCATGGACTCGACAGCGACGTACGTGCGTTCCACCGTCGTCGCTGAATTGGGATGAACAACGCTGCTTCCAACGTAGGCATCGCGGGCCCCTCGGTCGCTGTAATGCTGCACCAGGCCAAACGGCATCACGAACTCCACCTCCGCCGTGCGCCGGGCAAGGTGCCCGTCAGTACCGTCGAGCGGATCGTCTGAGATCTCCGACACGGCGAACCCGGCCGATATCATCCTGGACACATCGTGGTCGAGATCGTTGCTGCGAAACACGAGCTCGGGCAGGCCGCTGGCCCGCCCCCGACGCTCGCCCGCAGGCTCACTGATCGCGAGATGGAAGTCGTCAAAACACACGTATGCCGTCGCACCGCGTTGAGCGGTGCTGCGCACCGTGACGCCAAACCCAAGTCGTTCATAGGTCGCGGCCGCCCCCATGACGTCCGTCTCGGTCAGAACAATGTGGTCGACACCCGTGATCATTTCCTCGCAGCTCCCGAGCTTGATTCTTCCATCAGTGTCCAAGCTGCCCGACGCCCGCGCATTGTCAGAAGAGTCCTTTGGTTCCGCCGCCATCGACCGCGATGGCCACGCCTTGGATGTGGCGGGCCATCGGCGAGCAGAGGAACGCGACCAGCGCGGCGACGTCCTCGGGCTGACCGAGGCGACTTCCTCCGCTGATGACCGCTACTTTGCCGTTCAGTTCGTTTGTCATAATTGTCTCATTTCCTAGCGCTGAGGGACCCCGGGCAGCGAACGTAGCTGCCCGAGGAACTCACCGAGGTTGATCGGGGCGAATGCCTCGGCGACACCCGCGTCTGTTTTGTCTTCGATCCCTTGACGGCAGGTGATTCCAGCGACGGTCACGTCGCCCTCGCTGGCCAATCCCATGTCTTCGAGGCGCGCACTCGGCACGAGCGGTGCCTGGAGAGTCGAGCCGACCCATGCATGCGTGAGGGCTTCGACGTCTGTGGGCTGGAGTCCGATGGAACGCCAGGCGTCAACATGAGCTTCGTTCCGCAGCAGTCGAAGTCCGGTCAAGCGCTGAAAGAGCCGATGCAACTCGTCGACCGGCTCGGCCGCGGCCAGCGCCGTTCTCGCCAGGCCGTCTCGAGCGGGACTGCGCTCAAGGACCGCGCGCGCTGTGACACTCACCGCACGCACGGTTGCCACCTGGTCGCTCCACAGATCGCGCGCGATCTGGCATGTGGCCGCGTGTACCTCGATGGCAACCTCGCCGAGCCGTGGCGAGGGCTCGAGGGCGTTGCCGCGTTGGCTCAGATACCCGCCGTCGATCATCTCCGCGAAGAATCTGTCGAGCGCCTCGGGTGGCCGGTAGATGTAACGCCGGCGGACAAAACGCTCGGTCAGATCGTCGAGCAACGGCACGAGGTTGACGAGAGTGCCGAACGTGGCGGGAGTGAGTGCATTGCATGCCGTCAGCTCATGGCGCTGGTGTCGCGCTCGTGTCTCGTCGCCAATAGCCCACACCAACCGGTCGACCTCGGCCGCCACCGACCGCATCATCAGATCACTGCCGTCGCCGACTCGTTGATTCCCACCGTCGGCTGCAGATGTCACGTCGCCTCGTTGACGTAGGTGTTTTCCAAGCTGCCGATGCCTTCGACTTCGATGACGCACACGTCGCCATCGACCACGAACTTGGGAGGGTCGAAGTAGGCCGCCACGCCGCTGCTCGTACCGGTCGCGATCACGTCGCCGACCTCGAGCGTGCAGACCGTGCTTAACGTCTCGATCTGTTGCCAGCAGTTGAAGACCATCAGGTCGGTTGTCGTATCCTGTCTGAGTTCACCGTTGATGAACGTTTTCATGCGCAGACCGTGAGGGTCCAATATTTCGTCGGTGGTGACGAGCCACGGGCCCATCGGTCCGTGACCGTCCCAAGACTTGCCGAGCGTCATCGTCGGCGAGCGCCGCTGCCAGTCGCGCACCGACACGTCGTTCACGATGGTGTAGCCAGCGACGACCAGCGGCGCATTGGCGGCGCTCACCGAGCGGCACTCCTTGCCGATGACCAGGCCGAGCTCGCCCTCATAGTCGACGGCGTTCGGCGCGACGGCCGGAATCGGGATGTCGCCGAACGGGTCATTGACACAGGTCGACTGCTTGTTGAAAAAGATCGGGTGCTCGGGCACGGGCCGGCCGCCTTCCTCGATGTGATCGAGGTAGTTCAGCCCGATCGCGAAGAACTTCGGCGGTCGAGCGACGGGTGCCAGCAGCGTGATCGCGTCCAGCGCAAGACGTTCGGCACCGACGACGGCAGCGTCGCGCGTTCCCGGGTCGAGCATCGCGGCAGCGACGACGTCGTCGCCGACCAAGAGCCTGTCAAGCGACACCACCTCGTCACCGTCGACCGCACCAATTCGAGGCGGACCTCCTCTGTGTGTAAACCGTGCGATCTTCATTGCGCTGCCCCCTTCGTTAAGGCCGTGTGTTGTTCGTCCCATGCGACGAACGAGCCGTATCCCGGATGAGAGAATCGGTTGGGCACCTCGATGACGACGGGTCCGCGAGCATCGAGCGCCGACTCGACGGCCGCGCCGACAGCAGAGAGATCTTCGACACGCACGCCTCTGGCGCCAAATGCGTGGGCCAATGCGACGAAGTCCGGTGGCTGCAGGTCAACCCCGCTGCGACGTCCGTACAGATGGTCCTGATGCCGCCGCTCGACTCCGTAGCCCTGGTCATTGAAGACGATCACGATCACGGGGATCGAGTGCTCGACTGCGGTCATCAGGTCCTGAATCGTGAACATGATGCCGGCATCACCGATGATCGCGACCGAAGGCGCATCGGGCACGGCGATCTTGCTGCCGATCGATGCGGGCAGGGCGAATCCCAATGTGCCGAAACCTGATGGCACGAACCAGGTGCGCGGTTCGTAGGCGCGCCAGTGTGAACGGGCCCAAAAAGCTATGGAGGTGGGGTCGTTGAACACTCGCGCGTTGTGCGGCAACGCGGCACGGATCTGGTCGAGCATTTGGATCTCCGGTGGCGTGCCGACGCCGCGGGCAATGCGGGCGACCACGTCGGCGACCTCTGCGACGCGCGATGCATTCGCGACCTCACCCATCCGATCGAGGAGGCCTTGCAACGCCGGCGCGGCGTCGCCGACGACCGACGCGGCAGTGCCGTAATTGCGGCCGATCTCCGCTGGATCGAGATCGATCTGGAGCACCGTTGCGGGCAGCTCCAGGGACCATCCACCAGTCGGGAAGTACGAGAATCGAGTTCCGACGGCCAACAAAACGTCCGACCGTCGAAGCAAATCACGGACCGGCTCCTCGTTGGCCCAGTTACCGACGTGTAGTTCGTGATCGGGTGGGAACGAGCCTTTTCCGGCCTGAGCCGTGAGCACGGGCGCACCCAATCGCTCGGCGAGTTCAAGCAGCTCAGACGAGGCGTTAGACGCGACGACCCCACCGCCGGCCCAGATGACTGGGCGCTCGGCACGACGGAGGATGTCGGCCATCCGGTCGAGATCTTCGGGTTGCGGTTGTCGCCGCTGCGCGCTCAACGGCGGTTCGACCGATCCGTCCCACGGCTCGGCAAACGCCTCCCCGGCAATCTCGACGATTGCCGGTCGCGGTCGCCGGCTCTTTAGCGCTTGCATCGCGAGCGAGATCGCCGTCGGAATTTCGGACGCAAGTACCGGTTGTGCAGCGAAGTCGGTGACGGGACGAAAGATCCCGAACTGGTCGATGAGGTCGTGGAAGTAGCCCCGAGATTTACGCCGGACGTGCGCCGGATTCTCGTTCAGCAGATGCAGCACTGCCGAGCTGTCGTTGTGCGCTGTGGCCATTGCGGTCAACGTGTTGAGCGCACCCGGCCCCCCACTAGTGAGGGCGACACCGACCCCGCCGCCGGACCGTGCAAATCCGTCGGCCATGAACACTGCACTCTGCTCGTGGCGGACGTTGATCGCGTTAATCTCGGGTCGGTCGAGGAAGGCGTCGTAGACACCCAACGTGTCGACGCCCGGAATACCGAAGACTGTCGTCACGCCCTCGGAGTGGAGGGTCTCAACGACGGCGTGTGAACCGGTTCGTCTCTTCATGATTGGCTCCTTAGCGTAGATTGCTCCGCCATGTCGGCGAAGCATGTGGCAAGAGGTCGGTTATCACCGCGTCAGCGGCCTGCGCGCGGTGCGCTGTTCGGCCGAAAGGTGCGCTGTCGATGACCGTCGGGGTGTCGGCGGTCGCTGCGGCGGACCGAATCGTCTTGTTGGGGTTTACCGATGTCGTGATCATCCCCGAAGTGAGAGCGCGCTGCTCTTCGCCACCATCAGTGCAATGGACGAATTACGCGTCATCTCCCCAACGCGTGAAGGCGAGGGGATCGCGATTGCTGCAGGGCTGTGGACCGGTGGCCGAAAACCACTCGTCGTCCTCCAGAACACTGGTCTGATGGAGGCTGGCGATGCTTTGCGCGGATGTGGCATAGGTCCGCGCATCCCGCTCCGGCTGATGATCGGCTGGCGAGGGTTCGCTGGAGCGCAGGCCGGTCGGGTACCGATCGACTCGGCGTACCCGGCCACCGAGCCGTTACTCGCGGCGTGGAACATTCCGACCTGGCATCTGATGAGCGACGCCGACCTCGACATCGTCGATGCCATGGACGATGAAGCAATGCGTACGTCGTTGCCTACAGCCGTGCTGACCGGCTGGGCCTTCCGATGATCGAACGACTCGAATTGCTGGCGGCGGCCGCTGAACTCCGCACCAATGAGATCGTCGTCATGACGATGACAGCCACGTTGCAATGGCCACAGGTATCCACGAGTCCGCTCGACTTCGACTTCCTCGCGTTCGGCATGGGCCACGCATCCAACTTCGGGCTCGGGCTGGCGCTGGCACAGCCCGATCGGCGCACGATTGCATGGAAGGGCGACGGCGGACTGCTGATGTCGCTCGGGTCGCTGGCGACGCTCGCTCAGCACGGTCCTGAGAACTTGATCGTGATTCTGCTCGAGAACCGAACCTATGAGATGACCGGCGGACAGCCGTTGCCGACTCGGGTCGACTTCGAGGCGCTGGCACGGGCCGCTGGCGTCGAGGGCGGAGGAACGGGAGGCACCGGCACTGTCGAGCGCTGGTCCACCATCGTCGAAGCCCGACATGGACTCACGCGAATACTCGTCGAGCCCGGACCTCACTTTGTCGTGGCGTCGGTGACGAATTCCGCGCCACTGCCGCCCGTCGCTCATTCCGATCACGCTGCCCGCGTCACCAATCTGCGCGCCGCGCTCGGACTCTGAAGCCGACTCTGAAGCCGACCCGAGATCAATCGGCTCACTCACGAGCTCGCTAACTCGAGTGCATCCCAGACCCGCCCGATCGCGGCGCGGTACGCGGGTTCGGCGAGGCGATCTGACCGTCTCGGTCGGCTGAGACCAAGCTCGATCGTCTCGACGACTCGCGTTGGCCCGGTCGAAGACGCGCCAGACAAGACGGTGACTCGATCGGCGAGCAGCACTGCTTCTTCGATGTCGTGAGTGACCAGAAGATACGTGCGAGCCTCGAGCTGCCAATGCGTTTCAAACTCGGCCCACAGGCGGCGTTTCGTCATCACGTCGAGATGGGTGAAGGGCTCGTCGAGCAGCATCACGTCTGCGTCATAGGCCATTGCCCGACCGATCGATGCCTTCGCTTTCTCACCCCTTGACAGCGTGTACGGCAGCCGTCGGACGAGGCCGCGCAAACCCACTCGGTCGACATTGAATGAAGTGACCTTCGAATACAACGGTGCGCGGGCCGCATCGAATTCCACGCCGATGCCCACGTTGCGGCCGACCGTCCACGAGGGCACCAGAGCCGGGTCTTGGAACATCACAGCCGTGCGGTGCGGAGCAAGACGCGGTCCAACGAATCTGATCGATCCCCCTTGAACAGGTTCGAGGCCAGCGATCAGACGCAGGAGCGTTGACTTCCCGCATCCAGTTGGGCCGAGCAGAGCGTGCACAGATCCGGACTCGATCGACAAATCGAGATCGCGGAAAACTGACCGTTCAGCGCGTTTCGCGTCGTAGCCAAAGCGCAACTGCTGGATTTCGACTCGCATCCTGATCTCCCAATTCGATGCCGGTTGCTGACCGATCGAACCCACCAAATTGTCGGATTCAACACTTTAATTCGACACTCGCACCAAAATCATATATAGTGCATTATGCCGACTTGGTTGGGAACCAAGTCAAGCGACAAAAACCATCGACAAACATGGCAGCGTCATGCTGCACACGACAAGGGGAATCACGTGAAGCAAACAAGATTGAGGAAAGCCTTAGGGATCATCACCGCACTCGGACTGCTCGCTACGGCGTGCGGTAGCGACGAGCCAGCCGCCAGCAGCAGCGAGGGAAGTGGGGCATCGATCATCCGCTTCGCTTTTGCACCCGATCCGGTTTGGGATTGGTTGGGCGATACCGGCGAACTCGCTACTTGGGAAGAAGCGAACAACATTCGCATCGTCACCAGTTCGACGTGGGACGAGTTCACCTACTTTGCCGGAGGACACGGCGACGTCGTGTCGATGGGCACGCAGGAGATTCCGGTGCTCGAGCAAGAGACCTCGATCAAGACCGTCACATTCGGCAAGTACAACTTCCAGCGTTCAGCGATGATGAAGCGTGCCGGCGATCCGTACGAGACCTTGGCCGACGTGCCGAAGGGCTCGAAGATCTGTGTGTCGAGCCCGGTGTCGAACACCGGCTTCTGGACCGTAGCGGCCCAGCAGTTGCACGGACTCGACTACCGAGTCGGTGGCGGCGACTACGAGCTGGTTGTCAACGACCACTTCGTGAACCCCACCAACTTGCTTCGTGGCGACTGCGAAGCCGCAGTGGTCATTCCTGAAGCGGCTGTGGCGAACCTCCGGGCCGGCGAGCTCGAGCTGATGTACGACGGAGAAATGCCGTTCCAGCTGTACCGAACATTCTCGGGAATCGACGACGGTGAGAACCACGTCATGTCCAACCTGTTCACCGCCACCGAGGGCTGGTACGACGCCAACGAGGACAATGCGAAGGCATTCCTCGCACTCTGGGAACGCGGCATCGAGCTCTGGGCGGCCAACGTCGAAGACATCGTCCGGGCCTACCCGCAGCACTTCGCCGTCGAAGAAGAAGCAGATGTTGCCTGGATGGTCGATTTCATGCAAGGCAGCAACGACTGGTTCGTTGACAGCGTGTACCTCGATCAGAACTGGATCGACGCCGAAGTCAAAATCTGGGACCTCATGAAGGACCTCGATCCGGACAACCCGAACGTCCTGAATGCTGATGCTCCGACTCCGCGCTTCGAGGCGCTCCAACCCTAAGGTCGGCGAGTTCGAACTGAGCGAGCAGATTGGTGCCGGATTCGTTGCGAC
>JBLFZD010000038.1:0-17204 GCA_047610085.1 Ilumatobacter sp. | reverse complement strand
GCCACCGCGCGACGGCTCGCAGTGGTCGGCACAACGCAACCCACTCCGGGCGTCGTGTGTGTCGTCTCCTGGGAGCTTGCCGATCAGCGAGACCTTCTCGACGCTGCGTTGACCGAGGCCATCGCCGGGTTCGTCGGAACCGAGGCAGCTGGTCGGCTCCACATCAGCGGGTATCGCAGACGTCGGCTTGAAGAGTTTCAGGTCGTCGCTGATCAGGTGGAACACGCAGCCCTCCACCCCTGGCATTCCTAAATTCGCTTTCGGCCTATTCGCTTTCGGCCTGGCACTTTCCGAACTTCCTGTTCGCTTTCGGCCTGGCACTTTCCGAACTTAAGGATTCATCACCGCTCAGCACGAGCATCTCGACCTGTCAGAATCTCACCGATGACCGCACAATGGCGTGAGGACAACTGGTGGGAGGGCACGCGCGCTGCGCTCAACGCATCGACCGGCCTGAACCCAGCGGCGTACTCAAGCGATGACTTCTTCGCCGACGAGCGTCGCAATGTCTTCGAGCAAGCCTGGGTCTGCATCGGCCTCGCCGATGAGGTCCGGCGGCCCGGCCGACTCCTCGTTCGCAACGTTGGCGAACGTTCGATCATCGTGACCCGCGAAACTGCTGACGGGCAAGACTCTGGTGAATTGCACGCTTTCGTCAACTCCTGTCGACATCGAGGAACCGAACTTGCATCGGACGATTGTGAGATCTCCAACACGATTCGATGCCCATACCACCGATGGAGTTACGCGACCGATGGTCGACTGATTGCCACACCACGCTTTGACGAGGCACTTCGCGACGAATTTGACCACGCTGATCACGGCCTGGTTCGAGTTCGCGTTGACACGTGGGGGCCACTGCTGTTTGCCTGCCTGAGCGAGGAAACCGCTCCACTACGTCAGTGGCTCGGCGACCTGCCCCAACGGATGGCCGCTTACCACCTCGACGAATGGACTGAGCGAGAGTCGCACTGGGCCAACATCGACGCCAACTGGAAGTTGATCTCCGAGAACTTCCAGGAGTACTACCACCTCCCGTGGGTGCACCCGGAACTCGCGAAGGTGAGCCGCGTCACCGATCATTATCGATATCAGGGCCACGGGATGTACTGCGGGCAGTCGACTACTCCCGTGTCCGGCACTGACCGCGACGACTGGCTCCGCATGCCCCCCGCCGACGGACTCGACAAGTCGGACGCATGCAGCGGACGATTCATTGCGATCTTCCCGAACGTCTTGCTCTCGGTGCTCCCTAATCACGCGTTCGTCATGCGGCTCGATCCACAAGAACCCGGTCGAACCGCAGAAACGTGCTCATGGCTGCTCCCGCCAACGGCGGCCCGACTCGGCGATTCTGACTTCGCACCAACACGCGAATTCTGGCTTGAGGTCAACGACGAAGACATCGACATAGTGCAGCGCGGCCAGCGCGGGCTCACTCGCGGCGCGGTGCCACCTGGCCCGCTTGCGCCGCGATTCGAGGAGCCACTGCATCGCTTCCACAACATGCTTGCCGACCACATGACGGGCACAAATCGGGCCAGTGTGCGCGTTCCCAGCGGGGACGATCCGAGCGCCGAGGCTGACCGTCGAGGAACCAGGGCCAACCCCAGCCCCGCCACCGTCGACCTCCCCTGACCTCACCGTTGCGGACTTTCCCCGAGTTGGTCGTCTGTCTTATGTTCGCTTTCGGCCTGGCCGCTTTCGAACTTTATGTTCGCTTTCTGGCTGGCCGCTTTCGAACGTGTTAGTCGAGGTGGGCGATAAGGGCGTCGAGAGCCAGGCGGTAGCTGTGTTTGCCGAAGCCACCGATCACGCCGAGGCACACTGCGCTCAGCATCGACGTGTGGCGGAACTCTTCACGTGCGTGAACGTTCGACAGATGAGTCTCCACGACCGGCAGCTCGACGGCAGAGATTGCGTCACGAAGGGCGATCGACGTATGGGTGTATGCACCGGGGTTGAAGACGACGCCCGACGTAATCCCTCGAGCGGCATGCAGTGCATCGACGAGTTCACCTTCGGAATTGGACTGGACCGCTGTGAGACCGAAGCCCGCTGCCCCAGCAACGACGCGAAGGTCGGCGATGATGTCGTCAAGCGTGTCAGCGCCGTACACCTCGGGCTCACGGGTGCCGAGCAGGTTCAGATTCGGCCCGTTGAGGATCAGAATGGTGCGCGCCATGGGTTGAGCGTACGCCAGCGCACGGAGCGCTGAATGGGACCGCTACAGCGAATGCCGAGACATGAACGCCCAGCCGTCCGCTGTTGCGGCAATGTCTTTGGTGAAGAGGCCAAAGTCGGTGAGCTGATCGGCCAGTGGAGAGCCGGGCCACGTGTGCGCTCCACCAACGATTTCGTAGAACGTCATCGGAATGCCGTCGGCACAGCCCGCATAGTCGTAACTGACGACCTCGGCGGTTTGTTCCACGCGCTCCGGATTCAAGTCGCATCCGGCATCTGCGCCGAATTCAGCGAATTCGTCAGGCATCACCTGACCCAAGAATCCGGCAAGGTCGGCACCGTCGCCGAGTGTTGACTCGCCGGGCCTAGCAAAGGGAATCACACCGTCGTTGGTACCGTGAAATGCGATGTAAGGGACGGTTCGTTCAGGCTCGCAGTTTGGCGGGTGGGTGATACCTGCCACCGATACCGCGGCGGCGATTCGCTCGGATCGATTGCACACGAGTTCGGCCGTGAAGAAGCCGCCATTCGACATGCCCGTCGAGTAGATCCGAGCGGGGTCGCCACACCAGTCAGCGACGACCGTGTCGATAAGTGCGTCGGCAAATGCGAGGTCGTCGCGCTCGAGAGTGTCGAATTCTGCGAACTCCCACGAGTTGCGCCTGTTGCCTCCAGCGGGAGCTCCGGTGGCGTGTACCACAACGAACCCTTCAGTCTCAGCGAGTGCTTCG
This sequence comes from Ilumatobacter sp., assembly GCA_047610085.1. Taxonomy (GTDB): domain Bacteria; phylum Actinomycetota; class Acidimicrobiia; order Acidimicrobiales; family Ilumatobacteraceae; genus Ilumatobacter_A. The sequence goes on along the minus strand of JBLFZD010000038.1, from coordinate 14,289 downwards.
TAGCCAGAGAATACAGCTTGTTCCGGGCCGCTCGATCCGAGGCCATGCCAATTCAGAACGGTCGGGACCGGGTCGGATGAACTCACCTGGGGCACGTAAATTCTCACGTCGTGAACCGCTCCGCCTGCATCGAGGGTGAAGTTGTTGGCCCCTCTGGTTAAGGACGCACACGGAGGGCGCACCTCTGCCGGGCCCTCGATGACAAAGGCAGGCGCATCCTCATCGTCAGCTACGTCGTTCGAGCGCCGGTCTGTTGTCGGCGGTTCGGTGATTGGAACGTCCGCTAACGGGGGCGCCGTCGGTTGCGGGCGGGTTGGTTGCGAGCGGATGAGACACCGCCGATTCCTCTATGCCCTCGGATGAGACCGGCGCGGCATCATCACTCCCCGAACAAGCAGCCATAGCAACAAACGCTGCAACGACGACAAGGCGAGAGAGCATCATTTGAGCATCCTGCCGTTCGGGGGCGACACCGCCCAGATTGGACCCGCCGTCAGAAGATGGCGATGGCGATGGCGGCCGCAGCGAGCGCGGCAACCACCCCCACCACCCCAGCAACACTTGCGGTTAGCCGACGCACCACACTGCGACGACCCTTGGGGACCGCTGCAATCGACGATGCGGGATACACCGCTGCGTCGGAGAGCGTGGGAACCCGAAGTCCGCGCAGAGGTGCGAGGAGCAGCGGTCGGGCAACATCAACGGCATGGCGAGCAACCACGCTGACCGCAATCGGGGCGGGAAGATCAAAGCGCATGATCGCGTTTGGTGCGGGCCACGGGGGCAGTCCGGTGCAAATCACGGAAACTCCAACGGGTGCGGCCCACAGATCGGTCACCGGATCGGCAGGATGGGGCGCCGGCCATGGGGTTGCTCGGCGGCCGAGCGCAGACGGACCCGATTCACGCATCGGCAGCGCAACGCCCGGCCTGGGCAGCATGCGGGAGTATGCGTTCATACGAATATGAGTTTCACAGATCCCCCACCGGTGGTGGTGGACCCAGAAAGACTTGTCGATGCAGAGACCCCGGCACGGTGGCGGGAGAGTCTATTACTTACTAGACTCTCATCGAATGCTCGAAGACTTCGCTCCCGCCGCGAGCCCGCGCCCCACCACTCGATTCAGTACCGACGTTGTCGTGGTCGGTGCCGGTGCGTCGGGCCTCCACGCCGCTCGCCAACTGGCGCGATCCGGGCGATCCGTCACGGTGCTTGAGGCGCGCGATCGAGTCGGTGGGCGGTTGCTCTCCACCGAATCCGGCCTTGACCTCGGAGCTTCCTGGTATTGGCCCGGTGAGCATCGGGTGGCAGCGTTGGTCGACGAACTGTCAATCAATGTCCATGAGCAGCACCTCACCGGCGACGCGATGTACGACGACTCGAGCCAGACCGTCCGGCTCGACGGCAACCCCGTCGACGTCCCGTCGTACCGGTTCGCGGATGGGGCCGGCTCGATCCCGCTTGGTCTCGCCGGTCGACTCATCGAGTTTGGTGGAAGCTACATTCGACTCACGAGCCGCGTGCAGAGCATCGAACTGGCCTCCGGTGGCGGTCGGGCCGCGAGAGTTCGAGCCACTGAGGTGGCTGGCGACATCGAGGTCGCCGCAGATCACGTCGTGATCGCACTGCCCCCCGCCCTTGCGATCGCTCACATCACGTTCACACCCGATCTTCCTCCCAATTTCCGGTCACTCGCTGCAGCAACGCCCGTCTGGATGGGAGCGATCACCAAGGTGGTTGCGCGTTACGGAAATCCGTTCTGGCGAGAGATTGGGCTCTCGGGTTCAGCAATCAGCCATCGCGGTCCACTTCGCGAGATCCACGACCTCAGCGGTCCTGGCGGTCACCCCGCAGCGCTCTTCGGCTTTGCGTCAACCACCGCAGCCTCCGGGCCGACCTCGGAGACCGACATACTCGACCAGTTAGGCCGCCTCTTCGGCCCGGACGCCGGCTCGCCAACGGAGCTGCATCTGGCGGATTGGCGAAGGGAGCAATACACCTCGCCAGCCGCCGTTGAAACACTGACCAACTACGACACCTACGGCCATGCGCGGTTCCAAAAGCCAACGCTCGACGGCACGGTTCACTGGGTGTCAACCGAGACCAGCAAGGTCAACCCCGGACACATCGAAGGTGCGCTCGCATCGGCCGAACGCGCCGCATCCCAAATCATCAGCCAGCACGCTCCGGAGACCACATGAACAACACACCATCCGCCACGGTCCCACAATTACTCGGCGAGTACGAGCGCTCCATCGAGTACACGAACACGCTCTGAGCCGACCTCACGCCTGAAGAAGTCAACTGGCGACCACACGAAAACTTCATCGCATCGGTTGGCACCTCGGCCATCAAGCTGCGATCGCGCACTTCATGGTCCGAAACTTCACCGCTGCCGAGTCGAGCCCAGACCCAGACCCAGACCCAGACCCAGAACTTGACGGCCTCATGGACGGCACCACACCCGAGCCACTCCGCAGCGGCCTACCGGGGCTGGACCGCCTGCGCAGCTATCGCGACGGAGCGGCAGATCGTCTTCGATTTCGCATCGGAAATATAGCGACCGGCGATGTCGGTGCTCCTGCCCAGCTCAACGTGATCGCGCGCACCTTGCTGGTGGCGGTCGTGAACCATGAGTACCAGCACTCCCAATGAATCGGTGAGGTTCGTAGCCGCGACCTCGGCCATGCACCGATTGACCATCTGATGTCCTCGCTACTCACAACAATCGACGGATACTGCGTACTCGCCGGTTAAGTCACCTCTGAGTTCATAAAGTTGTGGCGTCTGCTTGCGATCCCCATTCGAACTCCCAGTTCGGTTAAGCGGTGACGACATGCAGCGATGAGTACCAATCGCAACCGCGGCCATCTCTTGTCGTCTTCTGCGCCTGCGGGTCCAACGACACGGCCAACTCGAGTACCGCATCCCGCTCGGCCAAGATCGAGATGGTTGAGTGCTGATTCCAAGCCATCGCGGACATCACATTCGAGGCGGGTGAGACGATCGAGTTCGTCGTTGCAACCGCTGGCAAGATTGGCCATGAGGTGGAAGTGCTCACCGGTATAAGCCGGCGCCTCGGCAAGACGGGCTGGCCCTCGCCGAAAATGCGTTCGTCATTCGAGGTGACATTCGGTGAGCCCGGGGCCCACCGCGCGATTTGCGATACCGACGGCCAATGCTCACGAGCCCAGCAAGCGAATTTCACCGTCGCCGATGCACCGTGATCACGCCGGTTCTCTCCGCGGTACAACGTCAGCCAAACATGCCATGCCAAAACGATGATCACCACCGAAGGATGGACGTTCACCGACTCCACAGCGATGGAGTGGCAGGACGTCGGTGACAAAATTGGCATGAAACTCCTGGCCGGCGCTGACGGTCGCGTGATCGCTATGTTCAAGTTTGATGCCGGCTACGAGGGCGGCACCCATGAGCATGGCGATGCCGAGTTCACGTACATCCTCGAAGGCGAAATCGTGTCAAACGGCTTACTGATGAGGGCAGGCCATGCCTACAGCGTCGGCGCCGGGACCACTCACGAAGAGTTTCGAACCGACACGGGCTGCACGGTCGTGAGCGTGTTCCCTCTGCCCGGCTGACCTCCCGGCTTGGAGCGAACCGCAGCTGCGTTGCGACCACTTGGCTGGCTGTGCTGAACTGAGAACATGTCAGACATAGACAACTCCTCGAAGCCTGCCACGGCGTTCACTCAACAGCGACAATCAGCGGCGGTCATCGACTTCGACGACGGCCTCGACTTCGAAGCGGCAAGCCGTGGCCTCATTGCACAACACCCCACCGGCCGCATCGAGAAGAATGGCCGCCCGGTCTGGGACACGGCGCACCATGACTTCCTCCGAAACGACGAACCAGCGCCCGACACGGTGCACCCCGGATTGTGGCGCCAGGGCAAGCTGAACGCGAACCACGGACTGTTCCAGGTGGGCGAAGGCGTCTGGCAGGCCCGTGGCTACGACCTCAGCAACATCACCTTCATGGAGGCCGATAGCGGCTGGCTGATTATTGACCCGCTCACCGCCGAAGAGTGCGCCGCCGCCTGCCTCGAACTGGCCAACACCCACCTCGGCGAACGTCCGGTCAGCGCGGTCATTTACACCCATAGCCATATCGATCACTTCGGCGGAATGCTCGGAGTGACCTCGCGGGAGGCCGTCAAACGTGGTGACGTCCGGGTCATCGCACCCGAAGGCTTCATGCACGAGGCCGTCAGTGAAAACGTCTTCGCTGGACCGATCATGGGACGCCGTTCGATGTACCAGTTCGGCCCGTTACTGCCCTTCGGCCCGCGGGGACAGGTTGATGCCGGACTCGGCAAGACCGTGCCGATCGGGACGTCTGGGCTCGTCGCCCCAACCGAGCTGATCACCGAAACCGGTACCGAACTCAATGTCGACGGCATTCGAATCGTGTTCCAAAACACGCCCGATGCAGAGGCCCCGTCGGAGATGAACTTCTTCTTCCCCGACAAGCGGATGTTGTGCATGGCCGAGAACTGCACCCACACGCTGCACAATCTGTATCCGATCCGCGGAGCCCAGGTGCGCGACCCGCTGGCCTGGTCGAAGTACATCCACGAGGCGATGCAGATGTGGGGCCACCAGACCGACACCATGTTCGCCAGCCATCACTGGCCTCGCTTTGGTGCTGAAGATGTGGAGGGTTTCCTAAAGCTGCAGCGCGACGTCTATCGATGGATGAACGACCAGACCCTGCGACTTGCCAACCACGGATACACGCCCGACGAGATCTCCGCCGAACTGACCACGCTGCCCGACTGCTTTACGAAGCAGTCCCACGTCCAGGGCTACTACGGCACCGTGTCGCACAATGTTCGGTCGGTCTACAACCGCTACCTCGGTTGGTACGACGGCAACCCCGCAAACCTGCATCCGCATCCGCCCGTCGACGCGGCAAATCGGTACGTGAAAATGATGGGAGGCGCCGACGGCGTTCTCAGCGGTGCTCGTGACGCATTCGACGAAGGTGACTACCGATGGACGGTTGAGTTGCTCAAGCACTTGATCTTCGATGACCCAGAGAATCGCGAAGCACGTTCTTTGTCGGCCGACGCGATGGAGCAGCTCGGCTATCAGGCCGAGTCGAGTACGTGGCGCAACGCGTACCTGATGGGCGCCTACGAGCTCCGCAATGGCACGATCCAATTCGGTCGAGGCGGCCCTCCGGCTATGTCGAGCGGTATGACCGGTGAGCAATTGGTGGACATGGTGGCATCACGGTTCGACCCGACAAAATGTGCGCTCGAAACGCTGTCGATCGCGTGGACCGTGACCGACCTGGACACCGCGGACGAGCCGCTCACTCATCGGCTCACGGTCGAGAACTCAGCGATTCATTACGACGCTGACGTCGAGGAGGCCGACGTACATGTACGCCTCGACCGAGCCGCAATGGTCGACGTGATTGCCTATCCAGAACGCTTCGACGGCCGCATCGAGGACGGCACTATCGTTCTCGTAGCTGGCGACCTGTCGGTGATGACCGAGCTCTTGACGTCGGTCGACACCTTTATCAGCGCCAACCTCGTCGAGCCCTGACCCCGACTCGGCTGGATGTGGTGGCTCGGAGGCACGGCGTGGGTTTCGGTTGACATTCGACACTCCAGCAGAGGCCACCGAGGGCTACCGTCCCCGACGTGCAACTGAATACAGTTTCAAGCGGATCCGGATCACCTATTGTCTTCATCCACGGCCTGGGCATGTCGGCCCCGACATGGGATGCGTGCGCAGCGGCGCTTGACGACCGCTTTCACGTCATCGCTGTCGACCTTCCTGGGCACGGCGACTCGCCCAGCCCCGACGACCCAGAAGCCTTCACTCGAGACGCAGCACTCGCGGATATTGATGCGGTACTCGCCACACTCGACGAACCGGCAATCCTCGTGGGCCACTCACTCGGCGGTTACCTGGCGTTAGCGCACGCCGCCACTCGACCCGGAGCCGTACGCGGGGTCATCGTGTTGAACACCGGGCCCGGGTTCCGGGACCCCGAAAAACGTGAGGGATGGAATGCTCGCTCCCGACGCAACTGGCATCGCTTTGGCGTGGCCGAGCGCGTAGCCGAACTCAACTTGCAGCACGACTCAGTCGTGATGGACCAAGTGGCGGCGATGACCGTGCCGACCATCGTGTTGGCCGGTGGCGATGACCGACCCGAATACGCAGGCGCCGGCCAGTACCTCGAACGCAAGATGCCAGACGCCAAGCTGATCGTGCTCGAAGGAGGCGGGCATTCGATGCACGAAGACACCCATGCGTCAGAGGTTGCCCAGATCATCACCGACTTCGCAGCGCGAATCTCTTCTTGAGTACTCGCGAGAGCTTGACGACGCGCTGCGCGGTTTTACGCAGGAACCGTCCCCACACCGATGTCGCGAAATGCGACATTGGGGAACCACCCAAAAAATGGGTCGAGCCATCAACCCATTGGGTGACAGCCGAGGTCGAGAATCTTGTCGTCCCCCGGGTGTTGGCGAAATTGACAATCTCCACCGGCAGTACTTCGGAGAAAACCCAGATGTCGTGGCAGGCAGGCCGGGCCATTTACGTATCGGCTTCACGGCCAGCGCCTCGTCGGGTTCACAACCGTGGCGCATCACGATCTTCAAGTCAGGTATGACGTCGCATCGCCAATCGCGACCTGCCGATCGCGAGCTGCGGATTGCAGCCGGCGAGAAACGTGGTCCCTGCCTTGATCCCGCGATCGTCGTGGGCCTGGCGGACCGCTCACATCACGTCGTTCGGGTCGGCCTCGGGTGAGAAGTGCACGCGCACCGCAGAGCGGCGTGCTGCTTCAATCGGCTGTTCGCTCACGCTGGGCAAACCCGATGCCACACCCGAAGCGTCCATTGCTTCCATGCTCTTTTCCATGACGTCATCGTCCAGATCTGCACCTTTACTCACGTCATTGAACATGTATCCGACTGGCATCGCGAAGTTGCCCGCCCGTCGTTGGATTCCGAGTTTCTCGCCTGTTCGCAGAGAAACGAGTAGACCTCGGCCTTCTTCGAGGGGAAAGCAATCATCAGGTCGATTGCTCGGCGATCGGACGAATGCCCGGTCCAATGCTCAATCGGCTCTCACGCGCGTCTGGTGCCGAAATGATTCAGCGCACGACCGGGGGGCGTCGTACTCGCCATCGCTGTGGGGCTCACGCTCGGCTTGTTCGTGGTGAAGTCGAACGAGGAAGAGGTCCGGCCGCGCGAACAGTTCGGCGGATACAACGGCTACGCGGCTCGGACGGGCCGGTTCTTCCCCGGAGTCTGAGCATCTTCGAGATTCACTCCTCGCGCACCAGAAGTCATCTGCTCGTGCATCGCCATTATCCGGGTGCGGGCGGTCGTCGTGCAGCGAGAAGGAATCACCGCATGGACAGCGGCTGCCGCTGCGGCAATCGCCAATGACCCAGCGAAGCCTGCAGCCACTCGAAAATGTTCGCCGTAGGTCTCGCCAACAGACTCAGGGTGCTCGGTGAAGTGCTGCCGGATTGCCATGCCATAACGGTACGGAATTGCGCCTGATGGTGCTTTGCGTTGTTCGCGTAAAAATCGCACTTTCCAGCATGATTTCCACATCTACTGATCAATGCCTGCAATAATCGTCGATTGTGGATGAAGTTGATCGGGATATTGTGCGTTTACTGCAGGAAGACGGGACGCTGAGTGCTCGTGAGCTCGGCGACCGAGTCGGACTCACCCCAACTCCGTGCTGGCGCCGCGTCAAAGCACTCGAAGACGACGGGGTGATCACGCGTCGCGTCGCACTCGTTGAACCCTCCAAGGTCAACCTCGACGTGACCGCTCTGGTGAACATTCGCACGAACGATCACAGCTCATCGTGGGTTGAATCGTTCCAACAGGCAATCGACAAGTTCCCCGAGATCATCGAGGCGTACCGGACCAGCGGCGACATCGACTATCTCATCAAGGTGATGGTGCCGAGCATTTCGGCCTTCGACAACTTCTACAAACGGCTCATCGACGCTGTCGATCTGTACGACGTCCGCACGATATTCGTGATGGAAGAGATGAAGCACACCACCGCACTCCCCCTCGACTACCTCAAGGTCTGAACGCTCCGGCCGCACCGGCGCCGAACAAGTTGCTTGTGGACTACAACGAACCGGTGCCAGTGCGCGAAACTGGTGACATGACCGTTCTTGATGACACCACCGTCTCCACCGATGCCGAAACCCAAATGGTGAACGACGCGATCGACGCACTGCTTGCCTCAAACGATCCGTCCGCGATGGACGACATTGCTTTCCGCGGGGCTCGCTTCGACGCCGGGCTGGCTTGGGTTCATTTTGCCAAGGGTGACGGCGGCCTCGGGGTTCGTCCGGAGCTGAACCGCATCGTCGAAATTCGCGTCAAAGAGGCCGGTGCCAAGCCGACACACCCGAGCACATTTTTTATGGCATTGGCTGGCCCAACGATCGCCACGCATGCAGACGATGAGGTGAAGGAGCGTTTCCTTCGCCCGATGTTCACCGGTGAAGAAAAGTGGTGCCAACTGTTCTCCGAGCCGGGCGCTGGGTCCGACTTCGCAGGGCTCGGCACAAAGGCCGAGCGCGACGGCGACGAGTGGATTGTGAACGGCCAAAAGGTTTGGAACACGCTTGCGCATCTCGCTGATTTCGGCATGCTCGTGACGCGTACCGACCCCGAGGCACCCAAGCACAAGGGCATGACCTACTTCGCGCTCGACATGAGGTCCGAAGGTGTTGAAGTCCGCCCGTTGCGCCAAATCACCGGCGAAGCCGAATTCAACGAGGTCTACATGACCGACGTCCGTGTCCCCGATGCTCATCGCGTTGGGGCTGTCGGCGAAGGCTGGCGTGCCAGCCTCACCACACTCATGAACGAACGCAACGCCATCGGCGGTGGCGGCGGCGGCGCCCCGAAGCGCGGCGGCGCTGCCAACGATGCGGTGCAAGTCTGGCAGGAGATGGATCCTTCGAAGCGGACCCCTGCCGACAAAGACACCCTCATGAAGTGGTGGGTCCAGGCCGAGGTTGGGCGCCTGACCAACATGCGCGCTGCGCAGAATGCGAAGTCGGGGAACCCCGGCCCCGAGATGTCGATCGCCAAGCTCGCGTACTCCGAACTGAACAAGGGTCTCTACGAGTTCTGCATGAATCTGATGGGCGCCGACGCGCTCATCGAATACGACTACACGTTCCGTCGCCCGGAAGAACTCGATGCAAGCGGCACCGCCCACGGTCTGCGATATGCCTTCCTGCGAGTGCGCGCCAACTCGATCGAGGGCGGCACCTCCGAGATCATGCGCAACATTCTGGGGGAACAAGTGCTCGGTCTGCCGGGTGAGCCGCGCGTCGACAAGGGCATTGCCTGGAAAGAAGTGCCGCGCAACTGATCACCAGCACTCGGCACCCCTCCCGACCCACACCCTCTACAGAATCGACAACAGCCATGACGATGAACTTCCACGATGCCTGCGCGGTCGTTTGCGCCCCCGGCTCGATGTTCGAAATCCAGGAGGCCGAAGTGCTCGGTCAGACCAGCAAGGTCTTCGCCGGCACGCCGCCAAACATTCGTGCGCTGTACGCGTTGGCCGCTGCTCGTACCGATGAGTTCATCATCTTCGAAGAGGAGCGTTGGACCATGCCTCGGGTGCTTGAATCGGCCGGCCAGATCGGCCACCTGTTGGTGAATGACCTCGACGTGCAGAAGGGCGACCGCGTCGCGATCGCAATGCGCAACTTCCCCGAGTGGATCGCCTCATTCGTTGCTATTACCGCCATTGGGGCCGTCGTCGTTCCAATGAACGCCTGGTGGGTCACCGACGAGTTGGTGTTTGCAATCGAAGACTCCGGCTCGAAGGTCGTCATCGCCGACGAAGAACGGTTTACACGGATGCAGGCGGCCGATACAGATGCCATCGAGGCGCAGGTTGTTGTCGTCCGCACTGAGCAGACATTGCCGGACGGCGTCCTCAACCTCGACGAGGCGCTCACTGCCGGGGCCACCATGCCCGAGGTCGACATCAACCCCGACGATGACATGACCATCCTCTACACCTCGGGAACAACCGGCCGCCCGAAGGGCGCTGTATCGACCCATCGCGCAGTTCTGAGTGCGCTGCTTGCCTTCGCTGCACGCGCTGCCGTTGGCAACCTACGCGAGCCCGAAGACCCAGAAACAGTTGAGGATGGCGGTGCACCGCAGACCGCCTTCATGCTCTGTGTCCCGTTGTTCCACGTCACTGGACTCGTGCCGGTGATGCTGGGATCGTTCGTCAGCGGCGCCAAGCTGGTCATGACCTACAAGTGGGAGCCAAACCGGGCACTCGAACTGATCGAGGCCGAGCGGGTCACCAACTTCGTCGGGGTCCCGACCATGGCATGGGACCTTCTCGAAGCCGACACGTTTGCCGAGCGCGACACCTCATCGCTTCGCTCCGTGGGCGGCGGCGGCGCACCCATGCCTCCCGAACTCGTGAAGCGCATCGATGACAACTTCCAACGCGGCCGTCCTGGTCTCGGTTATGGCATGACGGAAACAAATGCGTACGGCCCGCAGAACGCTGGCGACGACTTCGTGAACAACCCAAAGTCCACCGGCCGCCCCGTGCCGATCATGGATGTACGGGTCACCGACCCCTTTGGCACGGTTCTCGCCGCCGGCCAAACCGGTGAGATTTGGTTCCGGAGCCCGTCGCTGATTCGCGGGTATTGGAACCGCCCCGAAGCCACCGCCGAGACGATCGTCGACGGCTGGCTTCGTTCAGGCGATATCGGCCACATTGACGACGAAGGTTTCGTCTATGTCAGCGACCGCGCAAAGGACATGATTTTGCGCGGCGGCGAAAACATCTTTTGCGCGGAGGTCGAAGCGGCAATCTACGAACACCCCGCTGTCTATGAGGCAGCCGTCTACGGCGTCCCTCACGAGCGTTTGGGTGAGGAACTTGCCTGCCACATCATGGTCAAGGATGGCGAGACCATCGATGCTGGCGAGCTGCAAAAATTCGTCGGCGAACGCCTGGCCAAATTCAAGGTGCCGTCGGTCATCACCGTCGTGACCGAGTCGCTCCCACGCAACGCCAGCGGCAAGATTCTCAAGCGCGAGCTTCGCGACTCACTCAGCTGAATTCCTGGACATTTGGGGTCTGACCCCAAATGTCGATGGGCGCTGGGGGCATGACACGATGAGCAGATGAGCGAACTCTGGGAACACTCAGCACTCGAACTGGCCGCCATGATCCGCGGCGGATCAACGACGAGCCGGGCAGTCGTCGAGGAACATTTTGCGTGCATCGGCGAAGCCAACGGCGACCTGAACGCTGTGGTCCATCGACTCGATGACGATGCGTTCGCCGCTGCTGGCCATCAAGTCGTCGAGGCCACCCCACCGATGTACGCCGAGACGATCGACCGGTGGTCGTGGTTACTCGTGCAAGACCTGATCGTGATCCGGCCGTTCTTCGATGCCGTGATAGATGACGAGAGAACAACTATTGCAAATCTCCTTTCCTCGTCACCCGAGATGACCGTCGAACTGGCCTTCATGATTCGAGCCGGGCGCTCACAGGCCATGCGGCTCTGGTCCGAATTCTTCCTCGAGTACCCGATTCTGCTCTCCCCTATCTGGGCCATGCCCGCGTTCGAACACGGCGTCGACCTGACCGAAAGCGAGGCGCTCATTCGCGACACCCTTCGGCCGGTGTGCCCGATCAACCTGCTTGGGGTTCCCGCCGCAGTGGTTCCGCACGGCACCGCCGATGGTCTGCCCGTCGGTATCCAAGTGATTGGCAACCGTTTCACCGATCTGCGATGGCTCGACATCGCCGCTCAAATCGAAGCGGCTTCTGCTCCACTCATGCCGATCGACCCGGTCGCCGCTTGATGCCCGACCTCAGCGATTGGACAACCATCGCCGTCAACCTGCCCGAGCACGCCGACAACGCAATCCATACCGATGAAGGCGCCCGCGCCGCTGGCTTCCCCGGCGCACTCGTGGCGGGGGTGACGGTGTACGCCTACATGACCCACGTGCCCGCCACCGCCTGGGGTATGGACTGGCTCACGAGCGGCGGAGCGGAAGTGCGCTTTCGGCACCCGGTGATGGACCGAGAAATCATCGACCTCACCGCCACTGACAACGCTCGCGTGCATGCAAAAGTGGCGGGTGAACTGAAGGCCCAAGCAACGTTCAGCCATGTTGCTGAAACAATCCCTGAGCGTGATGGGGAACCGCTCGATCCGATCGAATTCGTTGTCGACGCGACATGGTCTGACTACGGCCTCCGAGGCGGCGACGATTGCCCGATCTATGTCCGTGACAGCATCGCCCACCCCACCAGCTGGCCACGGATCGCTAATCAGTTCTGCCATGATCAATTGGTGAATGGCTCATGGATCCACGTGCGCAGCACGGTCCAGCACCTCGGCGTCGCTCCGGTTGGGTCAACGATCCGAGCAACCGCCAACGTGTTCGAACGTTTTGACAGCCGCGCCGGCGAACGAGCGATACTCGATGTACGAATATCCGCCAACGGTCGGCCGGTTGCGGCGATCGAACATGAAGCGATCATCCGACTCACGTCTTGACCAACCCGGTTGGCGCCCATGCGTGCAAACATGGCGTTGTGACCGAATCACCGTCATCTGAACGAGTACAACGCATCGTCCTGGCTCGCCACGCCGAGACCGAATGGAGCCTGAGAGGCCAACACACTGGCCGGACCGACATCCCCCTCACCGATGGCGGCCGCGATGCCGCCGTCCAGCTGGGACGGCGATTGTCTGCGCATCCATTCGACAAAATGTTGTCGAGTCCTCTCGACCGAGCGCTCACCACAGCACATCTTGCGGGCTACGCGAACCCCGATATCGACAAGAATCTGCTCGAGTGGGACTATGGCGACTACGAAGGCATCACAACCGCAAACATTCGCGCTGAGCGCCCCGGCTGGGACTTGTGGAGCGACGGAGCACCGAACGGCGAGTCACCCGCCGAAGTATCGGCCCGCGCAGACGCTGCTGTCGAGCGAGCGGCGGGTATTTGCGACGGCGGATGCGATGCGATCGTGTTCGGCCACGGCCACATGCTCACCGCACTCGCCGTTCGCTGGGTCGGCTTGCCGATCGAAGCCGGCAAGCTGCTGAGGATCTCGACCGGCTCGGTCGGCATCCTCCGGTGGAAGCGCGAGAACCGCGTGATCGACCTCTGGAACGACCGGTCACACCTGACCAGCGCGATCACCGGAGTGCGCTGATGAGCATCCAACTTGGCGTGCACGTCGGACAGCAGAACGCATCGATGGCCGACCTCGTCACCCTCTGGACGCGACTTGACCATGCCGTCGACTGGATCTCGGTCTGGGACCATCTGTACGAAGCGCCGCCAGCGGGGGGCACCACGCCGCACTTCGAGGCGGTCGCCATCCTCGGAGCTCTGGCCTCGGTCACCTCGAAGGCGCGACTCGGCTGCCTGATGTTCTGTGTGCCGTACCGAAATCCCGCCCTCCTTGCGAAGTCGATCATCGCCATCGACCACATCTCCGAGGGCCGCTTCGAACCAGGGTTCGGTGCTGGTTGGCACGCTCCTGAGTTTCGGGCTCACGGATACGTGTTCGAAGAGGTCGGAGTTCGCTTTGACCAGTTGACCGAAGGTCTTGAAATCATCTCGGGAATGCTCGGCCCAGATGACACCACGACAATCGACGGCGAACACTTCTCGGTGCGCGACGTCACCTGCGTTCCGGGCCCGTTCGACCAAGCGATTCCACTCTGGACGGGTGGACGCGGGCCAACGCGAACGCCAGCCACCGCCGCACGTTTCTGTTCGGGGTGGAATGTGCCGTACGTCGGACCGACCGAGTACCGCCGCCTGAACGATCGACTCGATGCCGCATGCGAAGCAATCGAACGTGACCCCGCAACGCTCGAACGCTCGGTGAACCTTGCGTTCCATGTGGGTGCCACGCCCGCAGCCGCCGAAGCCCAGCTGCAAAAGATTCGAGACCAGTGGGGCCCGGAGATGGCCGAGCGTGTCACCGAAGGAGCTCTCACGGGAATTCCCGATCAGGTCGTGGAGCAGATCGCAGCATTCCACGAAGCCGGTGCCGACATGGTCAACATCGCGCTGCGGTTCCCCTTCGACACCGATGCACTTGACGCATACCTCGACGTCGTCGTGCCTGCAGTACGTCGCCAGCTGAACTGACGTCACGATTTCACCTCGAGTTCACCTCGCGCCGACCACCGTTCTCTAGCGTGGCTTCT